>JANXTU010000170.1 GCA_025352235.1 Fimbriiglobus sp.
GCCCCCTATACTGCTAGTTCTCGATGACGCATCGGGGTTACTCCCGCACTTCTGCGGCACTTTCCCCGGCCTGCTATTCTCCTCAATCGTTCCCGGATTTCCTCCGGGAGGAAGGTACGTTTCTTGACCGACTCGAACACGCCCCCGACTGCGCCGAAGGCGACCGAAGGTAAAACATTTGCGGATCTCGGCCTCGATATCAAACTCGTCGAAGCCCTCACGGCCAACGGTTACGCCGAACCGACCCCCATCCAGCGCGAGAGCATCCCGGTGCTGCTGGAAGGCAAAGATCTCATCGGCCTCGCTTCCACGGGTACCGGCAAAACCGCGGCGTTCGCATTGCCGATCATCCACAAATTGAATCTGAACCCCAACCGCGAGCGCCCTTCGGCCCTCGTGCTGGTGCCGACGCGCGAACTCGCCATCCAAGTGGCCAATGCCATCACCGAGTACGGCGCGCCCCTGAAAATCAAAGTCGTCGCCGTGTACGGCGGCTCCGGCTTCGCGGAACAAACGCGGGCCATCCGGGCTAAGGCCGACATCGTCGTCGCCACGCCCGGTCGCGCGCTCGACCACATCCGCCGCGGCACCGTGAACTTCGGCAACATCCAGACGGTCGTGCTCGACGAAGCCGACGAGATGCTCGACATGGGCTTCGCCGAAGACCTCGACGCGATCCTCACCGAGACGCCGAAGGAGCGCCAGACGGCGCTGTTCTCGGCGACGATGCCGCCGCGCATCGCCCAGATGGCCGCGAAGCACCAGAACAAACCGGTGCGGATCGAAGTGCTGAAGGCCAAGCTCGCCGCCGGGGAAGCCCCGAAGGTGCGCGAAGTCGTGTACGTCGTCCAGCGCGATTACAAAGCCGCTGCGCTGGCCCGCGTCCTCGATTTCGAAGCTCCGACGGCGGCGCTCGTCTTCTGCCGGACGCGTGCCGATGCAGACGGCGTCGCCGACACCCTCAACGGTCGCGGCTACCGCCCCGAGTCGATCCACGGCGGCCTGACGCAAGATCAGCGCGACCGCGTGATGCGGAAGTTCCGCGAAGGGACGATCAAAGTCCTCGTCGCCACCGACGTGGCGGCGCGCGGCCTCGACATCGACCACCTGTCGCACGTCATCAACTTCAACGTGCCCGAATCGGCGGAAACGTACGTCCACCGCATCGGCCGCACCGGCCGCGCCGGCCGCGAAGGCGTGGCGATCACGCTCGCCGAACCGCGCGAACGCTTCTTGCTGCAATCGATCGAACGCCTCACGGGTCGCCGTTTCAACACCCCGGCCGTGCCGACGAAAACCGACCTCGTCACCCGGCGGCTCGAACGGACCCGCGACGAGATCCGCGAAGCCCTGACAACCGGCGGGATCGAAAAGGCCCAGGCCTTGATCGAACCGCTGCTGAAAGATTTCAAACCGAACGAAGTCGCCCTCGCCACGGCGGCGCTCCTCGTGAAGCTGACGCACCCGACCGACGACGGCCCAGACATCCCGTCGCCGAACATGCCGCAAAACCGCCCGGCCCCCAGCGGCTACAACAACAGTGGTCCGGCGCGTCCGCCCTTCGGCCGCAACCGGCCGATGGACAGCCGGCCCGGCCCCGGTCGCCCGCGCCCGGGTGGTTACAGCGGCGGCCCGACCAACCAAGCGGCGAGCATGACGAAGGTCTTCATCGGCGCCGGCCGCGAGACCGGCGTGGGCCGCCGCGACCTGATGACCACCCTGGAAAACGAACTCGGTCTGTCGTCGAAGGACATCGGCAACATCGACGTGGCCGACCGGTTCTCGTTGGTCGAAGTCCCCGGCGAACTCGCCGAACACGTCATCACCTCGCTACAGGGCGTCCGCTTCCGCGGCCGCTCCGTGGTGGTCCGCTTGGACAAAGCCGGCAACGCCGTCTGAGCCAATTCCGACAGAACACAAAACGCACCGGCTTGGGAGCCGGTGCGTTTTTGTTTGCATCCGCACGGTGGCAGGAGCCGGAGAGGAAAAAGCGATGTCACCCACTGACGATCGCGTGGATATTCCCGTCCGGATCCTTGAACCACGCGGCTTCCATATCCCCGCCGCTGTGCACATCGCCCTTCCGTTTCATGCCCGGCAAGTCGTAGTGTTCGAAAACTACTCCTTTGGCTTTCAACGCTTTCGCGATTTTCCCGACGTTTTCGACCATCCATGTCACGGCGGTGGCTGTGTTCGTCCCGGCGAATTCCGAAACGTAAACGAAGAGCTTGCTCCCCCCGGTCTCGTAGGAGAGAACCTCCTCTCGATCCGACTCGTTCGGATCGAGACCGAGCGTGTCTTCGTAGAAGCTGCGAGCGACTTTTAAGTCTCGGACGGCCACGGTCGCCACCGCTTCGAATTTGCCGAACATAGGCCGTGTTGAGTGAAGTCCAGCCACCAATCGTTCTTATTTCAGCCAGAGCGTGATTGCGGCGAACAACACCATCCCCAAGAAGTTCCGCGATGTCTTCTCGTACCGCGTTGCCACCCGCCGGAACTGCTTCAGCCGGTTGATGCACCGCTCGACCTTGTTCCGCTCCTTGTACACCACCTCGTCGTACTCTCGCGGCGCCTTCCGGTTCGATCGCGGCGGGATCACCACCTCGGCCCCGCGGGCCTCGACCCCCTTCGCGAACGCATCGCTGTCGTACCCTTTGTCCCCCAACACCGCTTCGGGCTCGTGATCCCCGAGCAACGTTTCGGCGTGCGTGATGTCCGCGTCCTGGCCCGGACTCAGGTGGATTTCCAGCGGCAAACCCAGCGATTCCACACTCAGATGGAGCTTCGTCCCGAACCCGCCCCGGCTCCGGCCCAAGTCTTGATCGTCGTCCCCGCCGTTCATCCCGGCGGCGTGGTGGTGCGCCCGGATCACCGTCGAATCGATCATCAACCATTCGAGATCGGGTTCGCGCACGGCCTCGAACACCCGCTGCCAAACCCCCTTCTGGCACCACTCGTTGAAACGGTGATACACCGTGTCCCACTTGCCAAACCGCTCCGGCAAATCCCGCCACGGCACCCCGGTTTTGGCGATATACCAGATGGCATTGATGAACCCGCGATTGTCCTTGGCCACCCCGCCGTGGCCCCCGCGACGACCCGGAAGCAAACCTTCGATCCGATCCCATTGGCCCTGCGGTATCTCGTGGCGACGCATCCTGCTCCCCCGGTTTGCCCAGTATCCGGCCGGGGCTTTACCAGAGTTCGCAAGTTCAATCAACGCGGCCTAGACCCCATGAAAGAGATGATCTTAGATTCGTTTCCGTTTTGTGTAGACTGTAACCGACACTCTGGAGTTTACATGGCAAATATCGAAACGGGCGACATCTTGCACTGGTCAAGCGGCCCCGGCCACATCGGCATGGCCTTCGACGGCAGGAGCATCATACACGCCCAGATGAAGGGCAACTTTCATATCGACGCCGACCAGATGGAAAAGGACGGGGTAATAACTTACCTGTCCAACTCCTCCAAGTTGAGCATCTTCCGCCCGCCGTGGGACAAGCTCGGGGCCGGGGCCGCCGCCAAGAAGGCCGAGCTGCGGCGGGTGGCCGAACTCCTCAGCAGGCGGGCCGAGTACGGTGCGTGGCGGGCGGTTCGCCTGTTATTGGGAGACTCAAAATATGGACCCAATACAGCGAGTCGGCTCGCAAAGTACCGGCAGCGGATGAACGGCGGCGTGCAGCCGATCATCGCGACCGTCTCTTGCTCGGAGGCCGTGATCGTCACCTACCAACTGGCCTTCCCGCTGGGCGAGCTCCCGTTCTTCATCCGCCTCGACGGCGCCCACGCCATGCCCAGCACCCTCGCCACGTGGCTGGGGCTCAACGGGTGGTCCGAGGTCTGAGAGGATCGATCGCGACGTAAGTCCATGCGGTGCATGGTCTGTTCAGAATTTGGAAATGGTTCCAGCTTTTTGCAATGGTTCCACGGATGGGTGTGTGGTATCGCGCTGGAACCATTTTCCCCGGACAACTGCGTCCGTTTGACGCGCGGCCCCTCACTCCCATTCCGCCCGCACCCGGAGGGTTTCGTTCGCGCTGAACTCGAGTGGGATTTCCCCCGCGCGGGGTTCGAGCGTCATCCCGGGGTTCCCTTCGTTGTCGAAGACCGTCGCATCCGCCGGATCGCGGGCGAATTGGATCGCGGCGGCCCCGGCGAACCCGGCCGTCTCGGTCAACCGCATCGCCACGGCCCGGTTTTTCCCCTCGCTCGGCGGCACCGGCCGTAGCGAGGTCATCAGCAAGCTCGGCAGATCGACGTGCCCCAACCAGCCCGAGGCGCCCCCCGGTGGCGGGCCTTTCTCCGTCCGTACTACCGGCGTCGGCGCGACCCACCCGGCGGCGGTTTGCATCGGCAATTCGCGGTCGAGCGCCAGCAGCAAATCGAAACTGCGACTCGTTTCGCCTTCGGGGATCAGGACCACGTCGGCCATCCGCTTGCTCTGCTTTTGGATGAACGGCAATCCGCCGGTGAAGACGAAACTCCGTTCGCCGCCGATGCGCAGTTCGAGGTAGTCCGGCGAGCAGGGCCGTGTGTAGGTCGATGGGAAGTTCTGGCCGTTGACGCCCCGGTAGACCGCCGCGCGTTCGTCCCGCCAGGCGAAGCGCGCCCCGTAGTACGAGTGCCACGGGTAACCCGTCGGCGCGTGCACCGGGTCGATTTCGATCCGCAGTTCCAGCGCCGGCCGGCCGACCCAGGCCCGCAAGCGTTGGCGGAACGTGGCCAACACGACATCGTGTTCGTCGAGGATGTCCCCTTCGCAGGTCACTTCGCCCAGGGCCGTACCGGCGTGCGTCACGGAGATGTGCCGCGCCCGCGTCTTGCTGCCGGGGTTGAAGACCAGCTGCATCCCGAGGCGGTTGATGCACGTGCGCCCATCGCGCACGGCCCGTAAGGCGCCCGTCTGCGGGTCGAAGTCGGCTTCGAGGAACTCGTTCCGCACGGCCGTGCCCTCGGCCAGTTTGATGCGCGCCTTCGGCGCCGGGGTTCCGGCGGGGGCCTTACGGGGCACCCACGCGAAGCCGAGGCTCGGCACTTCGACGACGAGCTTCGCCGTGGTGCCGCTGAACTCCGCGGCCTTCACGGGATCGATGACGGGGATCGGCCCCGGGAAATTGTCGAGTTCCAACACGACGCGCCGGGTGAAGTTGCACGGGTTGAGCACGAGCAGACCGGGTTGCCCATCTGCGGAGCGGGCCAGGATGCGCTCCGCGAGCCGCGCGGCGATGGCGTCTTCGATTTCCCGCGTCGGCTCCGGATGATTCGCGACATCCGCACCGCGCGTTTCGATCTCGTCTTCGAGTGCGTCCAACCGCGCCACCAGTTCCAGATCGTGTTCGCTCGGCGCGCTCAACATGCGGTGCAAACCGGCCAGGGCGAAGGCCGAGTCGAGCCGGCGGCGCAGGCGGTGGTGGACGGCGAACCCGCTCACCGGATCGGGGCGGTGGAGGTTCGTAACGCGGTCGTCGAGGTAGTCGGCGAAGTAATCGTCGGCGCCGGTGCTGCCGAGGTAGTCGCCGTACTTTTGATTGCTCAGCAGTTTTGCGAGGCCGGTCCACTGGCCGACGACATCGCCGAGTTCGGCGAGGCCCAAGAGTTGGGCGTAGCCGGGGGCCGGGGCGTCGCCGGTGTGTTTGAAGGCGAGCGTCGGCGTCGAATCTTGCGTGAACGCTTGATGCAGGTGGTAGACGAGGTTGAAGAACGTCAGCGGATCGGACGCGCTGTGCGGCTCGCGGCCGAACGACTCCATCGACTTGCCATCGGGCGAGGGCCAGTTCACGACGACCGCGTTGCGCGTCGGCGTGAGCGCGCCGTCGAACGACACGACGACGGCGTTGGCGTACCCCGCCGATTGCAACCAGCCGGGGAGGTGCGGATGCAACGCCGAGCGCCGGCGCGCATAGACGGTCGTTTCGACATCGAACAGTTTCCGGACGGTCGCCCGAGCGTGCCGGAAGTTCCAGAATTGGCTCTCGACGGGCAGCAGCGCGTCTTCGCGTTCGGCGTAGGCCCCGCAGGCGATATCCACGGCGCCGGGCAGATCGGGCAGGAACTTGGCCTTCAGTTCGGCGAATCGCTCCGGATGGTTCGCCGCGAGTTCTTCGAGCAGTTGCCCGGACACGAGCAGCGTCAGCGGCAATCCGGCCGCCAGCGATGCGGGCCACGCCGCGCCGAGCGATTCTCGGCTCGGCATCGCGATGTCGATCAACCGGAGTTCGTTCGTGTTCAACACCTGCCGGGCGGCGCTCAGTTTCTCCCCGGCGGCTTTCAAATGCTCTAAGACGGCCGTGCGGTGGTCAGGCTGCTTCGCGGCTTCGACGGCGGCTTGCACATTGGCCCAAAAACCGGGGCCGTCGAGCAAGTGTTCGTGATCCATCGCGTCGAACAGCGATTCGATCAGCAGGTAGCCGAAGCCGAGCGATTGGAACAACAGCGCCGTCTCGGCGGGGACGGCGAGCAATTCTTCCGGCGTCCCGAGTCCCCGGCACGCCTCGAGGCAGGCCGCCGCGGTTTCGACGGGGTCGATGGTCGCGCGGAAACTGGCGGCATTCGCTTCCTTCAAGCGGTCGGCCCAATCGTCCGGTTGGTACAAGTGCGGCCCGCCCGGCACCGTATAGAGGTAGCCTTCCTTCGGTTGATCGTGGTCGTACGTGCTCGACGCTTGCGGCGGTCGGTCCAACCCCGCGAGCGCCGCCGGGTGCCAGAGCGCAATGTAGCCGTTCAGCCACGAGGTCGCCTCTTCGGCGTTCAAGCTCACCGGGTACGACGTCGGCGGCCGGTACGGGGAAAGCAAGTGGGCTTCGCGTGGTGTCATTGGTGCAAACGGGAGTGGAGGCCGGGCGGCGCGGACGGATGGCTACTATACGCGGAAGCGGCGGGTCAGTCGTTTCGATCCCGCGCCCGCTCCGAGTTTCTACGCGATCAGCGGTCGCGATGACTCGACGATCCACACCGCGACTATAAATAGGAGCTATCGTTCCTGGGGGGGTCGCATGCGCGGCTCCTCCTGCCGTTGCCCGCCCGATGTGCGCGGGTCCGTTGTTTTGGAAGGTCGATTTCAATGGGTAGTATCGCTTCGGATGTCGCCAACATGGATCTCGCCGACGGCGGCAAAAAACGCATCGATTGGGCGGATCAAGACATGCCCGTCCTGCGCGCCATCCGCGCCCGCTTTGAAAAAGAAAAACCGCTCGCCGGGCTGCGCATGAGCGCGTGCCTGCACGTCACCGCCGAGACGGCCGGCCTCGCCCGATGCCTCCAAGCCGGCGGCGCCGACCTCGTCCTCATCGCCAGCAATCCGCTCAGCACTCAAGACGACGTGGCCGCGAGCCTCGTGCGCGACTTCGGCATGACCGTCTGCGCCATCCACGGCGAAGATCCGCACACGTACTACAAGCACGTCGCCGATGCGCTCCGGCACGAACCGCACGTGACCATGGACGACGGCGCCGACCTCGTGACGGCGATGGTCCACATCTCGATGGACAAACTCGAGAAGTTCAACGACGGCCAAAAAGCCGTCAAAGAATGGGCGGAGTCGCTGCCCGCGAGCAAACGCAAGAACGCGTTCAGCCGCGTCATCGGCAGCATGGAAGAAACCACGACCGGGGTCATCCGGTTGAAGGCGATGGAAAAAGATAAGGTGCTGAAGTTCCCGGTGATCGCCGTGAACGACGCCGAGACGAAACACTTCTTCGACAACCGCTACGGCACCGGCCAGAGCACCATCGACGGCATCATCCGTGCGACCAACATGCTGATCGCCGGCAAACAGATCGTGGTCGCGGGCTACGGCTGGTGCGGCAAAGGCGTGGCCCTGCGCGCCCGCGGCCTCGGGGCGAACGTGGTCGTCACCGAAGTGAATCCGATCCGCGCCCTCGAAGCCGCGATGGACGGCTTCGCCGTGATGTCGATGGCCGCGGCCGCCAAGACCGGCGACGTGTTCATCACCGTCACCGGCAACAAGCACATCGTCCGCGGCGAGCACTTCAAAGTCATGAAAGACGGCGCGTACGTTTGCAACTCGGGCCACTTCGACATCGAAGTGGACTTGGTCGCGCTCAAGAAACTGACCGGGAAAATGTTCCCCGATGTCCGCCGCGAAGTGGACGAGTACAAGCTGAAGACCGGCAAGCGCATTTACGTCATCGGCCACGGCCGGTTGGTGAACCTCGCCGCGGCCGAAGGGCACCCGGCGAGCGTGATGGACATGAGCTTCGCCACGCAGGCCCTGGCGACGGAATACGTGGTGCAACAGAAAGGGAAGCTGTCGAACGCGGTCCACCCGGTGCCGCGCGCCATCGAAGATTACATTTCGGTCGCGAAGCTCGCCAGCATGGGCATCACCATCGACAGCATGACGGCCGACCAGCAGGAGTACTCGACGAGCTGGGAACACGGGACGTGAGTGCGAATCGCTCGGACGAGAAGCCGCCGGCGAATGCCGGCGGCTTTTTTGTTTCGGTCGAGCGATGGCCGGACATCGGCGAGTACGGTTCGCCCATCACACCCCGCGAATTTTGTCGCTGGCCCATTGGATGACGAAGAAGAACACCGGCGTCAGGAAGATACCGAATGCGGTGACGCCGATCATACCGGCGAACACGGCGGTCCCGAGGGTCTGCCTCATTTCGGCACCGGCGCCTTCGGCGAAGACCAGCGGCACGACGCCGAGGATGAAGGCGACGCTGGTCATCACGATGGGGCGTAACCGGAGTTTGCAGGCGTCGAGGGTCGCTTCGCGGCGGCTCGCCCCGGCCGTGCGGCGGTTGCGGGCGAACTCGACGATGAGAATCGCGTTCTTGCAAGCCAGCCCCACGAGCACGACGAAGCCGATCTGCGTGAAGACGTTGATGTCTTGCCCCGCGATGCGGACGCCCACGGCGGCGCAGAGCAAGCACATCGGCACCACGAGGATCACGGCCAACGGCAGCGCCCAACTTTCGTACTGGGCCGCGAGCACCAAGAAGACCAACACCACCGAAAGAATGAACGCTAAGCCGGCCGTGTTGCCGCTTTCGCGTTGCAAGAAGGCCAGTTCCGTCCATTCGGCTTTCATGCCGGGGTCGAGGTTTTTGTCCGCGACTTCTTTCATCTTCGCGATCGCCGCGCCGGAGCTGACGCCTTCTTTGGCGTTGCCGGTCACGGGGTTCGCGGGGTGCAAATTGTAGCGCACCACCATCACCGGGCCGACCGCCTCGCGGTCGCGCAAGAACACCTTCAGCGGGACCATTTCGCCCTTGCTGTTCTTGACCTGCAATTGGCCGAGCGACTTCACTTTGTCCCGGAACTTGGCGTCGGCTTGCACGATCACTTGCCACGTGCGGCCGAAGCGGTTGAAGTCGTTGACGTACTCGGAGCCGAAGAATTTCTCCATCGCGTCTTGGATGTCGCGGATGCGGACGCCGCTGCTCTCGGCTTTTTCGCGGTCGAGCGTCAACTGCACCCACGGGGAGTCGGCTTGGTAGCCCGAGAAAAGCCCGCGGAGTTCTGCGGTGGCGTTTCCCTCCTCGACGGTGCGGTCGCCGGCGCGCTGGAGCGAGTACCCGGTATTCTCCTCGGCGGCGCGGTCTTCGACCATAATGCGGAACCCCCCGGCGGCGCCGAGGCCGTCGACGGGCGGCGCACCGAGGACGGTGAGTTCGGCATCGCGGGCTTCGCCTTCCCAAGCCGAACGCACTTTCTCGGCGATGGCATCGGCCGTGCCGCCGGAGGCGAGCCGCTTCTCGAACGGTTCGAGCATGACGTAGACGGTGGCGAAGTTCGACGAACTGCCGCCGAGCAACGCGGAGTTGCCCGACACGGCGACGGTGTGGCTGACGCCGGGGATCGTCCGCGACAGCGCTTCGAACGCGGTGACCGACTTCTGCGTTTGCGTCAGCGATGAGGCGTCGGTCATTTTCAAATTGACGATCAAGTAGCCCTTGTCTTGCTGCGGGATGAAGCCGGTGGGGGTCGTCGTCATCACGCGGTAGGTGCCGACGAGTAAGCCGCCGTAGACGACCAACACGCCGATGGAGAGTACGAGCAGCCCGCGCACGAGCAGGAGGTAAACGCCGGTCAGCAGTTCGAATGCGGCGTTGAACCCGTAGAAGATCCAACTGAGCGCCCAGTTCAAGGGCGGGGCGAGGAGGTAGCCGGCGAGGGCGAACGGCGCGCCGACCGTCGCGACTTCGAGGGCGAGCCGCGCCGATTCGACCGGGAGGCGGAGTTGCTTGAAATCGGCGTCCGCATCCAACGCGGCGAATCGGATCCACTCGGGCGCGAGCCAGCGGACGGCGGCGTAACCGGCCAGGCCGAACGCCAACGCCCACCCCAATTTGGGCAGCGGATTCTTGCGCCGGCCGCCGTGCTCTTCTTTTTCCAGCAAGAGGGCGCACAGCGCCGGCGTCAGCGTCAGGCTGTTGAACGTCGAGATCAATGTGCTGATGGCGATGGTCACCGCGAACTGGCGGAAAAACTGCCCGACGATGCCGGTGATGAAGACGCACGGGATGAAGACCGCCGCGAGGACCAACCCCACCGCGATCACGGGCCCCGCGACGTCGGTCATCGCTTGGGCCGTGGCGTCTTTGGAATTCAACCCCCGGCTCAGGTGGTACTCCGCCGCCTCGACCACGACGATGGCGTCATCGACGACGATGCCGACGGCGAGGACTAAGCCGAAGAGGGTGAGCGTGTTCAAACTGAAACCCATGAGCGCCATCACGCCGAAGGTGCCGATGATGGCGACGGGCACGGCCGCGAGCGGGATCAGCGCCGAGCGCCAGCTTTGCAAAAAGAGCAGCATGACGGCGGCGACCAACCCGACCGCGATCAACAGGGTCATGAAGACTTCATCGATCGACTCTTGGACGAACGGCGTCGTGTCGTACACGATCTCGTATTCGACTCCCTCGGGGAAGCGTGTCTGCAGTTCCTTCATCTTGTCCTTCACCGCCTTGGCCGTGGCGAGCGCATTCGCCCCCGGCAGCGGGTAGACCGACAGGGCTACCGAGCGCTGGCCATCGAGCGTGCAGAGTTGGTCGTACGTCACGGCGCCGAGTTCGATCCCTTTGTGGATCTCGTTGCCGTTCTCGTCGACCTTCTTGACGGTCACGTCTTTCATGCGGATGGCCCGGCCGGCCCCGTCCGTCTTGAGCACGATCTCGTTGAATTGCTCCGGGTCGGTCAGTCGGCCGAGGGTGTTGATCGTGAATTGGAAAGCTTGGCCGGTGGGCACCGGGGGCTGACCGATTTGCCCCGCCGCGACTTGGGCGTTCTGCTGTTCGATGGCGTGCGTCACATCCTCGGGCGTCAGTCCGCGCGAGGCGAGCTTGATCGGGTCGATCCAGATCCGCATGGCGTAATCGCGTTGGCCGAGGAAGACGATGTCGCCGACGCCCTCGATCCGGGCGAGTTCGTCGCGGAGTTGGATCGTGGCGTAGTTGCTGAGGTAGAGTTCCTTGCGGGCCGGATCCTTCGACTTCAAATTCACGATCATCAGCACGTTCGCCGACTTCTTTTTGACCGTGACGCCGCGCCGTTGGACTTCGGCCGGGAGGTTCTTGAAGGCCGTGTTCACCCGGCTCTGGACGTTGACTTGGGCGAAGTTCAAATTCGAGCCGGGCTGGAAGGTGACGGTCAGCGTGTAGTTGCCGTCGTTCGTCGAAGTGCTCGTCATGTAGAGCATGTCTTCGACGCCGTTGACCTGCTGCTCGATCGGCGCGGCAACCGTGTCGGCCAGCGTCTTGGAGTGGGCGCCGGGGTAGTTCGTCGATACTTCGATCGTCGGCGGCGTGATCTCCGGGTAGAGCGCGACCGGCAGTCGCTGCAGCCCGACGGCCCCACCCAGGGTGATGAGGATCGAGAGCACCGCGGCGAAGATCGGCCGGTCGATGAAGAAGCGTGCGAACACCGGGGGACCTCGAATTTATTGCGAACCGCTCACGAACGGTCGCCGCGCCGGGAGACGCGCGACCGCCTTGGACCAGAGCCACATCGCCCAACGGCGCGGCAACCGGAGCGCCACGACGTTCAGGAACGCCGTGCCAATGGCACGCAAATACGTCGAGCGTAGGATTCGCCCGGCGGCGATCCGGTCGACGACGACGTAAAAGACTGGCGTCAGCAACACGCCGAAGAGGGTGACACCGAGCATCCCGGAGAAGACGGCGATTCCGAGGGCTTGGCGCATCTCGGCCCCGGCCCCGCTGGCGAACGCGAGCGGCACGACCCCGAGAATGAACGCGAAGCTCGTCATGAGGATCGGCCGGAAGCGCAACCGGCAGGCGTCGAGAATCGCCGTGCGCCGGTCCGCGCCGGCGTCGCGGCGGAGCTTCGCGTATTCGACGATTAGAATCGCGTTCTTGCAAGCGAGGCCGATGAGCACGACAAAGCCGACCTGCGTGAAGAGGTTGACGTCTTGACGGTTCAGCCCGACCGAATTGGCGACGTTGACACCGTAGGTCACATCCGGTTTCAATAGGCCCAGCCAAGTCAGCGGGTTGAAATCGCGCCCGAACAGACCGATGGTGAAGTCGCTCGCCAGGACGGTGTCCCAGTTGGTAATCCAGACCCCGGCGAGCGAGCAGGCGACGCACGTCGGCACCACCAGAATCACCGCCAGGGGGAGGGTCCAACTTTCGTAGAGCGCCGCCAGCACCAAGAAGACCACGAGCACCGCGAGGCCGAACACGGCCATGCCGGTGTCCCGCGAGCGCTGCTCGATGAACGTGAGTTCGGTCCACTCGTAGCCCATGCTGTCGGGCAGTTCGGATCTCGCGAGTTGCTCCATGACGGCGGTGGCTTCGCCGCTGCTGGCGCCCGGCGCGACGTTGGCATTGATGGACGCGGCGGGGTAGCGGTTGTACCGCGTGATGACGAGCGGCCCGCTGATGTCTTTGATTTCCGCCAGTGCACTCAAGGGCACGAGCTGGCCGGTCTTGCTGCGGACCTTCAAGGACTTCGCGTCTTCTTTGTCGTTGCGATCAAGCGGGTCCGACTGCACGTTCACCTGCCACGTGCGGCCAAACAGGTTGAAATCGTTGACGTAGCGCTGGCCGAGAGAGGCCTGCATGGTGGCGTACACGTCGAGCGGCTCGACCCCTTCGACGCTGCACTTCGCCTCGTTCACCTTCACCGACAACTGCGGCGAACTGGTTTTGTACACGGTGAACAGCCCGACCAAGCTCGGCTGCTTGTTCCCTTTATCGACGAGGTTTTTGGTTTGCTCTTCGAGGTTGCGCGGCCCGGAGTCGCCGCGGTCTTGCACCATGAATTTGATGCCGCCGGCGCGGCCGAGGCCGGGGACGGCCGGGGCGCCGAAGATGTTGACCTGCGCCTCCGGCGTAGCCGCGCCGACCTTCTTCCGCAGGGCTTGGGCGACGAGGTCACTGTAGAGCCGCGGGTCGCGGCGCTCGTCGAAGGGTTTCAAAATGATGAACATCGACCCGAAATTGGAGCCGTAAGCACTGAGGACGAACGAGTTCCCCGCGACCGCGTTGACGTGGGCCACCGGCTTCACGGGGCGGTACCAACCGGGCGGCAGTTTCGTGCCGCGGTCGATTGTGTTCAGAGCGACTTCGTCGAGGAAGACCGCGTCGTCGTCCCCTTCGTCCGCCGGGATCGCGATGGTGCATTCGAGGGCGATCTTCGCCGCGAGATCCATGGTCGCCCGGGTGCGCTCGGCGCTCGCGGCGTCGTCCAGTTGCACGCTGGCGATGAGGTAGCCTTTGTCTTGCGACGGGATGAACCCCGTCGGCAATTTGAAATAGCCGCGGTAACCGACGCCGACGAGGCCGGCATAGAGCAGCAGGGCCAAGATCGGGACGCGGATGAGTTTGCCGACGAGCGCCACGTAGCCCCGACCGACGCGGTCGAAGGCCCAGTTGAAGGCGCGGAAGAACCATCCGAAGAGGAACTGCATCGCCCGGGCGATGAGGTCGGGCTTGGCGCCTTTCGATTGCAGCAATAGCGCCGCGAGCGCCGGGCTGAGCGTGAGGCTGTTGAAGGTCGAAATCATCGTGCTGATGGCGATGGTCAGCGCGAACTGCCTGAAAAACTGGCCGACGATGCCGGGGAAGAACATGCAGGGCACAAAGACCGCGCACAGCACGACCCCGACGGCGATGACCGGCCCCGCGACTTCTTCCATCGCTTTGGACGTCGCCTCCTTCGGATTCAACCCGCGTTCGATGTGGTGCTGCACCGCTTCGACGACGACGATGGCGTCGTCGACCACGATACCCACGGCGAGCACGAGGCCGAAGAGCGTGAGGTTGTTCAAGCCGAAGCCGACGAGGGCCATCACGCCGCACGTGCCGATGATCGCGACGGGCACCGTGGCGAGCGGGATGAGGGCCGAGCGCCAACTTTGCAAGAAAACGAGTACGACGATGCCGACGAGGATGATCGAATCGCGGAGGGCTTCGCCGACTTTCCAAATCGACGATTCGATATATGGCGTCGTGTCATAACCGAGTTCGTACTTCAGGTCGGGGGGGAAATCTTCGCTCAGTTTCGCCATCGTCTTTTTGAGTTCTGCCGAGGTCGTGATGGCGTTGGCGTCCGGCGTCAAAAAGATGGCCAGCCCCACCGTTTGCTGGCGGTCGAAGCGGTTGGTGATGTCGCTCGATTTCGCGGCGAGTTCGACGCGGGCCACGTCGCGCAGATGCACGAGTTGCCCGTCCGGACCGGTCTTGACGATGATATCTTCGAATTGCTCGACGGTGTCGAGCCGGCCGAGGCTGGTGATGGTGAACTGGCGCGGCTCCGGGTTGACTCCGCCGAGCGCCACCTCGGCGTTTTGGGCTTTGATGGCGGCGACCACGTCGAGTACCGCGAGCTGCTTGGCTTCGAGTTGGCCCGGTTTGACCCACACTCGCAAGCTGTAATCGCGCTGGCCGAAGATCGTGACGTCGCTGATACCGGGAATGCGCGAGAGCGTTTCGCGCAGGTGGAGCACCGCGTAATTGCTGAGGTAAACTTGATCGTGTTGGCCAGTCTTGGACATCAATGCGAAGGTCAGCAGCAATTCGGGGGAGCGTTTCCGGACCGTCACGCCCGTGGAGCGGACCACTTCGGGGAGTTCCGGAATGGCCAAGTTCACGCGGTTCTGCACGTCGACTTGCGCCAAGTTCAAATCGGTGCCCGGCTCGAACGTGACGGTGAGGGTATAGCTGCCGTCGTTGGTGCACTGCGACGACATGTACATCATGCGCTCCGCCCCATTCACCCGCTGTTCGAGCGGGGAGGCGATGGTCTTCGAGACCACCTCGGCGCTGGCGCCGGGGTAGTTGCAATCGACTTGCATCGTCGGCGGGGTGACGGGCGGAAATTGACTCACGGACAGGCGCGTGGCGGCGATGCCCCCGGCGAGCGCGATCAAAATCGAGATCACCGCGGCGAAGATCGGGCGGTCGATGAAGAAACGCGCGAGCACGGCGGCGTCATCCTTTCGGGGCGGTTGAAGTTGCGGTGGGTTTCGTGTCCCCGTCGGCCATCGGGGTCACTTTCGCTTTCTCGCGGACGCGCTGCAGACCTTTGACGATCACGCGGTCGGTCGTCTTCAGACCGGCGATCCCCGGCGAACCGGGTTCGATGGCCACCGGGTGCACGACGCGGTACGTCTGCTTCGGGGTGCCGAATTCCACGGGCAGGCCGAGGTCCACCCGGCACTTCACGACCTCGTTGTCCGCGTTGACGACGTAAACGTATTTCAGGCCTTGGTCTGTGCCGATGGCGATTTCGGGGACGAGGATTTCTTTCTTGGGCACGCCGATGGGCAAGCGCACGCGGAGGAACATCCCCGGCGACAAGAGTCGCTTCGGGTTCGGCACTTCGGCGCGGACTCGGATGGTGCCGGTGCCGGGGTTCAACTGGTTGTCGATGAAGGTGATCGTACCCGCCATCGAGAAACCGTCTTCGTCCGGCAAGCCGACGCCGATCTCGGTCTTCACCGTGCGGGCCGATTGCACCATCCCGGCCTCGATCAACCGACGGACGCGCAGCACCGTCCGGTCGTCGATGTCGAACTCGGCGTAGATGGGGTCGAGCGCGACGATGTTCGTCAGCAGGGTATCGTCGGCTTTCACCAAGTTGCCCGGATCGAACGCCCGTTTGCTGCTCAGCCCGCTGACCGGCGAGCGGATGTGCGTGTAGTCGACGTAGTTCTTCGCGGCGATCACTTGCCGCCGGGCCACGCCGAGCGCGGCCGCGGCTTCGGTCCGATCGGCCATCACGGTGTCGTATTCCTGCCGGCTGATCGACTTGAGTTTGTCGAGGTAGCGGGCCCGGACATCGCGCGCGAGGAACATCCCGAGGTCGAAGCGAATGCCGGCGCCGATCTGGCGGACGAGGTCGGTTTCGAGCCGTTCGACCTTCGCTTCGGCTTGCACTTCGACCGCGATCGCCCGTTCGTACTCGGCGGAGTACGTGGTCGGATCGATATCGAACAGCGGATCGCCCTCTTTGACGAGATCCCCGTCTTTGAAGTGCTGCTTCACCAACTGCCCGGTCACACGCGACCGGATGTCGACCGATTTCAACGCGACCGTCCGGCCGGTGAAGTCTTCGTAATCGGTCACGTCTTTTTCGACGGGGTAGGAAAAGATTACCTGCGGCGGCGGCGTGGGAACAACCGGCGCGGGGGGGCGTGCGCAACCCAACACCGACGCCGCGCCGAACGACATGAGCAAAAAACTGCGTTTCATAGGCGCGGGGTCGCCGGTGGGAAAGTTTCGTCGATCCGCTTAATTTACCACTTCGTCGCCGCGATCTTTCGGGAATGCGCGCGGGAAGGGCCGGCCTACCGAGGCCGGCCCTTCCCCAATGCGAGTTTCGCAACGCCGACTACCGATTCAAGTAGCTCGTCACGCCGAGGCCCGGCGGACGGCGGTCGACCGGCCAGCAGCCGCTGCAACCGTGCGATCCGCATTCTTGGGTCGGGTTGTAGAACGCCCGGCACGAGCTGAACACGAACGAGCGATCCGACGCGAGGCAGCCGCACGATACGGGGTTGATCGTGCCGTGGCCGATGAGGAGCTTGCTCAAAATATTGCGGCTGCGCTCGTGCGATTTGCCCGCGACCGGGGCGGCGCATCCTTCGCCGTAGGCGACCACGGGGCCGCGACCGGCTTGGTGGGACACCGAGCGGGCGGAGGCGGGGATGATCGGACTGATGACGGCCGGGAGCGGCGCGGGGGCCGCACTGCCGATCGGCGTCGGGTCGATCGGTTTCGGGGCGAATTGTTGGGCGGGGGCGAAGCTGAACGCGCCCAGCAGGCCGGCAACGGCCAATAGCAGACGACAACGCATGGGATTCCTTTCGCGGTTCGGGTCGGACGCCGGTTCCAGAGCGGCACCCGTCCTTTCGGCACTCGCCGTCATGTCGGTGCCGTGAAACCCCGGCGGGCCCGGCGTCCGACACCGATTTCGCTCCGGTCGCCCCGGCGGCGCGGGGCGGATGGATTCCGTGGGCCCTCCCGCTTGGTGCAACGGGCGCGGTCGCAACGGCGGTGACGGCCCTTCTCTAATCGTCGGAATTCCCGGGCTGCACCCGCCGGCCCACTAGGATGAACAGATTCACACGGCGATGCGACACCCGGACCCCGAGGTTGCGATGGCGAAATTCGAACCGACCCAGCACGATTATTTGGCCCTCGTCAGCGAATGGCAAGGCAGCGGCGGCGCGGTGGGCAACGCCTACCCGCTCTACTGCTTGACGGCCCAGACGGTCGTCACCGACCCCGTCGAAACCTTTCCCAATTCCGGCGCGATCTTTTTGATGTCGCGCGCCGGCCTCCGCACTTGGGATTTCGTCGTGATGCGGCCGGCGCAAAACGTCAAATACAGCGACCCGAACAAAAAGTTCGAATGCTATTACATCCCGTCGCACCGCCCCAGCGTGCTGACGCAGCCGATGCAATTGGAAAGCATCGCCACCATCCTCGACCATCCGACCTTCGACGTGGGCGGCGGGATCCGGCAGATCGTTTCGCCCAAATGCAATGTCACGCCGCTCTTTTTTGTCCGCAAGCAGCAGTTGTATTACGGCCCGCTCATCCGCGAGACGACGCACCTCTCGTCGAACGACGACTTATTGCGGATCGATTGGCGGCCCGCGCGCGACGATTCCGTCGTTTTCGAATTCACCCGCGACGAATTGGAAAAAGAAGGCGTCAAAATCGTCGTCTACCAGCATCCGGATCAGTTGAACCGCGTCGTGATGGCCCCCATCGAACTGGCCGTGGGCAAACTGCGCTTGGCGAAATCGACGCGCTCCCGCGACGGTTTGGCCGAAGAGAGTTTGATCGAGTGGTACTTGCAGCGCTGCTCGGAGAACCCCGTCTCGCGCGAGACGTTGAAGTCGATGCAAAGTTCGTTCAAAGGCCGCGTCGGCGAAGACGAGCGGATTCAAGACGCCCGCCTGAAACGCGTCGAGCGATTGATCGCCACGCACTCCGGCTTCCAGGACGAGCGCGAGCGCTTCGCCAAACAATACCTCGACTCCCCCGCCGGGGAAAAGCGAGTGCAGGACGCCCTCGAGCAATCGGTCGCCCGCCGCGCGGCCCAAATCCAAACCGTCGTCGACGACCGCGAGAAGGACCTCGCCCACCGCCGCGACGACCTCGCCCGGCAGTTGGCCCACGCCGAAGCGGAACACCAAAAACAGCTCGCGGATTTGAAAGTCGCCCGGGACGCGAAACAAGCGGAGTTCGAAACGCTCGACCTGAGCCTGGTTCAACTTCGCGAAAACATCACCGACAAGATCGAACTGATTTCCGCCGAGATGCGGGATAAAATCCCACTCCTCGCGGCGTTCGCCGCCGTCCGGTCCAACGGCTCCGGGCCCAATTCGACCGGCACCCTGGCCGTGACTTCGACGCGCGCCGCCACCGCGGCGCGGTCTTGGGAATTCCTCCCCGTCCCGGCCGAACGGGCGATGCAGACGCCCCCGAACGAAAAGCAATTGGTCAACGCCCTGCACGCCGATCTCGCCCGTCAGGGGCTTTATTTCGACCGCGACTTCATCGCCAATATTTACGTCTGTTTGAAGTCCGAACCGCTGAACCTGCTCATTGGCCCCCCCGGTTTCGGCAAGTCGAGCCTCGTCGCGGCGCTCGCCCGGTCCCTCGGCCACGGCCAAGCGCTGCTCAAGATCGCCGTGCGGCGCTCGTGGGCCGAGGATCGCCACTTGCTGGGCGCGTTCGACAGTTTCCACGGCCGTTACGACCCCGGTTCGACCGGCTTGGTCCCGCGGATGCTGCGAGCCGCCGAGGATTGGAAGACCGTCCGCAAGGGCGTGTACCTCGTCTTGATGGACGAGTTCAACCTCGCCGCGCCCGAATACTATTTCTCGCAGTTGCTGCAGGCGCTGCCGGGGGACGAACCGGTGAAGGCGATCGCGCTGTACGACCCCGCGACGACCGGCGGCGACGGCTTCCCCGCCGACATCACGATCGCGCCGAACCTGCGTTTCTGGGGGACGATCAACTACGACGAAACGACGGAGCGCCTCAGCCCACGCGTGCTCGACCGCACCGGGATGATCTTCCTGCAAGAAACCGACGTGCGGAAAGCCCTCGACCGCGACACCCCGCCGATGGCCGCGATCTCCGCGCTCGACCTGTTCGAGAAGTTCCTGCGCGACGCCGAGCAGTGCCCGGCCGAATTGTGGGAGCTCGTGTCCCCGATCATCGATTTGCTGCGCAGCACCGAGGCGGAATACGGCCCGCGCATCGAATTGTCGCCGCGGGTCCAGCAGAGCATCCGCCGGTACTTGGCGAACTCGACCGGCGCGCTCGAGCCGCGCCTCGCCGCCGATTTCGTGGCCCAGCAGCGTATCTTGCCGGTGCTCCGCGGCCGAGGCCCCGGCTTCCTCGCCCGCATCCGGCGCCTGCAAGAATTGCTCTTCGAGAAGGGCCTGTCGCGTTCGGCGCAGCACGTCGAACGCGCGTTGGCCCAAGCCGAGCAGCAGTTCGGCGAAGTCGACTTCTTGGCGTATTGAGCCACTTCCCCCGCAATAGTTCCAGGGGAGTCGTCTTCGCTTCTTTCGGGATCGGCGGGGAACGCGATGATCAGAAATACGAATAGGGCTCGCATAGCGGGCCTCGGAATCGGGGAAACACGTCGCTCACCAGCGGACGGTGAGATCCTTGCCGCGGGCCGCTTCGATGGCGTCGATCCCTTTGCGGGTGGCGTTCGACTGATTCAATTTGAGCAAGCGGAGCTTTTCCAACTCTTTGAGGGCGACGACGCCGGCATCGGCGAATTTGGTCTTCGACAGGTTCAGCTCCTCGAGTTTCTTGAAGCCGACGAGTACGGTCGCCGATTTATCGGTGAGCGCAGAATCGGATATGTCGAGGACTTTGAGGTTCACCAATTTTTTGAAGTGCGCGAACGTCGTGTCGGTGAGTTTTGACTCCCCGATGTACAAGGCGTTCAATGTGCGGAGGGTTCCGAGGGCGGTCGCGCTTTTGTCGGTGAGCGGGCACTTGCCGAGGGAGAGCGTTTGCAAGTCGGGGAGTTCTTTGAGGGCGGCGAACCCGGCCTCGCCGCATTTCGTGGCGTCGAAGATTTCGAGGGAACCCACGCTCGGCATCTTGCAAAGCCGCAATAGCGCGGCGTCGCTCGCGGCGGGAAGTTTCACGGCCACTCGGGCGATTTCGTCGAGTTTCTCGTCGACCTTCGCCGTGCCGCCGAGTGCGAGGGCCAAGGCGATCGCCCGCGCTTCGGATTCATCGGGCTCGTTGGCCGCGCGGGCGGAGGTCGCGCCGGACAACAACATTGCGAGCGTCAGTAGTGACAAGCGGGCCATCGTCGTTCCCCAATCGGCGTCTGCGTGAGAATCTACATCCTGATAGACGCCCTTCCGGCCCGAAAGTTCCGAACCGATACCGGTCCGTTACGTCCCCGTGGCGAGTGCCACGGCGAGTTGGCACCCGGCTTCGAACTCGACGAGGTCGACCCACTCCTTCACGGTGTGGATGTCGTTCTGGCCAGCGCCGAAGGTCACGGTCGGGATGTTGTGCTTCACCATCCAGTTGGCATCGAGGCCGCCGTTGGCGACGCGGATGTTCGGCGTGCGCCCGATGGCCGCGACGGCGCGATTCGCTTTGGCGACCACCGCGGCTTTCTCGGAAATCTTGAAGGGGTAGTAGTCGGTGCGCGAGGTGAACTTGTACTTGCCCGGCTTCCCCTCGTGGTCGAGGACTTTCTTCAAAGCCGTGCTGAAGGCATCCTTATACGCGTTCGTGATGGCCTTGAAGAAACGCGCGTCGTGGCTGCGGCTCTCGCCTTTCACTAAGACGAAATCGGTGACGACATTCGTGGCGTCGCCGGCTGTGCCGTCGTTTTTGCCGCCCACGGGGCCGATGTTGCTCGACCCTTCTTTGCCGTCCTTTAAGATCTTGCCCCACCAGCCATTGGCTTGGATGTCGGTCATGGCGTGCGCGAGGATCATCATCGCCGAGATGCCGCGCTCGGGGGCGACCCCGGCGTGCGACGCTTTGCCGTACAGTTCGACTTCCCAACGATCCGCCCCGACGGCTCCGATAATCACATCGTCAGCGCTGCGGCCGTCGAAGTTGAATCCCATCGAGACGTCGTCGAACTCGGCCGGGTTGAGAAAGCGGGCGCCGAAGAGGCCCGATTCTTCCCGCACCGTGAAGAGCAGCGTGATCGGCGGATGCGATAGTTTCTGTTGGATCAACTCGGCCGCGAGGGTGACGAGAACCGCGCAGCCGGTGCGGTTGTCGCCGCCGAGGGCCGTCTCGGCTTCGTTGACGATCTTCTTGCCTTTGCGGACCGGCTTGGCGCCGGCGCAGAGCGGCACGGTGTCGAGGTGCGTCATGAACAACTGGCGCGGGGCGTTGGCCAAGGCACCGGCACCGGGAATATTGACGACGAGGTTACCGGTCTGCGTCGGCATGGGGATGCGGGTGTTGGCGTCGTCGTGGCGGATCGACTTCGGTGGGACCCCGGCCGACTTCAGCGCTTCCCCGATTTCCTTGGCGATATTCCCCTCTTTCCCCGTAATTCCCGGGACGACGAGAAACCGCAGCAGGCGGTCGATGGCCGCTTGGGTATCGATCTTCAACATCGGGGAAACTCGCTGCGGGAATGGGCGGGCTCCCATTAAGATACGCAAATGCGAGCGAATTCCGAGAATCGGCCGATTTCGGGCGGTTTTCGGGCGATTGACAACGGGCTGTCGCGGCTCGGGGCGAAGTTTGAATCCCCGTCCCTCCGGCAAGTCGTTGGCATCCCCGATTCGCCATGGCCCTCCGGATTGTCGACAAGTTTCCAACTTGTCGACAATCCGAATCCAGCGCGATTGAATGCCGGTCAAGGCCCGGTCGTCACATACGGATGACACGGGTCACCGCTGCGTCTTTGTCGACAAGTTGGAAACTTGTCGCCACGCCAAAAGGCGATGCGGTCCGCGCTACACTTCCAAATTCTCCACCTCCGCGGCGAAGCGGGAGGCTTCCATCACTTCGACCGTGTCGTTCAGCGCGTTCGCCATACCCAAAAGGCTGAGCACTAAGCACAGGTAAGTCGAGAAGGTGATGATCGCGTGGGCGCCGAGGCCGAGGATCACGATGAACGCCTCGTCGGCGCGGGCCCAGTCGAAGGCGATCGCCGCGACGAGGCGGGCGACCCCGGCCAGCATCGTCACGTAGAAGATCCGGCCGATGGCCTTGTACGACCGGTAGCCGAGTTCCGTGGCTTTGCCGTCCTCGGCGTAGTTCTGCGCGATCACGCCGACGATCACGAATCGGGTGAATTCGAACACGGCCGCGAAGATGCCGAAGTACGAGACCGGGTGACGCCAGAAGAGCCGCGTCGGCTGCTCCGAAAGCAGGGGCAGATCGGTGACCATCCCGAAGAGGTCGAAGACCGGCTGAATCTGTACCCAGAGGGGATCGCTGGCGTTGACCTCGAACTCACGGGTGGCCAAGCCGATCATGGCTTTCGCCGCCTGCAGGATGACGAAGACGACGTGCAGCGCACAGACGACGCAGCCGATGTAACCGAGGTAACGCGCCCGCTTGGTGCCGAGCGCCACCGAGACCATACCGTAGCCCGTGAGGGCCGTCGACAGCACCGCGAGGATCGCGGCCAGCGGCAGTGCCGCGAACACGGTGGCGCCGAGGATCGACCCGACGCCGATGGAACCGCGACCCTGCATGGCGGACACGACTTCGAACAGCACGCTCGTCATGAACGCGAGGAGCACGCACAGCACGATGGCCATGGCGACCATCTGGCAGCGCGCCGCCCAGGTGAACAGCACGACCGCCCGGCGCGAGTGGACCATCAGGTCCTGCAACCGCTCAAACTTCTCGAGCTGGATCTCGTCCCGCTCCTCCATCTCTTCGACGGCGGCGGTCACGTTCCGGCGGTGCTCGGCCTTCGCCGACGCTTCCGTCTGCTCCTGCTCGGCGACTTCGTCGACCAGCACCGCTCGCTTCACCTTGGGCTTCGCGAGTGACTGGCCCGCGGTCGGTTTCGGTTTCGGCTTGGCGAAGGGCAACGGAACCGGCGCCACGTCGGAGGCGGGGATCGGTGGGCCGACGTTCAACACAGTTTTGCACTTTGGACAACGGATCGTGGAGGCTTGCTCCGGGAGCCGCAACATGGATTGGCAAGTCGGGCAAGCGACGATGTCCGACATTCCCAACCCCCGGTCGAGGCCGATGAGCAAATGAGTAAAGCGCGCTAACGCACGCATACAAACGATTCACCCGGTATCGTCCGCACTCAACTCTAGGGGTCGACGGCCCATCGGGGGAGTGCAGTTTTGAAGCCTCGCCGCAATCGGCATCCGAATCTCCGATCCGCTCCGGTAAATGGTGCCGATTCTCCGGCCCGTCCGCCAACTCTGCACTATCCTCGATCAACGGTACTGGCACGCCTCCGACCATTCTCGACTCCGTCCCACCCCACTCGACTCCCACGGTTATGGAACAACTTTCTCCGCAATTGATGAACCGGCTCGTCTTCGCCATCATCATGCACGGGCTGAACGACGCCCAAACCAATCTCGCACTCACGGTACTCACCGATGCCCTGCTGCACCAGAATGGCCAGATCCGCGAACTCGCCGTGGTGGCGCTCGCCGATCTGCCGGTGCCGCCGGCCAAACGCGTCCCGCCGCTGACGCAAGCCCTTGCGGACGACAACAGCAAAGTCCGCCGCCGCGCGGCCCGCGCCCTCGGCGATCAAGGGCCGGTGTCGCAATCCGCGCTGCCGCAACTCACTGCCGGGCTGCGCGATCCCGACCCGAGCGTCCGCCGCGATTGCGCCGGGGCGATCGGTCGCTTGGGCGCCGCCGCCTTCTCGGCCACCGCCGGGCTGATCGCCATGCTGGGCGAATACGAATACCGGACGCGGGCCGTCGCGGCCGTCGCGTTGAAGCGCATCGGTCGGGCCGCAGTGCCGGCGCTGCTCGAGGCCGTCCGCACCGGGGACGCCGAGAGCCGTGGCCGTTGCGCCGTGCTGCTCGCCAAGATCGCCCCCGATGAAGCCGCCGTGAAGGATGCTCTGCTATCGGTCCTCGGCGATAGCGATCTCGCCGTCCGGGCCATGGCCGACGAAGCGATGCAGTTGGTGAACACCCCCGCCCCGGTGGCCGGGTGATCCGAGCGGGGGGGCGTCATGACGTCCCCCGCTCGGGTTGCACGTCAAATCTGGAGCGAGCGGTGGAGGGTGCCATGCTCCGTGAGGGGTTGGCCTTTTGCTGCAACTGATCGCTGATCGCTAAATTCTGTTTCATTTTCAAATTTTTGAAAGCAACAGTTGTCAGCGGTCAGTATTCAGCCTGAGAGCTGGCCTTCTACCTAAACGAGAGGTACACCCCGTCTACCGAATGCCCTTTTCTTCGTGATGCCTTTCGGCGTATCCTCTCGGCGAGTCGGCACGGTGGCCGGCGGAACCCGAGCCACGGATATGACCCCGCCCGCAATCCCCGACGATCCGCCGCGCGTCCGCAAGGGGCGCGTTCTGCTTTGGCTCCTGGCATTTCTGATCGCGTTCGACACCGCCATCTTCGCCTTGGATTCGACCTGGAAACGCTACTCCCCCGACGATTACCGATTGCGTGTGGACGAATGCGCCCGCCGCCGCCGCGAGATCGTCTTCACCGGCGGTTCGCCGATCGCGGAAGGGGTCGATCCCGAAATCTTGGGGCATTTGTCGTGGCACGCCCAGGAAATCGGGGACTTCTACAACCTCGGCTTCTCCGGCGGCACGACCTCCGACATTTACTTCGGCCTCCGACACGCCTGCCCGCAAGCCCCGATGGTGCTCGTGTACGGCATCACGGCCAGCGACCTGAACGATAGCCGGCACGAGCCGCACGGCGTGCAATCGTTCATGACGCGGACCGACGTGCGCGACTGGCAAGCGACCCGCCCCGACGCCGGGGACTGGGCCGCGCGGCACTACGCCAAGGGGAAGTTGGCAAAGGCGAGTTCCTTGTACCAACACCGCTTCGGCATCCGGATGTGGGCCGCGAGCCGGTGCGAAGTACTCGTGCCCGGATCGTGCCCGGAGTCGGCGACCGAGGCGAACCGACAGGTGGCCATCGATGATGCCTTGCACCGCGACACCGGTTACGCCCCGACGCTCTGGTTCGCCACGCGCCGCTACAGCGAGATGAAACAAGGCGGTTGGAAGGCCCCGCCGTTCGCCTATTTGGCCAACTATAAAACGGGATCGCACCTCAACTATTTGCACCGGATGCTCGATTGGGCCGGGGAGCACGGCGTCGAAGTCGTGCTCATCGACATGCCCGTAACGGCCGACCTCGAAGCCCGGCACCCCGCCGAATTCGCCGAGTACCGCCGGCACCTCGCCGACGCGAGCCGAGCGCGCGGCGTGACCGTGCTGAACGGGGCCGAGGTCGGGTTGAACGACGACCACTTCGCGGATTTGATCCACATGAACCGCGACGGCACCGTGCGATTCTGCGCGTGGCTGCGCGCTGAACTGTGGCGGATGGGCGAGCCGCAGCAACCGCTCTGGACCGTGCGCGGCCCCGCGGCGTTCGCGGAGAAGTCGCGATGATCTTGGCCTGCAAAGAATTCCCGATCTTCTTGATCGTCGTCCTCGCCGGGTATCACCTGCTCCGGGCCCGGCGCTGGAAATACCTCTGGCTGACCCTGGCGAGTTGGACCTTCTACGCCTGGGCCAGCCCCGGTTACCTCTGGGTGATCCTCCTGCTGACGGCGATCGATTACTTCGCGGCGCTGCGCATCGAAGCGAGCGCCGACGAGCGCGTCCGCCGACGCTGGTTGATTTTGAGCATCGTTTCAAACCTCGGTCTGCTCGGGGCATTCAAGTATGCGGCGTTCGTGTTTGACAACGCGTTGACAGTGGCCGGGTGGACCGGGTTCGCCGCCGGCGACCGGACCTGGGAAATCCTGCTGCCGCTGGGCATCAGCTTCCACACCTTCCAAGGCATCAGCTACACGGTGGACGTCCACCGCCGGCGCATCCCGGCGGTGCGGAACTTCGTCGATTACGCTCTCTTCGTGTCGTTCTTCCCGCAGTTGGCCGCCGGGCCGATCGTGCGCGCCGTCGAATTCTTACCGCAGATGGTCGTTCCGCCGAAGGTCGGCTGGGCCGAAATCGAACTCGGGTTACGCCTCGTCGTCGTCGGCATTCTGAAGAAGTTTTTCATCGCCGATCAACTGCACGACCTCTTCGTCGCGCCGGTGTTCCTCGACCCTGGGGCGTATCCACCGGACATCCAGCGCTGGGCGACGCTGGCGTGGGCGATCCAAATCTACTGCGATTTCAGCGGCTACACCGACATGGCCCTCGGGTTGGCCAAGTGGTTCGGTTTCGACCTGCCGCCGAATTTCCACTTGCCTTATTTAGCCACGAACATCGGCGACTTCTGGCGGCGCTGGCATATCTCGCTCTCGTCGTGGTTGCGCGACTATCTCTACTTCCCGCTCGGCGGTAGTCGCGGGAGTGCGGCGCGGACGTACCTCAACTTGATGCTGCTCTTCGTCCTGTGCGGGTTGTGGCACGGGGCCGCGTGGCACTGGCTGGCCTACGGCGCTTACAATGGCCTGCTGATGGGGCTGCACCGGGCATTCGATCGGACGTTCCCGAATGCGGCGTGGCGGAAGCGCCCGGCGTGGATCGCCTTCGCGTGGGCCGCGACCGCCTATCAATTGCTCTTCGGGTTGGTGTTGATCCGCATGAACAACTGGGAGACGGGCCTGCAACTGCAAGCGTCGTTGTTGGGAATCGGAACCGGAGGCGGAACCGCGCTGACGCGCGTGCCGTTGCCGGTGATCGTGCTCATGCTCGCGGGGTTGGCGGGGCACATCGGCGCGGCACGGCCGGGGATTTCGATCTGGCTGCGGCGCCCGGGCCGGATGCAAAACATCACCCTCGGCGCGGGCTACGCGGCATCGGTCGCACTGCTCGTCGCGTTCGGTCCCGGTGTCACCAAGAGCTTCCTCTACATCGCATTTTGAACGGCGGAGGGTCCGGCATGAATCGCTTTCGCTGGGTCATCCTCGTCGCGCTGATCTGCCTCCCCGTCGCCTATCTCGCGCTCGACTGGCATCTGCCGGGCTTCGGCGCGGCGCAGTCCGTGGCCCAACCGCTGCGCGTCCCCGACGGCGATCAAGAGATGGCGTGGCTGCACACGACCACGAACAGTTCGACGTGGGAGCGATTCGTCGCGGGTTGGGTGCGGGCGCAGGCGACCGTACCGGAATTGGAAGTCGACGGGTCGAACGCGTTCCTCGATTCGACGACCGCGGTGCCCGAGTTGATTGTCGGTTGGAAAGGGCGCGAACCCCGGCTCCGCATCCGTTGGTACAAACTGCAAAACGACATCACCGCCGGCGATTGGGTGAAGGCGCTCGCCGCGCGCGACCGGCCACCGCTCGCGATCATCGGTGGCGGATCGAGCGACCGGGCCGTCGATCTCGCCCGGGCCATGGACGCCCAAAAACACTGGAACGGCGACCGGCCCGCGCTCTTCATCACCACCGCCACGGCCGACGACGTCGGCGAGAATAGCCGGGAGAAATCCCGGCTCGTCGACCTCTACGACGACCGCACGTTCCGCTTCTGTTTCACCAATCGCCAGATGGCCGACGCGGTCCTCGACTTCGTCGACCAAGCCCCCGACCTCCGGCCGGAAGTCTTCGAACTCGAAGCGCTGCGGGGAATCACCGGCGCGGGGGCGGGCCACCCGAAACCGCAGCGCCACCAACCGCACGTCTTCTCGGTGCAATGGAACGACGACCCGTATTCGAGCGATTTGCACGAGCAATTCCAACGCGCGCTGCTCGCCCAGACCGAGGCCGGGGGCGTGCGTCAAGCGGCGTTCCAACTGTCGCGGCTCGATATCCCGTTCAGCGTCGGCGGGTTCCTGAAGCCGAATTTGAACGAGCAAGAAACCGCCAAGTTCATCGCCGGGCAGATCCGCACGCTCCCGGCGCAGCGGTCGATGTTGATCTTGCCGGCCGCGACTCAACCGGCGCGGCGCCTCCTGCAAGCCATCGTCGAGCGATCCCCGCGCTTGTCGCGGAGGCTCGTCGTCGTCACCGGCGACGGCATCCCCGTGAATGCCCTCCTCCGCGATGGCGACTTCGCCTGGCGCGCCGGGGCGCTCCCGGTGCCGCTGGTGCTCTTCACCCACAACGACCCCATCGCGTGGGACGACGGCATCCGCTGGCCGCGCGGCGCCGGCGACTCCAACAGCACCGAGGAATTGATGCACTTCGCCGAGATGGCCCGCGTCATCGTCGCCGGCTGTTTCCCGACCGCCGGCGGGTTGGTCGAACGCAGCGACGACCTCATCGCCCGGTTGCACGCCCGGCGGCCCGCGTTCTTCGACCCCAACGGCGACCGCTTGGGCGGCACCGGCGAACACGTCGTAACCCTCCTACCCCGCGACGACGCCGATGGCGCGCGCGGCTCGGCGCAGTTGTCCGTCTGGCGTCGCGACCCGACGGGCGCGTGGAAAGGTGTCGGCCTCTTGAACCTCGGGGTGGCGAAACCGTGACATCCGCCCGCATCCGCTGGACGTCCGTCGGCAACTACGTCGTCGGTTTGGCGCCGTTCGTCGTCGTTTGGATCGTGCTCGTCGGCTGGCTCGCGAACCTCCTGTATTCCCGCGCGGCCTGGTCGGAAGAGTCGGACGAGGCCCTCGTCCGCGAGTGGATCGACGAGACCCGCCCCTTCCGTAAGACCCTCTTGGAGTTGATCCGCGAATACTTGCACCTGCGCCAAGAGCACGCGTCCGGCCGGGCGTTGCCCTCCGATTTGACGACGAAGCGGAGCGAACTCGACGAACAACTCCAAGCGCTCACGGAACCGACGCGCTCCTACGAAAACAAGCTCCCCGGCTTCCCGATCCTGTTCCGCCTGGCCGTCGTCGTCCCCGGCGACGACGGCCCCGATCCGGAGCGGATCGCCTGGAACAACCCGCTCCCCCGGCCCCTGTCCGGGTTGGGTTCCCGCGTGCACACGCTCCGCTATTCCCCGGCGACCCTCGGCGACCGACCCGTCTTCATCGAATGCGAATACCAGCTCCACGCATTCAACAAACTCCAGCGGCGCGAGCAGGAGCGCCGCCGCGAATCGCTCGTCGCGGGGGCGGTCCTCGTCGCCGCGATGCTCATCGCCGTCGTCTTCGTCGTCCGGTTCGTCCGGCACGAACTCGCCCGCGAAACCGAGAAATTGAAGGTGCTGGCCGCCGCCGAACACCGCGAGCGCGAACTGCTGGAAACTCGATTGCAGCAGCAGCAGACCGAGCGCGAAAACGAAATCCTCGACCGGCGGGCGGAGCGCGCCGAGACCGCCGAACTCGAGTTGAAATCGCAGATCTACGCGAGCATCGGCATCATGGCCGGCAGCTACGCCCACAACATCAAGAACCTGCTCGTCCGCCCCAACGACCTGCTGCGGCGCTGCCTCGAAGCCGACGGCCTCACCGACCCGCAAACGGGGATGCTGCACGAAGTCCAAGCGACCCTCGGCACCGTCACCGACCGATTGCAAGAGATCCTCCGCACCGTCCGCCGCGACCCGAACGAAACGACCATGGCCCGGATCGACTTGGTCCCTTTCGTGAAAACGTTGGTGCGGACGTGGTCCGACGTCGGCCGCGACAAATGGAAGTTGCTGATCGAAACGGAACTCCCCGCGGAGCCGGTGCGCATCGAAGGCGATTTCAGCCACCTCCAGCAAGCCCTCGAAAACCTGATCTTCAACGCCCGCGATGCGACCTTCGAGATGCGCAACCAACTCCGCGAAGAGGCCCGCCGGGCGGACGGGGTCGAGCGCAAACAAAAGCTCTTGGACGCCGCGAGTTGGAAGGGGACGCTGCGGTTGAGGCTCTCGACCGACGCCGATTCGGCGACGCTCGATGTCTCCGACAACGGCATCGGCATGACGGACGAAGTCCGCGAGCAATGCCTGCGCACGCACTTCAGCACCAAGCGCGACAACGCCCTTTACGAAGGCCACTCCGCCGGCATGGGGCTGGGGCTGTCGTTCGTGGCCATGGTGCTCGAACACCACGCGGCCGCGTTCGCCATCGAGTCGGCCCCGGGGCGCGGCAGTACCTTCCGCATCCGCTTCCGACGGCCCGCCTCAGATGCGCACGAATAGTTTCTTGGAATGGAGCCACCACAGGGCGAGCCAATACACCGCCAGCACTGTCGCACCAGCGACGACCGGTTCTGACCGCGCGTCAAATAGCTGAAACGCATTCGCCCCGAAGTGGGTTTTGACAGTGCCTACGATGAACGCCGCGATGGGCACCTCCGCGACGCAGTAAATCAAAATTGAATTCGCCCCGATCACCCGCAGCGGGTACGACCAACCCCGGTAGCCGACGGCGTCGGTGGCCGCGTGGAACAACGCGAGCAGCACGAAGCACCAACCGCCGCTGAACAGCACCCAACTCGGCGTCCAGATGCGCTTGACCATCGGGCAGACGCCGAGGGCGTCGATCACCCAACCCGCGCCGAGCAAGCCGGCGCCGACCGCCGCGAATAGGCCGACTTTCCGCCACGCGGTTCGTTCGCTCCGCATCCAGCCGCCGGCCAGCAGGCCGAGGAGCATCGTCGCCAGTGTCGGCCCGGCGCTGATCGTCGCGTAGCCGCCCCGGTTGCGGGTGAAGTGGGACTGGCGTCCGAATTGATTCAAAAACCAGTGGTCAAAGCCCCAACCCAAGTTCTCGTTCTTCTGCCAGTGGGCTTCGAAGCCTTCGAGCGGCAGCGGCCGGGGGCTCGGCTCGCGGGACAACTCGGCCGTCGAGGTTTCCAAATTCCAGTCGTACCCGACGTAGGCCAGCCACGTGAAGCCGAGGATCAAAACGATCGCCAGAGCATGCCGGGACGACGGCGCCGGGTACGCCCACGCCAGCAAGAACAGCGGCAGGTACCCGAGGCCGATCTGCGTGAGAGTGTCTTCGAACGTGAAGACCGTGTGCGGTTTGCCGATGGAGCGTAGGACGATGCCGAGGGTGACGAGGGCGAACGCGCGCCAACCGGCATGCAGCGCCGCCCGGCCAAACGATTGCCCGTCGGCCTTGCGGCGTGCAATGGAGAAGGCGAGGGCCGCGCCGACGAGGAACGAAAACGACGGCTGGATGAGGTCGTGCAGCGAACAGCCGATCCACTCGACATGGGTGGTGTGGAAACGGACCGATTTCCAAAACGGGCTACCGGGGAATTCCTTGGCAATGCGCGGGAGTTGCAACACTTCCGCGAGCATGAGGAACATTGCGAACCCGCGGTACGCATCGATCGAAGTCGCGCGGGTCGGTGCGATCACGGCGGGCTCTCCGGTTATTTCCGCAGCGATTCGGGCTGCTCCGCGTAGTTGCGGAAGAACGACGCCTCGATCTTCGCCACCCCTTCGAAGCTGCTCCCCTCGGCGTAGACGTACTTGGGGTTCGCGTCCGGCTTGCCGATGCGCAGGAACTCCGCGCGGCCGGTCTCGGGGACGATCAAGATTTGGAAGCCGCCCAAATTCGGGTCGAGTGCCATCTCCGGATTCGACGCGGGCAGGTACTCTTGTGTCCGCGGCGCTTCGAGCACCTTCAGCAGGCCCATGACTTTATCGGTGTCCAACGGGAAGTCTTTCGGCTCGGTCGCGACCCACGTATTCCCTCGGCGTTCGAGCGTCAAGGCGATCGGCTTTTTCGTGACGCTGGCGTTCTTCCACGCGGTGATTTCGAGCCGCTTGATCTTGGCCGCATCGAAGCGGAACAAGACGCGGTCCCGCAGGTCGGCGGACGCGTAGAGGTCGAACAATTCTTTCGGAGCCGTGAAGACGAACGGTTGACCGGCGACGCGGAAGTAGACGCTCTTCTTATCGTCGGTCTCGGCGCCGAATTCGTACGTCCGGTCGGGCGCCTTGTCTTGGCTCACGGTCGCTTTCAAGCGCGGCGCGGCCAAGCCCCAGCGGGTCAACTCGTCGGCGCTCGGCGTGTCGGTGATCAACTTCGCATTCTGCTGCGCGGCCAATCCGAAGAGCATCTGCGGCAGCATTTCGCCATCGGCGTTCGTCTTGGGGGTGCTTTCGGGCTTGGCGAACTCCCAGCGGCCCAGCGGGTTGACGTTCTTTTCCGGCGGGCCGGCCCGGACGATTTCGTAGGCGACGGCGCCGCGGTTGAAGGCCACCTTGGTGACGGTCTCGAGCTTGAACGTCCCGGCACGCGGATCGACGTAATCCATCCGCGGTCGCAACAGCCGGTCGACGAGATCGAGCGGAATTTGGAAGTCGACCGCGGCCCCGCCCGAGCGGCGCAAGTAGGCGATGTCTTTGTCGACCTTGCCGAGCGTGAAGGTGACGGGATCGCCTTTCACGGCCGGTTCGGCCGGCACGGCGTCGCCGGTGATCGGCGTATTTGCCGGGAGTCCGCCGTACCAAACCTTCACGGTCGCCGTGGTCGCGGCGAACGCGGCCGCCGATTCCGGGCTGTTCGGGAGCAGTACCGACTTCGCGGCGCGCGGCTTCGTGAGGGCTTCGATCAATTTGCTGACGGACGCGCGCGGGTCGGCCGGGTCGCCCGAGCCGACGTAAGTCGCCCAGCGGCCGTCCGGGGTCGCCCCGTAAATGGCCCACTGAGCCGTGGCGCCGACGGTCGTCGAGATCCGCCGGAGCTTGAAGCTCGCCGCGCCCTGCACGATGTCGATCGCGTCGATGAATTCTTTCTTGGCCTCGGGGACGAGATCCTTGTTCCGCATCTCGGACGGGTTGGCGATGGTGCTCGCGATGGCGTCGAGCCGGTCGGTGGCGACCGTGATCGCGGCGGTGTCCCCGACCATCCGGCAGTAGACTTTCCCCGGAACCACCGGCTTGCCGTCCTTCTCCACTTTCTTGCCGATGAGCAGCACCTCCGGCGCCGCGGCCCCCTTCGGTTTGAGTTCGACGCGGATGGCCGTCGGGTCGCCGTCGGCGAGGCCCCACGCGGTGAGATCCGCAGGCGAGGCCCCTTCGATGTAATCGCCGATTCCGGCGGGCGCGAGCGTGATGAGCGCGTTCAACAGCGGTCGGACGCCGGTGAACAGGTCGGCGCGCGGCACGCTATCGCCGGCCGTGTCGGCATCGCCGAAATTGGCCGGTTCGTCGAACTTCCAGCCGTCCGCCGTTTTGGAGAGTTTGATCGCAGCGCCGCCGCGGGATACGGAGAAGGCGTCGATGCCGGTGTCGGGATTGGTGACGTTGGCTCCGAGGAGCCGGCGGGTACGGAAGTCGGTGATCCACTTGGAGAGGGTCCAAGCGGCGCCGTCTTTCCCGGCGGCCGCCTCGCGGAACAACGGGCGGAGGTCCAGGGTCCGCAGGGCGATGGCGCGGTTCGGGTTCTCCCCGGTCGAGACGAACGTGAAGGCGTCGTTACCGCCGATGGTCGTGTCGCCGATGTTCACGGTTGCGCCGGCGGTATCCCCGCGCTTCAAGGTGATGCGGACCGTCGGTTTGCCCAAGCCGAGCGCACCGGGGTTGTCCATCGAGCCGGGGTAGCGTGTCGGTTTGGCGTTGAAGAGCATCCGCACGAGGCCGTCGATGGCGAACGAATCGACCTTGGCGACGACCGGCTGCTTGAGTTCCCACTTGCCCTCGCCGATCTTGCGAAAGACGAGTTTCTCCTCGGCCGGTTCGGTGCGGACGAGTTCCACCGTGTCGACGTCCGTTTCTTTCAGGCCGGTCGAGGTCAATGGCGCGACCAGACCCTCGGCGCCGGCGTCGCCCTTGTCGAGGTAGGTCACGAGCGCGAGCGTACCGATGCCGAGGACGACCGCCGCGAACAGGATGGCCGTGAAGCGGAAATTCATCGAAGAAACCTCGTGTCCGTGAGACCGATGCGCGAGCGGGGCCGGGCATCACCGGCGCCGGAGTACCCAGAGGCCCAACCCGACCGCCGCGATGCTCAAGATGACCAGCACGACGGGGAGGGTGAAGCCGCGCGACCAATCGAATTTCGGGTTGGGCGTATAGACGCCGTAGGGCTTGGCGCCCTCGTTCGACACGGCCGGGCGGTCCCGCAGCCAGTTGATCGACGCCGTGACGAGCTCTGCAAAAATGGCCCGACCATCGGCCGATTTCTCGCTGTCTTCGAAGCTCCCGTAGCCGAAGACGACGACGCGGTTGACGACCCGATCCGGTTCGCCGTCGCGCTTGGCGACCTTGTCCGACTCCGAGGCCACGGCCGCGAGAATCCGGTTCGTCTTGGCGAGTTCTTTGGGGGCGAGCAAATCGGCGCGACCCCCTTGCGAGAGAGCGCGGAGCACGTTGTACGAGTCCCGGGGATTGGCGAAGATCTCGGATTCCAGCCAAGTCGCGCGGTCGTCGTCGGTGAGGAACAACGCTTTCGACTTCTGCGATTGCGGGTTGTTGCCCAAGTTCAGCGGGCGGTTATTGGCGAATACGAATCCGGTCCCGGCGAAGGTCAGGGCGATTGTGTTCTTGGCCGCGACCATCGTTTGGGGGCAACCGGCGACGAGCACGTTCGTCGGCAACCCTTCGACCGGCTGCGCGTAGAGCACCCGGTCGCGCAGTTCGATGTCGTACTCGGCCAGCAGTTTTTCGAGGCCGATGTTCAAAATGGTTTTCGGATTGGTCGGATCGCGGTGCGCCCCGGCCAGCACGAGCAGCTTGCCCTTTTGGTTCGCCATGTAGCTGCTCAGGGCCAGCAGCGTACCGTCCGACAACTTCGCCGTCGGGTCCGCGACGATCACCGCGGTCGCGTCGTCCGGCACCTTCGGGTCGACGGCGAACGCGTCGAACTTCAACGACTTGACTTCGCAGTAGTCGCCGATGAGCGCCTGCTTGAGTTGATCGCCGGACCGGCTGTTTTTATCGTTCGGCCCGGGCGCCTCGATGGAGATTTCCCCGGAGCCCTGAGTGAAGTAGATCACCGGCTTCAGTTTGTTCTCGGTGAGGAACAACACCTCGCGGATGATCCGCGGCTCGGCTTGGAAGGTTTTCTTGGATGGCCCCTGCTGCGCGCCCCCCTCTTTGCCGAAGAGTTCCATCTGCTGGATGAACTGGTAGCGTTTCTCGTCGGGGCCGATGGCGATGACGAGCCCCAACCGCGAGATGCGGCCTTCGGCGTCGACGAAATCGGCCGAGGGGAACTTCGTTTTGAGCGCCGTGAGTTCGGTCTTGTCGAGCGTGAGCGAGAGGTTCTTCACCTTCACGCGTTTCGGGTTCGCCTCTTGGAAGGCGTTCAGCACGCGCAGCACGTCCGCACCCTCCCGACTCTCTTGGATCGTGGCGTAGATCACCACGTCTTTGTCGAGGCCGGCGAGGTAGTCGGTCGTGTTTTTGGAGAGCGTGTAGAAGCCGGTTTCACTCGTGTCGAGTTTGGACGGCAGTTTCAGCGTGGCGAGTACGTTGACGAAGATCAACCCGACGACGAGGAGGAAGGTCGTGAGGAAGAAGTTCGACCCGTAGACGATCCTGCGGAGGACGAGATCGTTCCGCTCCTCAGCCCGCAGCGGTTGCACGCCGGCGAACAGCAGGCCCGCCCCGAGTAGGAAGGCGAGCACGGCGAGCAGCGGTTTGATCGGCTCGGCTTTCTCGGCTCCGTCCAGCCACTTCGCCAGTTCGCCGAACCAGAGGTAGAAGAGCGCGAAGCCGAGGATCATCAAGGCGACGCCGAGCGCCGCGCCGGCCCCGAAGAAGAGCAGCCGGTTGACCCGCCGATCGCGGGCGGGATCCGGGTTCGGCAATTGGCCGATGAGCCAGCCGCCCGCCCCGCCGGCGGCCAACGCGCAGAAAAAGCCAATGACGGCGCCGAGGGTGTACTCGCTGTTGTACGGCCGCAGCAGTTTGGTATCGCCGCCCGCGACTTCATCGAACGAGGGCGACTTGGCCTTCTCGTCCGCCGCCGATTTTTCGGGGGCGGGGGAATCGGTGAAGGCCTTGACGGCGCAGTAGCCGCTGCCGACGAGGAAGAGCAGGGCCAGCACCGCGAAGGCGATGCCGACGGACCGGCGGTTCCGCAGCAGCGGGTCGAGGATCGGATCGGCCGGGGTCACGGGCGAGGTCATCGCGTTGGGTTCCTTCTTTGGGCGGTCAGCCCCACTTGCGGATTTCCAGCACCTTGATCGTCAAGAACAGCCAAAAGACGCCGAGGGAGAGTTGCAGCACCAGGTCCGACACCGGCAGCAAGCCCCCGAGCGCTTGGCTCCAGAGCGTGTAGAAATCGAGCTTGCCCACGGCGGCACGCAGTCCCGGCGAGAAGTATTCGGATGTCGATTGCCGGACGATCACGGTCAGCAATTGGGCGAACAGGAGGGCCCCGGTCACCGCCGCGCCGACGATCTGATTCTTCGTCAGGCTCGACAAGAAGATGCCGAGGGCCACGAACGAGACCCCGCAGGCGCCGAGGGCGACGTAGTAACTCAGTAGGGGTTTGAAGTCGAACGGTTGTCCGCCGGCGACGCGGAAGCCGATGAGGTAGATCGCCGCGGGCATCCAACTGAGCATGAAGAACGACCACGTCGCAATGAACTTGCTGAGCACGATAGTCGATTCTTGCACCGGGGCCGTCAGGAGCACTTCGAGGGTGCCGGTACGCTTTTCTTCGCTGAAGGTCCGCATCGTCAACAACGGCACCAAGAAGATCGTCTGAATCACCGCGAAGAACGTGAGCGTTTGGTAGCTGCGGACGATCGGCTCCGGGATGCTCTGGCCCGGCGGGAGGCTCGCGATGCTGTCCGTGAAGACGTAGTAGCCGAGGGCCGACGACCCCGCCATCCCCGCGAGGACGATGTACGCGATGGGCGAATAGAAATATGCGGCCAACTCGCGGCGCGTCAGCACCACGAGGTGGGAGTCGGACGTCGAGAGTACGGCGAGGGCGACGAACGCCAGACCGATCCCGAGCAGGCTGATGCCGTAGGGGACCATGTATGCTTCGGGCGCGTTCGGCAGCGCCTTGGTGAAACTGCCGACGACGAACACCGCCGCCCATGCGATCCCGAGGGTGATGATCGACGAGCGGATCCAAATCGGCCAGGCCTTCAAACGGAGCGCGAAGAGTCCGGACAACCCGAGGGCGATCATCAGCGCTCGGCCGACGACTTTCCACGTGTCGTACGATTGATTCAATTTCTTCAGCGCCGCCGGCCCCTCGTTTAACACGCCGGGGGCGACGGTACGGCCCAGCGCGATCAATACCGCCACAACACCGAGGATGCCCAGCAGTGTGGCGGCCCGGTAGCGGTCGTCGCTCGGGATGCTCGCGTCGCGCACCGAAAGCGATTCGACGTCGAACCATGGGAAAAGCAGCGGCCGAGGGCGACCGACATCGAGCGGCAGCGTGAAGTAGGCCCCGTAGAAACCGAGACCGAGCAGGCCGAGGACGACGCACGGCCCCGCGAGCGCCGGTGGGTGGATCAACCCGAGCACGATCGCGAGGGTGCAGGCGGCGAAGCCCAGAAAGTTCAGGGTCATCTCGGCGATCAGCGATAGCTTCGGGTCGGTTTCGTTGCGGGCGAAGGCCGTGAAGAAGATCAGTCCGAGCGCGGACGCCATCGCCCCCCACGGGAAGAATTTGTAGCCGACGATCGCCTCGGTCGCGCCGTCCGGCTTGCCGGGGAGAATCGACACGACGATCGCTGCGACGAGCAACAGAGCGCCGGCGGCGCCGTAAACCCGGCGGATTTCGATGTCGGTATCGCGCAAGGCGTGGACGAGCAGCCCGACGAGGCCGAGCGCCGCGAGGACGTAGCCGCTCCCTTCGCCGATCCAGCGCGGCCCGTATTGGTTCGCGATGATCGCCGCGATGCCGAGCGTCGCGGGGAAGAGGCTGAGCACGCCGAGCACGCGCCACGCCACCGGATTGTCGGCGTGGACTTCCGAAGGGGCTTGCTCGCGGGGTGCCGTCGCAAACGGATTCGCCTGACTCATGGACGGTATTCCCTTAAGCCCGTTGGTAAGCGACCTTCATGAATGTATCTTCGAGCCGCTCGCGGCGGAGTTCCAACCGGCGCAGGCCCCAGCCCTTCTCGGCCATCTTGCGGGCGACTTGCTCGCGCGGGTCTTTGTCGTGCCCGAGTTGCAATTCGAAGGTCGTCCAGCCGTCGTCGGCCGCGCCGTCACGCACGGAAGTCACGCCGTCGAGTTGCTTCAACGCCTTCTGCACGTCGCCGAGCGGGCCGCGGATTTCGACCACGAGCATCGGTTGCTTGGTGGCGAATTGGCTGAGCTTATCGTCGAATTTGATCTTGCCGCGGTCGATGATGATGACCCGATCGCAGACCTTCTCGACGTCCGTCAGTTGGTGACTGCTGAACAGCACCGTGTGCTGCCCGGCCAGCCCGCGGATCGTGGCCAGCGTTTCTTCTTGTTGAATCGGATCGAGCCCGGACAACGGTTCGTCGAGGATCAGCACCATCGGGTCGGCGATGAGCGCATCGGCGAGGCCGACGCGCTGGCGATAGCCCTTCGACAATGTGCCGATCAAACGCCGGCGGACTTCGACGATCCGGCAACGGTCGAGGACGTAGTCGATTCGCGAGGCGCGCTTCGTCCGCTCGACCCCCTTCAATTTGGCCCGCGTGGCCAGGTATTCGTCCACCCGCATTTCCGGGTAGATCGGTACGCTCTCGGGGAGGTAGCCGAGTTTCTGGCGGACTTCCATCGACTGGTACATGACGTCGTAACCGCCGACGAACGCGTAGCCGCTGCTGGCCGGCATGAACGTCGTCAGGATGCGCATGGTCGTGGTTTTGCCGGCTCCGTTGAGCCCGAGGAAGCCGACGAGTTCCCCCGCTTCGACTCGGAAATCGATGTCGTCGACGGCCTTGACCGATCCGTAGCTCTTGGTCAGGTTCCGAACTTCAATCGCGGGCGACGTCATGGGCCTTCTCGCGCGGCCGGGCGAATCGGAGCAATGCCTATGGTAGAAACGCCGGCCGGATGGGCCATGGAGTTCCGCGGCTTCCCTTTCGACCCGGTGGCCGCGCTGCTACTATAAATATGCACGAACCGCCGAACCCTGACAGGCCCCACCGATGCGCGATCCGATGACTTGGGCGCTGCCGATCTTCCGAGCCTTCGGCATCCAAGTCCGCGTCCACATCCTGTTTTTCATCGTCACCCTCGGGTTGTTCCTCCGCCAGGTTTACCTCCCGGGCAACGTCGTCTGGTGGGGCGACGCGCTGATGTTCACGGTCTTTTTGCTCTTCGGAATCATCCTCCTCCACGAGTTCGGCCACTGCTTCGGCGGCCGCGCCGTCGGTGGCGAAGCCGAAGAAATCCTCATCTGGCCCCTCGGCGGATTGGCCTTCGTTTCGACGCCGCACGATTGGAAATCGCACAGCTACACCGTCGCGGCGGGGCCGTTTGTCAACGTCGTCATCTGCTTCCTCTCGGGGGTGCTCGTCGCCGGGGCCGGGTTCATCCCCACGTTCAACCCGATCTACGATCCGTACGTCTGCGAGATGAAACACGTCGGCTCCGATAACCGCGTGTTCACGAGCCAGTACGGCCTGCGACTCTATCAACCCGAGACCGGCGTCGCCCCGCCGGGGCTCGACAAAACCTTCGTGGGCAAACCGGCGGAGTTGACCGAAGAAGCCGCGAAGACGACCTACGACCGGGCGCTGCTCCCCGGGTGGATCGTCTGGATGAACCGGACCTTCTGGCTGTCGTGGATTCTGCTGCTGCTCAACATGATCCCGGCGTTCCCGCTCGACGGCGGCCAGTTGCTGCAAGGGTTCGTCTGGGGGCGGCGCGACTTCCGCACCGGCGTGACGGTGGCCGCGTACACCGGGTACGTCTGCTCGGCGCTCATGCTGATCGCGTCGATCTCCGCCAACGAATCGATGTTGATGGGCCTCGGGCTGTTCATGCTCTTCAGCTGCGCCCTGAAGCTGCGCAGCCTCGACTCGGAAGAAGGGGCCTTCGGCTACGACTTCAGCGCCGGCTACACGAGCCTCGACCCGGACGAGGAATCGCCGAAACCGAAGCCCAAGAAGTTGAACTTCGTGAAGCGCTGGCTGAAAGCCCGCACCGCCAAACGCCTGCGTTACGAAGCCGCTCAGCGCCAGCAAGACGACGAACGCATGGACCAACTGCTCGAAAAAATCGCCCGCGGCGGCAAAAACGCCCTCACCGACGACGAACGCCGATTCATGGAGCGTGTCAGCGCCCGCTTCCGGAACAAGTGATCCGGGATGTCACGCGATCAGCGCCCACGGCTTCGCCGGCCAACCTTTCTCGGTGTTATGCCGCTCCACGTAATCCCGGCGCGCGTCCAAGGCCGTTTCATCGAAGCAGAACCGTTTGTCGTATCCGTCGGTCCAAATCGGCCGGACCGGCCGCAAGCCCCAGCGCACCGCATCCTTCCCGCACTTGACCACCGCTTCCACAGGATGATGCGTCGCCCCGATCAGTAAGTGGACGTGCCAAATTTGCACCGTGAGCGCGAGCACCGTCACCGCCTTCCGCTCGACCAGCGACTTCCCGATCATCGCTCCCACACTCAGCAATTCGTCCGGGGCGAACAAGAAAGGCGTGTGTGTCATCCGGGCTCGGTCGGCAACTTGCAATTCCGGAGCGGCCGGGTACGTGATGCCGTCCTCGACCCACCCGCGCGCATCGCCACGGAGCCACGTGCCGTACGTCGTCCAAGTGAACAGAATCCCGAGGGTCGAATTCATGGATCACCATTTAGCCCCCGGTGAAAGGTTCCCGCTCTGGGGAACCGCACCGGGGGCGGAACCATGGGGGCGCACGAGGAGAACGGTACCGGACTATTTCTCGTCCGCCCCCGGTGCGATTCTCCCAAAGCGGAGAACCTTTCACCGGGGGCTAAATTATCGTCTTTACTTCTTCGCCGTCGGCGGCAGGATCATCTTGAAGGGCTGATCTTTCTTGTCGAGGTTGCGGTTCAAATCGACGGGGTCGAGGTCGACCTTCGCGCCGGCGTCCGGGACTTCGGCGTTCGCCGACCAGAGGATGGCATTCACCACCGTCCGGCGGAAATTCTCGTCGCCCCAATTGCGGTGGTTGTGCCCACCCGTGAAGCCGAAGGCCCGGCCTTTGTTTTCGCGCTCGTAGGCCCAAGCCAGCGTCTCGATACGGCCGAGGTGCTTCTTCGCATCGGCCGTGCCGCGCTTGTCGTCCGGCGGCAGCGCTTGCAAAATCGGCGTGACATTCTTGGCGTCTTTCACGTCCGCGCGATCGCCGATCCAGTGCATGTTGAAGTACCATTCGTCGTTGATCTCGAACGGTTTGACCCCGCGCGCGATCGGGTGCTTCGGCAGCGTGCGGATGTTCGCGTCCCAATGCGGGTTGGTGCTGACGCGGGGGTCGTAATAGCCGCCCATCCACGAGACGACGGTGTCGCCGTGCTTCGGATCGTAATCGACGGCATAGTGCATGTTCACCCAGCCCGCGCCGGCGTCGATGTGCTTTTGCAGCAGTTTCAGCCGGTCTTTCTGGACGACCGGGTGCCCGCCGCGGCCGTCCATGTAGAAGACCAGCGCCGCGGCGCCGTCGAAGACTTTTTCATCCTTCGGCCAACCGTCGCGGACCATCACGGGCCAAACGCCGGGCGTCTGTTTCAGCAGGTTCATCAAGAGGGCCGTGCCCGCGAAGAACTCGTGGTCTCCGGGGCCGTGGCTCTTGCTCCCGGCGACGAGGACGATCTTCTTGCCTTTGAAATCGGCCGGGGCTTCCACGCCGAGCGCGACTTTCGATTGATCGAACGGATCGAAACCGAGTACTTTGAGTTGCTCCGGGGTCGCGGCATTCTTCACGGGCTCAGCGGCCGTGGCACCGACTGCGAAAATCAAGGATGCGAGAGAGGTTCGCCAGAGCATGGGAGAGCTTCCGGGTAAGGGGCGCGGACGCGGGCGGTATGACAGTAAAATAGGAACAGGCCCCACCCGTGGCCGCAAGCCGATTTTCC
>JANXTU010000178.1 GCA_025352235.1 Fimbriiglobus sp.
GGCGACGGATCGCGGCGGGTGATAGAGTTTCATCGAACGCAGGCTCCTTCCTGGAGGCGATTGCTTGACACAACCCCTCTAGCGAACGGAGCCTGCGTTCTCTAGCTCAATTGGAAAGCACTGAAGTTGGAAACTTGTCGCCAATCTCAATAAGCCGACCGGATTCGCCGCAACTCGACGCTGGGCATACCGTACCGGGATGATTCCAGCTTTTTGCAATGGTTCCACGGGAGGGTGTCTCACTTCTCGCTGGAATCATTTGTCGTCGGCGAAGGCGTCGTTGAGGAATTTCGCCAGCCGGAGTCCGCCGCGGGTCAGTTGGAGTTCCGCGACCTCGGCCCCGACCTTCAGGTAGTCCTCGGAGAGGGTGTGCCCCTCCGCCTTCAGCGCTTCGCCTTTGTCTTGGTAAACTTTCTCCCGCGCGAGTTTGTGGCTTTCCACGATCCATTCTTCGAGCGTCCCCTTTTGATGGGCCTCGGTTTTCGCGCCGTCGAGTCGGCCGATCAACCGCGCGGCGTAGTCCTCGCTCGACAGTGCGCCCATTGCCCGGGCGACGACGACCGAATCCCAAACCTTGTGGAGATTCGGCGCCTCTTTGTCGCCGGCCTTCACGAACACCTTGACGAGGTTGCCGCCTTTATCTTTGTTCCGCTCGGCGCAGTGCAGCGGCTGGTGGAAGTCGCCGACGAAGTGGGCGATGAAGAAGAGCGCTTCCCGGCGATCTTGGAGCGGCTTCTTCGGATCGGTCACGATCACGCGGAATTTGAGGAGCGCCGCGTAAACGCAGTCGGTGTCGACGAACGATTTGGCGACGTCGATCTTCGTGACATCGGACGCAACGTCGATGTCGACGTAGTGCCACTGCGGCGCCTTCGGGTATTTCTCTTTGTAGACGGCGCTGCCACGGATCGCGTCGGCCCAGTTGACGAGTTTGGTATCGGCGAGGCTTTTGAATTGGTGGTCTTTCAGCAATTCGCCGACCGCGTCGCGGGCCGGTTGATTCAGGTGTTTCTCGGCGATGATCCCGACGACCTCGTGCCCTTCCTTGCCCCAAGCGAGCGCCCGATTCGGCGCGAGCCCCGCCAATGCGATCGCCAGTACCGGTATCCACTTCGCCATCGGGTGTCCCTCGCAGCGTCCCACCGAAAAGCGGAACACAGAATTCGAGTATCTCCGCATTCCTGTTGTATGGCGGGTATACTATCCCGGTGAGAATGGGAACTTCGGAAGGGCCTCCGCCGTGTCGCAAACGCTGTCGCGCTGGAAAGCGATTTTGCTAGGGTCGGCGGTCGTAGTGCTGTTGGCCTGCGCCGGCTACAGCCTGATGCGGGCGGCGAACAAGAACGGGCTTTGGGCCGAGACTGCCGAAGTGACCGTCGCATTTCCCGAAGCGCACGACCTCGCACCCGGGACGCCGGTCCGCATCCGCGGCGTCGACGCCGGGAAGATTGTCGCCATCGAGTATCCGGATCACGACGGCGATGGCGCCGCCGTGACGGTACGGATGCAAATCGACTCCAAATATTCGTCGCGCCTCTACGCCGACGCCAGCGCCCAAGTGCATTCCACTGGCTTGCTCGGGGCGAAGGTGATTTCGATTCAACCAGGCACTCCGAAGGCCGGGCCGCTGATGGACGGCCGGCTCGCGCCGAAAGAAACGCCGGACATCGCGATGGCCGCGGCCAAGATCGGCGACACGGCCGACGAGGCCAAGTTGCTGTTGAAGGAAGTCCGCACCGGCAACGGCACACTCTCCAAATTGCTCCAAGACGACAAGCTTTACACCGAGATGACCGGCCTCGCGGGGGATTCCCGCAAGATGATCCGCCGGGCCGATTCCGCCGTCGGCACCGTCGAAGAGAAGTCTGCGGACGTCGACAAATTCGTGAAGGACGGCCGCGAGACGTTGAAGAGCGTGAAGCAGGGGACCGACGCGGTGCAGAAGATGCCGTTGATCCGGAGTTATGTCACCGACGCCGCGGCGATCTTGGTGCGGCCCGATCAGCGCCGGGAACTCGTGACCTACAGCACGGCGGATCTCTTCGAGAGCGACACGGCGATCTTGACCGAGAGCGGCAAAGACCACTTGGGCCAAGTGACGGCGTGGTTGAAGGGGCTGCGGAACGACAAATCCGACGTGGTCGTCGCAACGCTCTGCGATCCGGGCAACGTCGGCCAAACACCTTCCTCGGCTGCGGAGCTGACGAAGAAGCAATCGGAAACGGTCGTCGAGTTTTTGAAAGGGCAGAAAGCCTTCAAGACGGGGTTGGTATCCTCCCGGAAGGTCACGCCGCTCGGGATGGGGCAAGGCCCGTCGCCGGTGATCGATAAGGGGCCGATGCCGCCGTCGTACTTGCAAGTCGTGGTTTTCACACCGCAGTGACTCAGCCTCGGCAAGGAACTATGCCCGAAACCGCAATTGCCCCGTCTACATCCGCCGTTTGCACGGCTCGGGACTCGGCGCGCATTGCGGCGCTGTACCGCCTCGGCCGCATCCAATACCCGTCACTGACGATTCCGGAAGCCGCCTACCGCGCACATCTCGAACGGGCTTACCGCACCTACGCCGCGAAGCTCGAAGGACCGGCCATCGCTTGGGGAGCTTTTCTGGAAAGCTTGTACGCATTCGATTGGTTCGTCACCTGCGGCTGCGCCGAAGGGCTCGACGCCGCCTGGGAAATCTTGTTCAACACCCGCACCGGCCGCAGTGATTGCCTGTTGCTCGACGCCTTGCGGGCCCGGGCGTGCCGGTTGTACCCGCGCGACGACGAGAAGCAGGAGAGTGCCGTCGCCGAGTTCTGGAGCCACCTGATCGTACCCGATGCCGAAGGGCGGACGCCGACGCTGTTGCGTTACGACGGCCAACGGCCGCTCGCCCCGTGGTTGATCCGCGTCTTCCAAAACTGGCATTTGTCTAAGCTGCGCAAGCACTCCGGCGCCACTGCGATGCCGGACGACGACTTGGCCATGGAATTGCCGTCGAAAACCAAGACCGAGACACGCTGGCACGAAGCCTTCTGCACCGCCGCGCGCGAGTGGCTCAGCAACATGGCCGATGGCGAACGCCTGCTTCTGGGGCTGCGCTGGCGGTACCGTATGAGCCAGCGCGACGTGGCCGCGTTGCTCGGCGTCCACGAAGGGACCATCTCCCGGCAGACCGACAAACTGCGGGATGGCGCGCTCGAATCGATCCGGGTGAAATTGATCGCCGAAGGCTGGACCGAAGACGACCTCGAAGGCTACATCCTCACCGAGATGGGTGGCCTCATGCTCGACGATCCGCGCCTATCGGCGGATCAACTGGGGCGACTGCTTCACGCAAAAGGCAAGGCGCTGCCGGCGGGGTAAAGATCCGCTTTGCGGAGTCATCGCGTGGAAAACTGACAGATTGCCGGGGTTCGCTATACTGACAGCGTCGCGGGGTCTGCCTCTTCCCTCCCGCCCATTTCGAATCGAACGAACCATCCGAGAGGGATTCCCGTGACCCCGCGTGAAGTATTAGCGCTGCTGCGCGAAAAAGAAGTGCGTGCCATCGACCTGCGATTCATGGACTTCCCCGGTCTCTGGAAGCATTTCACCGTCCCGGCCGAGATGATCACCGAAGAAACCTTCGAAGAAGGCATCGGCTTCGACGGCTCCGGTCTGCGCGGCTGGCAGAAGATCAACGAGTCCGACATGCTCGTGGTGCCGCAACCCGAGACGCTCTTCCTCGACCCCTTCGCTCGCGAAACGACCCTCGGCATTTTGTGCAACATCCAAGACCCGAGCACCCGCGAGGATTACTCGAAGGATCCGCGCAACGTCGCCCGCAAATCGGTCAACTACATGAAATCGACGGGGCTGGCCGACACGGCCCAGTTCGGCCCGTCGCTGGAGTTCTTCGTCTTCGACGACGTGAAATACGACCAGACCAGCCACAGCGCCTTTTACTACGTCGACAGCAATGAAGCCGTCTGGAATACGGGGCGCGACGAGAAGCCGAACCTCGGCTACAAGATTCCGAAGGGGCAGGGGTACTTCCCTTGCACCCCCGCCGATTCGATGAACGACCTCCGCACCGAAATGATGCTGGCGATGGGCGGGATCGGGATGACCGTCGAAAGCCACCACCACGAAAAAGCCAGCGGTGGCCAGTGCGCCATCGACATCCGCTACAGCGACCTCGTGGCCATGGCCGACAACGTTTTGAAGTACAAATACGTCGTCAAAAACGTCGCCCGCCGGCACGGTAAGACCGCGACCTTCATGCCCAAACCGCTCTTCGACGAATTCGGCAGCGGCATGCACATCCACTCGTCTTTGTGGAAGAACGGGACCAACCTCTTCGCCGGTTCGGGCTATTCGGGTCTGTCCGACGCGGCCCGCTACGCCATCGGCGGCATCTTGAAACATGCCCGAGCGCTCTGCGCCATCACGAATCCGACGACGAACAGTTACAAGCGATTGGTGCCCGGCTTCGAGGCGCCGACGAGCCTCGCTTACAGCCAGCGCAACCGCTCCGCGGCGATCCGCATCCCCGTTTATTCCAGCCGGCCGAGATCGAAGCGGATCGAGTACCGATTGCCAGACGGCGCGGCGAACCCGTACCTCGCCTTCGCCGCGATGCTCATGGCCATGCTCGACGGCATGCGCAACAAGATCGACCCCGGCGAACCGCTCGACAAAGACATCTACGACCTGCAACCCGAAGAATTGAAGGACGTGCCGAGCACCCCCGCGACCCTGGACGATGCTCTGGTGGCCCTCGAGAAGGACCACGAGTTCTTGCTGCACGGGGGCGTCTTCACCGAGGATGTGATCGAAACTTGGGTGCGATACAAACGCACGGAGGAGGTCAGCGCCGTACGGATGCGCCCGCACCCGTACGAATTTGCGCTGTACTACGATAGTTAGCCCCATGGATATTCTGCTTGTCCACGGCTTGGGCCGCACTCCGGTTTCGCTGTTTATGATGGCCGCGGCTCTCCGGCGCGAGGGGCACCGCACCCAATTCTTCGGCTATTCGCCGACGGTTGAATCTCTGCCTCGGATCGTCCGCCGATTGACGGCTCGGCTCGAAACCCTTGCGGGTGAACCGGTCGGGCTCATCGGCCATTCGCTCGGCGGGCTTCTACTGCGGATGGCGATCTCCGAGGTACCCACCCTCCGTGTCCGACGGCTCGTCATGCTCGGGACGCCCAATCGCTCCCCGCGATTGGGCCGGCGCGCTTGGACGTTTTTCGCGTTCCGTTGGCTGACGCGCGATTGCGGCTCGTTGCTGGCTCATCCCGATCAATACGCCGCGATTCCGATCCCCCGTGTGCCGTACACGTTGATCGCGGGAACCGCCGGGCCGTGCGGGCGATGGTCGCCCTTCGGCGATGACCGAAACGACGGTGTCGTCGCCGTCGATGAAGTGCCACTTGGCGACGGGGATGAACCGCTGCTCTTCCCAGTCTGGCACACGTTGATGATGAACGACCGCCGCGTGCAGGAGGCAGTGGTCGCGACACTGCGTTAGAGCGGATTTCGAGTTTTCGTACCGGTCCTGTTTCTTATTTGCCCCGAAGGGGCCGGCTTCGTTTGTGTGGTAAGCCGGCCCCTTCGGGGCGGAAGATTCTTATCCGCGGTCCCCCAGAGCTTCCGCCCTGAGCTGTCAACGTCGGCCCCCGTTGGGGCGAAGAACAGAATCGGCTCTTTCACCCCCGCAGCGGCGCCTGCCACGCTTCCTTCAAGTCGCTCAGTTTCGCCCAGATGAGCCATTCGCCACTCGCGTCGGCTATCCGCAGTCGCTGTTCTTTCACCGTGACACCCACCTTCGCAAAGGGCAGTCCGGCAAAAATGCGATCGAGTGCCCCGGCTTTATCGGGGATGGCTTCGAGCACGAAGCGTGTCGCCGATTCGCTGAAGAGCTTCGCATCGTCCGCCAACCCCTCGGCACCCGGTAGCACGGACAACCCGGTGACATCGGCGCCGACTTCCCCGGCGAAGGCCATCTCGGCGAGGGCAACCGCGAGGCCCCCCTCGCTGCAATCGTGGCACGCACGGATCAGACCCGCGCGGATCGCGGCGTGCAGGGCCGCGAAGAGTTTCGGGGCGAGCGCTAGATCGACCGCAGGAGGCCTTCCCCCTTGCATTTTCAACAGTTCGTGAAGGTGCGAGCCGCCGAGTTCGTCGTGCGAATTCCCGAGTACGTAGACGTCGTTCCCCGGGCCTTTGAAGTCCATCGTGACGCCGTGCCGGACATCGGGGATCGCTGCCAACGATGAAATGAGCAGTGTATGCGGGATCGAAATCTTCGTGCCGTCTTTGGCGACGAAGCTGTTGTTCAAACTGTCCTTGCCGGAAATGAACGGCGTGCCGAAGGCGAGGGCGACATCCCGGCAGGCCTCGGCGGTACGGACGAGCGCTCCGAGCATCGCCGGATCCGTGACGTTCCCCCAACAGAAATTGTCGAGGATCGCCGTGCGGCTCGGATCCCCGCCGACGGCGACCACGTTCCGCAGCGCTTCGTCGATGGCCGCGGCCGCACCCGCATACGGATCGAGGTCGGCGTAGCGCGGGTTGATGCCGTTGCCCACGGCGAAGCCCATCCACGAACCGAGCACCGGCATCACGACGGCCGCGTCGCTCGGGCCGTCGTTGCGGACGCCCGTCAGCGGTTTGATCACGCTGCCGCCTTGCACTTCGTGGTCGTACTGGCGGATCACCGATTCCTTCGACGCCACCGACGGCATCGCCAGAATCTTCAGCAGCATCTCTTGCGGGTTGAAGTTCGGTCTGGCCACCGGTTCACTGACAACGGCTTGCCACTGAGCTTGCCGGACAATGTTCGGCCGGCCGTCGTGGAGGAAGTGCATATCGACGTTGCCGACGGTCTGCCCGCGGAATTTGAGGATCAACCGTCCGGTGGATTCGAACGTCCCGAGGCACGCGGCTTCGACATCTTCCGCTTCGCAGAGGGCGCGCAACGCGGGCCATTTCTCGGGGCGCACGGACACCACCATGCGCTCTTGCGATTCAGAAATCCAGATCTCGGTGTAGCTCAACCCCTCGTATTTCAGGGGTGCCGCGTCGAGGTTGACGGTCGCGCCGAGTTCGGCCCCCATCTCGCCGACGGCGCTGCTGAACCCGCCGGCGCCGCAATCGGTGATAGCTGTGTACAACCCGAGGTCACGGGCTTGCAGGATGACGTCGAGGACTTTCTTCTCGGTGATGGCGTTGCCGATCTGCACGGCCCCACCGCTGACTTTCTCCGATTCGTCGTGCAATCCTTCGCTCGAAAACGTCGCACCGTGGATGCCGTCACGCCCGGTGCGCCCGCCGACGGCGACGATCAAATCGCCCGGCAGCACCTCTTTGAATTCCATGCCGACGGGGATGAGGCCGACGGTACCGCAGAAAACGAGCGGGTTGGCGAGATACCGATCTTCGAAGATGATGGCCCCGTTGACAGTGGGGATGCCCATGCGGTTGCCGTAGTCGCGCACTCCGGCGACGACTCCGCTCATGGTGCGGCGCGGATGGAGCACACCCGCCGGGAGTTGCTCGACGGGAAAATCGGGGCGGGCAAAGCAGAAGACGTCGGTATTGCAGACGGGCTTGCCGCCGAGGCCGGTGCCCAACACGTCGCGGATGACGCCGCCGAGGCCCGTGTTGGCCCCGCCGTAGGGCTCGATGGCGCTCGGTCGATTGTGCGTTTCGACCTTGAAACAGAGGTGGAACTCGGGGTGGAACTTCACGATGCCGGCGTTGTCGGAGAAGACGCTGACGCACCAATCGTCGACTCCGAGACGGGCTCGGATGGTTTGCGTCGCCCCGAAGATCGTCTCCTTCAGCAGGTTCTTGTAGTGACGGTGGGTTGTCACTCCGGCGATCGTCTCGCTGTATTGCACTTCGCCTTTGAGTGTCTTGTGCGAGCAATGCTCGCTCCAAGTTTGGGCGATGCTTTCGAGTTCGATGTCGGTCGGCGCCCGGCCTTGGCTGACGAAGTGATCTCGGATCGTCCACATTTCTTCGATGGTCAACGCGAGTGTTCCCGATTTGCTGACATGCATCAACCCCGCATCATCGAGGTCGGCGAGCGGTACGGTGGTCAACTGAAACTCGCGCGGTTGGCCGAGAGCGAGGTGCGACGCGTGTACCGGGCCGATCACGACTTGTTCGATAGCGTCGTTGGCCAGCACCTTGCGAAACAGAGTCTCGCGGTCGGTGGAACCGATACCGTCGCGTCCGTAGTAGCGGCGGAAAGTGCGCACGGCGCTCAGGGGTACTTTTAAATCGGCAGCGGCCTTCGACACGCTCTCGGCGGTCGGGTCCATTACCCCCGGTTTGAAAAGCACGGTGTAGACTGGCGCGTCGAGCGGTCCCCCCAGTTCGCGCACTGTCCCCGTCTCGACGATGGCATCGGCTAAGAGAACGTCCACCAGCTTCTGTGCATCGGACGGGGTCAGAGCCAGGCCTTCCAAAAGAAATCCGCGCGCGGAGCGCGCGATCCAGTCGCCGCCACGGGTCGTGTGCGTGATCACATCGAATTCGGCGCACACCCGATCGCGCTCGCCGTCGTGGCCGATCGGAACGATTTCAACTTCCCAGAGCATCGCGCACCCTCTTTCCTTCGGCCAGCCAGTGGATCAACCCGGCGTGATCGCCCGCCGCGACGATCCGCCGAAAGTCCTGAATCCGCAGTAGAAATCGATCGACGGCCCCGAGGACTGCGGGGCCGTTGGCCTCGAAGATCGCAGCCCACAAGTCCGGGTCGCCCGCGGCGATCCGCGTGCTGTCGCGGAATCCCCCGGCCGTGAGGTTCAACCATCCGGTCGGTGTCACGGCGGCGAGCGCACTGGCCACAGCGTGGGGCAAATGGCTCGTGAACGCCAGGGCGTGGTCGTGGTCCTCGGGCGTCATCCGCAAGACGCGGGCGCCGAGTTGACGCCAGAAATATTCCACGGCGGCGGTCGCCTCGCCATCGGTGTCCGCGGTCGGCGTGGTGATGACGAGGCGGTCGCGGAACAGATCGGCACTGGCATTCGCGCTGCCGCGCTTTTCGGAACCGGCCAGCGGATGCGCGGGGACGAACGTCGGGCCGGTCGCGCTCAGTTTCCCGGCCAGGGCCGCGAGGATGTTCCCCTTCGTACTGCCGACGTCGGTGATGAGGCAGTGCGGCGGCGCGGCTTTCGCGACGGCCAGTACATCGTCGGCGATGCGATCGACCGGCGTGCAGATGACGACGATGTCCGCGTCGGCCACGGCTTCGGTCACATCGGTGGAGAACGAATCGATGGCGCCGGAGCTTACTGCGCGAGCGAGGTTGCGTTCGTCCCGGCCGACGCCCCGGACACGCAGTGCGACGCCGCGCGCTTTGGCCGCGAGGCCGACGGAACCGCCGAGCAATCCGACGCCGAGGATGGTGAGCTGCGCTACGGGCATACGGGTTTTATAGAAGTGCCCGCCGGGACTTCACCGCCGAATTTTCTTAATGTGTTCGCCGAGTCGCGGTGGTATACTCTTGCCGTCGCCTCCTCCGATTCTCCGCTTCTCTCCCTGGAGTTCTCCCATGCGTCTCGTTCCTCGTACCGCGCGATCGGCATTCACGCTGATCGAATTACTGGTGGTGATCGCCATCATCGCCATCCTGATCGGCCTGCTGCTGCCCGCTGTACAGAAAGTGCGCGAGGCCGCCGCGCGGATGAGCTGCAGCAACAACCAAAAGCAGATTGGCATCGCCTGCCACGCCCACCACGACAACCTCGGGACGCTGCCGCCGTCGGTGCTCATGCACCGCAACGTCACCAACCCGGCGTACTACAACCAGAACTTCGGACCGAATTGGGCGGTACTCATTCTGCCGTATTTGGAACAGGGGAACTTGTACAACACCGTGAGCGCCAGCGTGCAAAACTATCCGGTCAACGGGGATTCGGGCTGGCGGTCGCTTTCGGCGACGACGCTCAAAGCGTATCGCTGCCCATCGGATACCGGCGGTGACACGCCGACCACCCGGGTCGGCACGTGGGCGCGCGGGAATTACGGCGCCAACGCCGGGCCGGGGATGTTCTGGTTAGGCGGGAACGACGGGGCGATTTCGTACAGCAATAGCATCATGGGGGACGCTAGTCCGACCTTCTCCGGCGTCTGGGGCTACAACGCGACCCCATTTCCCGGCGGCGGGGTCATGCCGGTAAACCAGGGGATCACCTTGCTGGCGATCACCGACGGCACCTCGAACACAGTGTTGGTGGATGAACTGCGGATCGGGCCGAGCCAGAACGATATCCGCGGGACGTGGGCCATGGGCCAAGTGGGGGCCAGCATCAGCGCCGGCAGCGGCCGGAATGACACGCCGACCCCGAACTTCTCGTGTTCCGGGTGCGACGATATCTTCGGCTCCGACGACCGCCCCGACATTGGGATGGGTTCGTGCAGCGGCTGCGGCAGTTGGCAAGTCACGGCCAAGAGCCGACACACCGGCGGCGTGATGACGGCCTTCTCGGACGGCAGCGTCCGGTTCATCCGCAACTCCGTCGGCCAGCGGACGTGGTTCTTGCTCCACAGCCGCAACGACGGCAACACTTTCAACAACGATTTTTAAAAGCGGGCACAAGTGTATTGACCTCGCGTCGGCGAGTTCATACTAGGCTGGATGGTTGTTTTCCCGTCTGCTTCTACCCTTGGCGACCGGAAACATCACCCTCGATGCCCAGAACGGTCAACCGCCCGCGGTCCTGTCCATCACCGACGGAAAATACGACGGCCAATGCCCCGTCGGCAAATGTAAAGTCGTGATCAAATCGATGCGCAAAGTTCCCCTCAAAGATAAAGCGATGGCTAAGGGGCCGGGGTACGATCAAGAAATGGAAGAAGAAAGCTTGCCGGCGCGGTACAACGCCAAAAGCGAGATCGTCAAGGAAGTCACGGAGGCAGGGCCGAACACCTTCGATTTCGATTTGCAACCGAAATAAACGTCGCACATCGGACGCACCGATTTTGCTAATCTTGTATAATGAGGCTAATCGTCGCGTGTTTATTCGAGGTGGCCCATGAGCCGTATGAGCCGTGAATTCGGGTTGGTTCTGCTTGGGGCGGGTATCCTCACCGCCGGGTACTTCGCGGCGCCGTCGCCCGAAGACGAAATGGAAAAAAAAGCCGACGACCAAGCGGCGGACCGCACCGGGCACGACCGCACACACCACCGCCACGGGATGGTGCCTCTGTTCTTGTTCATTCATAGCCCGGCTTATGCGGGCAATGCGTCGGGCCGACCGTCGGCGTATTCCCCGACCACGCGGGCCGGTGGCTTCGGCTCGGCCGGGCGAGCGTTCTCGGGCGGCGGTAGCTGATATGCACCGCATGGCGGTCGAACCCCGGGCCGATTGGCAGCGGAAGGTCGAGGCCTTGGGCCTCCATTTTCACACCCTCGGCGGAGAGCCGTACTGGGATGAATCGGCCTGTTACACCCTCTCGAAGTTCGAAGTCGACAGCATCGAACGCGCGACCTATGCTCTCTGGGAAATGTGCCTCGAACTCGTTCAGCATGTCATCGACAACCGCATGTTCGGTCTGTTCTTGTTCCCGCCCGAATTCGAAGAGATCGTGATCCGCAGTTGGGACGAGGATTGGCCCTCGATCTACGGCCGTTTCGACCTCGCGTTCGACGGCGTCGGCCCGCCGAAATTGCTCGAATTCAACGCCGATACGCCGACTGGTTTGGTGGAAGCTTCAGTCGCGCAGTGGCATTGGCTCAAAGAAACCGACGAGCGCGGCGATCAGTTTAACAGCATCCACGACCGGCTTCTCGAAGCGTGGGCCGCGGCCAAAGCGTTCGACCCCGCCCCGATCCACTTCGCGGCCATCGAAGGCAACGTCGAAGATTACATCACGGTCGAATACCTCCGCGACACGGCCATCCAAGCCGGGCTTCAAACCGCGTACCTCGATATCGAAGCCATCGGCTACGACACGGCCCGCAAGCGGTTCACCGATCCGCAAAACCGCGTGATCCAGAACATCTTCAAACTCTACCCGTGGGAATGGCTGACGAAAGACACCTTCGGTCAACACGTCCCCGCTTCGGGGACGAAGTGGATCGAACCGCCTTGGAAGATGATCCTTTCGTGCAAGTCGATCCTGCCGCTGCTCTACCAGTTGAACCCCGACTCGCCGTTTCTACTGCCGGCGTGGTTCGAGGCCCCGAGTTTCGGCAGCTACGTCAAGAAACCGATCCACGCGCGCGAAGGCGCGAACATCCAAGTCTTCCGCAACGGCGTCGCTGAGCCAGAGACGGCGGGCGCGTACGACACGTCCGTCTGCGTCTACCAGCAGTTGGCGAACCTGAAAGAGCACGACGGAATGTATCCGATCGTCGGCAGTTGGGTCGTCCACGGTTGGGCCTGCGGCATCGGCATCCGCGAAGATCGCAACCTGATCACGCAGAACACGAGCCGGTTCATCCCGCACAAACTGTCGGATTGACGATCCCCGGAGACCGACGATGATCGAATCGTTCGATTACACGCAACTCAATCCCGAGGCGAAGAAGTACCTCGTCGATGTGCTCCGGGGCCAAGGCCGCGGTGCGCCGGGCATTTTCCAAGAGGTCTCCGACAAGCGGCCGCTTTGGGCCGGGCTCGTGGGTATCTGCGTGATCCCACTCTTCCTTTGGATCGGGTACACGTCCAGCAAAGCCCCTTGGGCCATGGCGATGCTCCAGACCGCCGGCGTCTTGGTCGGCGGTTGGCTGCTTTGGTTCGCTGTCCGGCGCAAGGTGGCGATCCCCGACAGCTACGCCGGTTACTTTTTCTACTTCGACACCGACCGCGCCTATATCGGCGAAGGCGAGACGATCCGCATCGCGAACATCTTGCCATCGGCGAAGCTCGTCCCGCGGTCTCCGAACATCCACGTCGTCACCGAACTCGATCGATTCGCGCTGCCGGTGCCGAATCAAGTCTTCGCCGAAAAGGTCGCCGACTTCTACCACGCGCTCACGTGGGTTCGCGACCGCGAAGACGGTCCGTTCGCCCACCTCGCTTCCGACGAAGCCGGGGCCGTCGCCCGGTACATGGCGTTCGAAGACGAAGCCCCGGCCAACCTCGCCGAAGCCGATTTGCGCATCGACTCGATGCCCGACCGCGCCCGCGCCGTCGGCCGGTCAAAAACCGGAATCCTCGGCCTGCTGATATGGACGGCCATCGGGGCCGTGGCTTTCGCATTCTTCTTCGCAACCGACGGAATGATCCAAGACGACATGGCCTTCGCCGCCGCCCGCGACAACCTCGGCAAAGAGAAGCTCGATAAATTCACCGGCGCCCACGGCCTGCGCGACTACCTGCTGAACGAGCGAAACACCCGCAACCGCGACGAAGCCAAGGTGCTACTGGCCAAACTGTACGACGAACCGGTCGCGCAAGTGCAGAACAACCAAAACGCCGACCCCGAGCTGCGCGCGGGTTTGGTCGCGCTTTTGAATTCGCTGCGCGGCCCGGAGACGCCGGCCGTGTCCGTCTCGGTGACGATGTTGGGGCCGCAGGCCGTCACGGGTCTTTCCAACGGCCTCCGCTCGCGTTTCGCGGACGGGATCGCCACGGCCATCGGCAAAGACTTGATCGTCTTCGGGCAAGCGCCCGCAGACAAACCGGCGTTGATCACGATCGTCTATTCGCCAACGCAAGTCGGGGCCGAGTGGACCGTCGAAATCCGGTTGAAGCCGGATGACACCGCGGTTTGGAAGGCGTCGGGTTCGACCGGATTTGGCCCTCAAGGCTTGCAACCGACTCCGATGAGCGGCTTCGGCCAAACGACCGAATTGCCCGCGTCGCAAACCGATGCCACCGGCGAGGCCGTTTATTACGCGGTGATGCTGAAATTGATCGGTCAAGCGCCGCCGAAGCCGACGGTCGTGTTCAACGAGGATTGGTGAAATCGACTCACGCCAAGATCCAATCCACCGCCACTTTCCAACCCGGTGCGGCGGGCTCCGCATCGGCGGACTCTCCGGAAACAAACGTGACGAAACGCGACGGATCGGCGTCCGAGTATTTCCGGATCGTCCCGCTTTCCGGATCCACATCCCAGACGACACGCGTACCCGCTTCAAAGTAGTCCTCCCGCTTCGCGGCCATCTCCCGCTCCGCGGCCAGGCCGTAGTCCCCTTCGCTCCGGACTTCCACGGCGAAATCGGGCGGCGCCGAAACAAACTTCATCGGCTTCGCGGGCGCCGGGCCCGAATAGAAGGACGCATCCGGCGAAAAGGACTCCCGCCCCGATGTCAATTCTGGCACGGCGAAGCCCATCATATCGGTGTAGGCGAAGCCGCGACCGGGGATGTCGGCGTAGTCGGCCAAGCTGCGAAATATTCGCCCGGCGATGCGATTCGGCAAGTGTCCCGTGGCCATAGCTCTCACGATTCTTCCTCGGATCAATTCCGCTTTCTCGGGGATTCGAAGAAGATCGTCGATCGTGGATTTCCGGACGGGAAGGGCCGTGGCGATGCTCATGCGATGTCTCCTTTTGAACGCTGACATTTTACCCGCGATCGCCCTGCGACTCAACTACCCGCCCTACGGGGATTCGATGCTTTCAAGACAACTGCAAATTTGAAGTCAACCGCTGCCGCAATTCGTAGGCGGCTTTCTCCGGGGGAACGGCGTTCAAGAAACAACCGCTGCCCCATTCGAACCCGGCGGCGCGGGCCGTGCGCGGGATCACTTCCCAGTGCCAGTGAAAGTGCGGGTTCAACTTCGCCCGCAACGGGCTCGTGTGCAGGAAGGCGTTGTACGCCGGCTCGTCGAGCACTTTGTCGAGGGCCGCGAGCAGATCGAGAAATAACCCCGCCAGTTCATTCAGCGCCGCGTCGCCAGTGATCTCGAAGTGGCTGGCGTGGTACCGCGGCATCACCCAGAATTCGTAGGCGAAGCGGGGGGCGAACGGACAGATCGCGATGAAGTGTTCGGTCTCGCGGATGATCCGCGACCGGGCCGCGCGCTCTTTGGCGATCAGGTCGCAATAGACGCAGTGCCCGCGTTCGCCGTGGTACGTTTTCGCAAAATCCCATTCCGCTTGCACGGCGTCGGGCACCATCGGCAGCGCGATGATTTGCGCGTGCATGTGGGCTAGCGACGCCCCGGCTTCCGCCCCGACGTTTTGGAAGACCTGCGCGTAATGCCAAAGCGCATCTGCTGAAAAGGCCCGGATCCGTTCTCGATAGGCCACGAGAAGCTCGGCGTATTGATCGAGGGAAAGATTTGCCGGGTTCGGCTCGTGCTCTCGGCACGGGACGACGACTTCGTGCGCCCCGAATCCGGGGCGGGCTTCGAAAAACGGATCGAGCATCGGCAGCGTCGAAGTCATCTCCGAGCGCAGCGCGGGGAACTTGTTCGGAATCACCCGCAACTGCCATCCGGGCGAATCCTTCGCCGAACCGTCGGGCCGCACGGCGTAGACTTCGCCCGCGGCCAATTTTTCATTTCCCTCGCAAAACGGGCAGACGGTGCCGGGATTGACGCGGTCGCGGTGGTGCGGCTCGGTGTGGGCCAGGGTAATCGGCCGGCGGGCACGCTCCGGTGCAAAAATAACCCAACGCCCGGTCGCGGGGCAACGCCGAAACTCTGGCAAAGGATCGTAATGCATGGTTTCCCTCCGATACGCTCGCTGTTGCTCGGCGGCGTGCCGGACTGGGGCGGACACGGGTGGATACACTGTCGCAGCTTGGTGAACCCCTCTGCGTCAGTGTATCCACCTGCTGACGTCAGGTCACCGGCATCGCCGCCAACCTCGCGGCCAATGCTTCTTCGTCGGGGAAGACTCCCGTCTTCAATTTCGAGTGGATCAGTTCGCCGTCCACCGTCAGCTCGAAGCAGCCGCCACGCGACGGTACCAATTGGAAATCGGTCACCCGTTTGCCGAGCGCATCCATCAACGTGTCCCTCAGACCGAGGGCTTTGTTGTAGTAGCCTCAGGCCGTGCAGTACATCAACTCGATCTTCATCGCAGAATCTCCGCATGGAAATGGAACGAGCCCCGGCGAGTCCGGGGCCCACACAATTCTAGGCGCCGATCGATCCGGTCGTCACGCTTTCGGCGGGACGGGTCGCTTCAAAAACGGATCGAGAGTGTCGCTCGTGCAGACGATGACGTACGCGATGTCGGGCCGGGTCGGATGGGATTTCACGGTCACGCGGACGAGGCTCGCTTGGGCTTCCTTCAATTGGTGGAGTTTGAACCGCGACGCCTCCACAACGTACACCCGAGCGGTGTGGATTTCGACCTTTCCGAACTCGTTCGTGAATTGGCCGTGGAACACGACCACCGGCGCGTCGCGGCCGGCCAACTCCCCTTTGCCGTGGAAGGCGTAATAGCGGTAGTCGAAGTCGTAGGGCAATTCCCCGGGCAGATCTTGTTGCGTCAGCCATTCGCGGACGGGCGCCTCGCGGATTTCCCAATCGCGCTCGGCGGCGATGGCGACGGCGTCGGTGTCGATCGTCGGGCGGTTCCGCAAATACCCGCTGAAGCCGACGCCGATGGCCAAAAGTACCCCGGCCGCAAGCGCCGACCATTGGTAGAGTTGCCGGCGGTGGCGGGCTCCGCGGAGGGCGAACCCTTCCCGCAGCAATTGGGAATGCAAACCGGCCGGCACCGGCACCGATTGCATCGCTTGGGCGAGAACACCGTGGAACGCAGCTTCGCTCGCCGAGATCGCGGCGCACCGGGGGCAAGCGGCGACGTGGCCGGCAAGCGAGGCGCGGTCTTCCGCGGCCAAGTCGGCGCCCGGGAATTCCAAGAGCATGTGGGCGAGATTGCAATTCATGGTGGCCCTTCCGACTAACCGGGCGAAGCTGCTTTCGGAGCCGTGTCCGGATCGCTTCCGGAGGAGAGTCGGCCCTTCAAATAACCTTTGGCCCGCGCCAATCGAGACATCACGGTACCGATCGGCAAATCCATCTGTTCGGCGATGTCGCGGTAACTGAAATCTTCAAAGTAGAAGAGGATCAAGGGCGTCCGGAACGTTTCATCCAATTCGTCGAGCGCCGCTTGCAAAGCCGCCGCGTCGATCTCCGGCGGCGCATCGGGCGTGGCCGAAGCCAAATCGCCAATCGATTCGAGCGGCACCAACTTCTTCCGCCGCTCGTCCCGAATGCGGTGAAGGTACCCGTTCCGCAAAATCCGGAATAGCCAAGGCTTGGCCCGCTCCGGATTTCGCAACTGTCCGAGCCGCGCAATCGCCTTACCGAAGGCATCTTGCGTCAAATCCTCGGCATCGGAGGAATTCCCAGCCAACCGATAAGCGTAGCGATAGAGCGCCTCGTAATGAGCATCGATCAGATCGCGCACGCCGAGTTGGGGCGCAGTCATGCCGCAGAACTCCTTAGTAATGGGAACCCGGAGAGGATCGTTTTATTCCCGTCGAAAGGAAATTGTTCGTGGGATCATCGCCGCACCGTCGTCGCTGTGACGCCCTCGTCGGTTCTTTGCAGTTGGATCACGACCGGGAAATGGTCGGTGAATTCCTCTTGGTGGCTGACGAGGATGATCCGTTTCAGGTGCCTTTTGAGGCGGTTCAACTCCTCGGCGGCGGCCCGGAGACCCACTTTATCGAGCGAGCCGAAGCCCTCGTCGATGATGACGCATTCGAGGGGGCGAGCCTGCCCCGAGGCGAATTGGCCGATGCCGAGAGCGAGGGCGAGGGCGACGCGAAATTTTTCGCTGCCCGACAGAAAGGCCACCGGGGTCGGTTCCGAAGATTCGGCCCGCCGTACCAAAAGGACGAGGGCTTCCCCCTCCCTCTTCGGCTCGCGGCTGAGTTCCAACGCCAAGTCGCCTTCGCTGAGTTTGTGCAAAGTGTCGGTGGCGAAGCGCACGATTTCCACTTCGGCGATGCGGACCAATTCGCGCAGTAACCCGGCGTTGCCGAGGAGTCCGTTCAAGGCTGTGTGGATTTTCAACGCGAATTCTGCCGCCAAGATCTCGGCGACGAGCGCTGCGAAGGCGCGGCCCCGCCGTTGGAGATCGGCCGAAATGTCCCGCGCCGTCTGCCAGTTCACCTCGGCGTTCAGGGCCGCCTTCTTGGCCGCGTCGTGCGCGAGCTCGGCTTCGCGGATCGGCCTCCGGGCTGCAAGGGGAATGCCGTCGATCCGCGCGGCGAGTTCGCGCAATTGAACTTGCCACTCCTCTCGGCGGGCACTGTCCCGCTGGAGGTCTTCGAATTCTTCGACGATCTTTCCGCGCAGAAGCCTGGCGAAGTCGATCTCCAGCGCCGCCAATTCCGCCGTGGTCGTACCGTGGCGTCCGACCGGGATCCGTTCGAGCAGCAGGGTTCGGCCGACGCGGTCGGCGTCGAAGCGTTTCTCGGCGGTAGTGAAGTCGCGGGCCGAGTTGGTCGCGCGTGCCGCGGCGAGGTCCAATTCGACCGCGAGCCCGGCGATCCGCGCGTCGAGGATTGCCAATCCGGCCCGCGCCGCGTCCGCCGCGCGTTCGGACGCCGCGGTGGATTCCACGAATCCGGCGATCCGATTCTTCAACAGGCCCGCGTCCGAAGTGCCGCCGAACGTTTCGAGGTCGAGGCGTTTGCCCGCGAGCTCCCGGACGAGCCCGGCGCATTCGCGGGCCTCGCCTTCGAGTTTCGCGCGGCGCGCCCCGCTTTCCTCGGCCGAGGACTTGGCCACGGACAACGTAAGTTCGCGTTCCGCCCCGGTTGCGCGCAAGATCGCCACTCCGGCTTCGGCGGCCGCGCGTTCCTTCCGGGCATGCTCCGCCGTGACCTCTTGCCCGCAGGCGGAGCAATTCACCCCGATGGTGAGGTCGTCGAACTTGGCCCGCGCTGCCAAGGAGCGAGCCAAGTCGCGGTCGCACCCGTCTTTGTCGACACGGGCTTGGGTGAACGCCTCCTTTGCGACGAGGTCGGCGGCGACGGCCGTCGCGGCGATTTCATCGAGGTCCGCCGGGAATGCCGCGTGCCGAGCGGCGAGTGTCGCCACCGACTCCGCCATGATCAGAAACTTGGATTGCCCGTCGCACGCCCGGCGGCCGGCCTCGGCTTCGCGTTCGTGGAGGTCGCAGTCCGACTGCATCGCGAGTTTCCGCTCCGCCGCCGCGGTCGCTTCCACGTGCGAGCGGGCCGTCTCCCCTTCGGCTTGCAAGCTCGCATTTCTCAATCGTTCCAAGGCCGGTTCCGCGTCGATCATCGAGGTCCGGAGCGGGACGAATGGGCGCAGGTCCGGCAAAATGCCCGCCAGTTCGGAGTACGCGGCGAAGTCGGCGCGGATGCGCCCCGCCTCGGTGGAGCGTGCGGTCGCTTCCGCGATCTTGCATTCCAACGCAATTCGCAACGGTTCTGCGGTTACCCATAGATCGGATTGGTTCAATCCCGCGGCGGCGTCGTCGCGGGCCTCCGCCGCCTGCCCTTTCAAAAGTGAGGCCGAAACTTCGGCGGCGTCCGCTTCGAGCAGTTGACTCGCCGTGACCTCGGCCGTCGCGTTCCGTTTGTCTTGAAGCGATTTCAGTTCGCCCTTGCGGGCCTTCCACTCCTCCGCGATCCGCGCGGACAAACCTTCGAAGCGCTCCAAGCCCAGCACACTCTTCAGGATCGTCATCCGCTCTCTGCCAGTGGCGACGAGGATGGCCTCCGCTTCGCCTTGCCGGAGCAACACGGACGCCTGGAACGACGCGAAGTTCAAACCGATCGTCTCCACGACCCAATTTTTGACGGACGAGACGCTGTCGATGCCGTCCTCGCATTTCCATTGGCCGCCCGTCATCCGTTCGACCGATTGCTTTGGCCCCGTCGACGACCGGGTCCGGCTGATCCGGTAATCGGCTCCGCCGAATTCGAACTCGAAGCTCACGGCAAAGCGATCCCGCCCGTGGTGGATCAGCGAATCGGCGTTGTCGACCCCGCCGCGGTGCTGGGCGAACAGGCAGTAGGTCATCGCGTCGAACACCGCCGACTTGCCGATGCCGTTGGGCCCGCCGAGCACCCAGAGCGGCTCGTCGTCCGCGAAGAGGATCTCGGTTTTGGCGCTGAAACTCAGGAAGTTCTCGACGGTCACGCGCTTGGGGATCATGCGGTCCTCGATTCGGTCAAGAAGGTTTCGGCGAGGGCGAGGACTGCGGCCGCGTCGGCGTCGCCGGCAAGCCGGTCGGCCAGGAACGTTCGTACCGTGGAATCGAATCCGGCCCGGGAGTCGTACCGCTGCTGCGGGGCCGCGGCGATCGAATCGGCCTGTTTCCAATCGATGTCGTGGTGGCGCGGGAACATCCGTTTCAACTGCAGGTTAATCTCATTTCGGCTCGTCCCTTCGGCGATCCCCGCGATGCGGACGCGGACGATCGCGCGGTCCCGATCCGGGTACTTCTCGGCGAGCGCGGCGACGGCCACGCCGTCCGGCGCTTCCAGATCGACGGTGTGGAAGGGCGTCGGCGGGATCGGCAACCGGACGGGGACGACCGCGTCGGCACCGCGGATTTCCAGCAGCAGCACGCCGTGCTCGTCGTGCGTCTCGCCGAAGTCGAGGCGGTCCAAACTGCCGGGGTAGCGCACGTGCGCGGCGCCGCCGAGAGACTGCGGCAAGTGGATATGGCCCAGCGCTACGTAGGCCCACATGGGGTTTAGGTCGCCGAATTGGAATTGATGATCGTCGGCCGCGTCGATCTTGTACAGCGAGTGCGTCGCGCTGCCGACCACGTGGAGGTGAGCCATGAGGACCGTCGGCAAAGTCCGGTCGATGACGGTCGATTTGTCTTGGATCCACCTGGCGACCTTGGACTTGATCTCCACGTTCACCGCTTCGGCGGAGGGGTAATCGGCCGCCGAGACGTCGTACCGGCTGGCGTACGGGTACGGGACGAGCACGAATTGCACGCGCTGCCCGCCGCGATCCTCCAGCACGGCGATTCCGGGTCCGTTGGTCAAATAAAACCGCCCGCCGGGGCGGGGCCCGCCCGCCCGCACCGGCACGGCCAGTTTCATCCCGGATAAAAATGCTTCGATGCGCACGTCACGGTCGTGGTTCCCCGTGATCGCGAGGATCGTGCCGCCGCGCTCGAAGAACGGCAGAAACACCTTGTGGATATGCGACATCGCTTCGGTCATCTGCGGGAGCGTCGCCTGTTCGCTGAACAAATCGCCCGCGATCAGCAGCACGTCGGCGCCGTGCTCGAGGCAAAGCTCGGCGACCCGTTCGACGCGGGTTTCCAGATCGCGCGTGCGGTCATTGCGGCCGAGTCGATCGCACAGATGCCAGTCGGCCGTGTGGATGATCTTCATGACGCTCCTCAGAAAATGTCCCGTTCGGGCACGGTGTAGGTTTTGGCCGCAGCACCGGCTTCGGCCGGTTCGGCGTCGCCTTCGCTGAGGGCGAAGGGCGGGAAGGGGATCTTCGCGAGCATCGGTTCGCGGAAGCTCGGCTGGTACAGCAGCTTCTCTTCCGGCAGCAATTGCGACGCGGCGTTGCGGGTCGAATGCCCGAGGAACTTCCACACCTCGTGGTTGAGTTCCAGCGTGCCGCTGCGGCCGACGGCCCGTACGGCGGCGTTTTCGATCACGCGCGGCTTCACGAGACTCGCCTGCTGTTGGGCCCCGAGCAGGATCACCCCTTGGCTGCGCCCCTCGGCGGCAACGGTTTCGAGCTGTTGCGTGATCGCGTCGGAACTGTCTTTCGGCGCGAAGCGGTTGAGTTCGTCGAGCGTGATGAGGTACTTCAACCCGATGACTTGTTTCGCGCCCTGCGTCGCCATGATCTGGTGGAAGACCGCCGCGACGACGAACCGCTGCAAACTCGGCGTCCGGTGGATGCCGTTGAGGTCGATGACCAGCGGCGAATCGATCCCCGTCCGCGGGATCGCCAGCGGATTCCCCTTCGTGTCTTCGCGCCGCAAGACACCGTTGCCTTCCATCACGATGTACTTCAGCCGGCGGAAAAAACTGCCTTTGGTAGCCAGCACGAAGTCGCCGAAGAAGCTCTTCTCGTTCTTGTTCAACTTGAACCAGTCGAGCAATTCCTGAAAGTTCTGAGGAAAATCGTCGCCACCGACTTTGAGTTTCGGCACATCCGGCGAGCCGCCCGTCAGGTACTCTTCGACTTCCCCGACGAGCCCGCCGAGGTTGGCGTTGCCGAGGTCGTCCTCCGCGAACAGGTACTTGAACAATCCCCCTTCGATGATGTCCGACAGCGACCAACTGTACGGGGCCACGTCGCTGCTACGGCCGCCGGTCGCCACGGGCGTCGTCAAACCCTTCTCTTGCGGCGCGAAGAATTGCGGCTTCACGAACGGCCGCGGGTCGTCGACGCCGAGCGCACGCCAATCCCCGCGATTGGCGGAATCGTTCTTGCGGAACTCCGTGTTCCAACGGTCGATGAAGAACAAGTCGGAGTTCTTCACGTTGAAGATCACCGGCACCAGTTGCAATCGCTTGACGTCCCCCGGTGCGTCCCGTTTCTGCTTAGCCGCTTCGCGCAGTAACAGCCAATTCACCGTGAGCAGCAGCGTCGATTTCGTGCCGAGGCCGGCGATGCCGTTGACGTTGAGGTGCCCGCCATTTTTCCCCAGCAGGAAATCGAGATCGACGCAAGCGGTCCCGGCGAAATCTTCGCCGCCGTTGCGCAGTAAGCCCACGGCGAGTTTGTGCCCCATGCGATCCACCCCGTAGCCCTTGGATGCTTCTTCGGGCGTCGCCAGAAAGACTTCACTCTCTTCGGTGGGGGGCGTGTGCGCGACCGGGTCGGTCCGCAAGATCGCCACTTCGGCGTAGGTCACCCCTTCAGACTCGAACGGCGGTCGTTCGCCGGTGCGGCCGTCGAACCGCGCGGCCTCTTCGCCGATGTCCTTCTGCCGGCTGCGCCGATACACCTCTTGAACGATGCCGACGAACGACACCGTCCGCGTGCCGACGGTCGATTTGGTGACGACGATCTGCGTGCGCTCGACGCTCTTGGCCCGATCGACCCAAAAGTAGAACACGCCGCTCGTCGACTCGTGCTCGGCCGGGCAAGCCACGCGGCCCAACGATTCGCGGGGGGATTCGCTCACAATTCGCCTCCGCGAAATAGTCCCGCCGTCCGGTAGAGCCGATTGGCCAACACGGGGAAGGGGGTGAACAAGGGTTTGAGACAGTCTTCGGCGCGGACGATCGGGTCCAGCGACACGGGCATGCGGGCGTAGCTTTGGCTGCGGCAGCGGGCATCAATCAACCAGCGTGACAGGCGGTTGACGAAGCCGAAGTCGCCGCGGAACTGGACTGCAAACTGGTCCCAAGGCACCTCGGCGCGGACGTAGCCCCAGTTCGGCGCGAGTTGCGAACCGCCGGCGAGTTTTAGGAACCACGTCGCAACGGAGATTCGACCTTCGTTCTTGCCATCGACGCCGACGATTTTGAACACCGGCGTGCGCTGACCGGGTCGCAGGTTCAACAGCGTCCGCCAGCCGGCGTCGTGCAAGTAGGCGGCTTCTTGCATCTTGGCGATACCGATGAGCAGCGGGGAATCGGCCGGGGGGTTCCCGGTGACGCGGCTCAGCGGGCCGTCGACCAGCGTCGGCACACCGCGGTCCACGGCCAGGGCCAACCGTTCCAGATTCTTCATCTCTTCGACGGCGCGGACGCGGGCTTGGGATCGCATCGCCTCGTAGTCGAACGGGCTGAACTCGGTGAGGTCCGGGAGATTCGCGGGCAGGACGCGGAGTCGCAGTTCGGACTTGTTCGCCATGTCGGCGGCGAACGCTTCGACATCCTCCCACGGGAACGGATCGGCGACGAAACTGAGTACGCGGTCGACGGCGGCGAACTCGCGCTCGAAGCGCCGGCCGACACTGCGGAGGGCCACGGCGCCGACTTCCGAGAGCAACAGGGGAATGGGCCAGCCGAGTTCGGTTTTTACGCACAGCACCGGATGACCCGTGTGAGAACCGTCTATGAAGCGGACGGGGAACTCGCCCGGCCGCGCCGGCGTCTCGGCTACGGAAACCGGCACCCAGTCCGCTTCGGCCATTTCCACCGCGCGCTCGACGGCCGATTTGGACTTCTCGTCCCCCTCCGGTACCAACGGGATGTTCGGCTGCGGCGGGGTCGCGCCGACGGCCGCGGCCCCGTACTTCTTCAAAAAGGGGCTCGGCTCATTCCGCATCGGTCACCCCCAGGTTTTTGAGGCGGTAGCGGATCGCTTCGCGACTCACGAGCAGTTCCGCCGCTAGCCGGTATGCCAATACTCCGGGCGGGCAAACGCCGTGCTCGGTCCTCAGCTCTTCGGCCCGCGCCCGCAGCACCGCCTCGGGCATCAGCAACTCCGCGGCGAAGGCGTTCGCTTCGCGCTCCATCGGGTCCTTCGCGTCGAGGGAATCTTCGATCACCGCATCGGCGCGGTACCGTCCGAGTCGATCCCGGTGCAAGACGGCGTGGCCGAGTTCGTGCGCGGCGGAGAAACGCTGCCGGACGAGCGGGTTCTCCGAATCGCAAGAAACATAGGCCCACGCGTGCATTTCGGAAACGAAGAGAAACCCGGACAGCCGCTCGGCGGGGTCGCCGACATCTCCGACGTTCACCCCCTGCGATTGCAGGTGCTCGGCGACGAGGCCACGCGTGAGGTCGGGGAGGGCGAAGTGCGTCACGCGCGGCTTGGCCATCTCGCGGAAGAAGCGATTGAGCGGGACGGGGCCCCGGATCGAGGGATCGACGGGGAGGCCGAAGTCCCTCCGCAACCGGGCGACGGTTTCGGCGATCATCGGCGATCCTCCGGCTTCGGGGCGGCTCGGGCCGCGAGCTGAAATTCCCGTTCGGCCCCGGCTCGCAGTTCGAGCTTGATAATCCCCGAGTAAAAGGCCTCCCAGTACGATTCGCCCGCCCCGCCGAATTGGGCTTCCGCCCACGCGACGAATTTCGAGAAGCCGAGGTCGCTCGGGATCGTCGCGGCGGCGCTCAGGAGTCGCTCGTTCAGCGCGTACGCAGCGGCCGGCAGGCCGGCGGGGGGATGCCGGAGGAGTTCCCGCGCCACGTCGCCGACGGTGACCGGGCCGCCCTCCGGTCGGAGGATCTCCGCGCTTTTCAAATGGGTTTCCACCGCCGCGCCGACGATCCTTGCCGCCTCGCGATCGTCGCGCTCGCGGTCGTCCGCGTCGATGGCGGCTTCGATCTCGAACAGCGTTCGCTCGAGTTCGGGGTCGAATGCGGCATCGTCCCACATCCGGTCGAGGGCCGGGAAATCGCCGGCATCCAACGCCGCGAGGTACGCTTCGGTCAATCGATCGAGGTCGTTCACGATGGGCCCCCTCGCAGGCTCGGCGACAACAATTGGAACAATTCTTTTTTGGCCCGGTAGAGTTTGACGCGCACGTTCGCCGGCGTCAGGCCGACGACGCCGGCGATCTCTTCGGATTTCAGCCTGTCGAAGAAAGTCAGTTCGAGGATTCGCCGGTTCAAAGAGTCGAGCAAACCCAGCGCGCCGCGGACCGCGGCTCGATCCGCCTCGCGGGAGAAGCGATCTTCCACAGACTCGGTCGGGTCGATCAGCAGGTGGACTGCCGGATCGCTCCGATGCTTTCGGGTTGTCGCATAGTTTCGCATAGCGATGTTTTGAACGAATCCGCGGATCCAGACGGCCACGCTACCGAGTCGCGTCGGGTCGAAGCTCGACGCTTTGGCCAACGCCTTGGCTTGCGCTTCGGCCGCCAAATCCTCGGCGTCGCTATCGAGTTCCAATTTCGAGGAGTAGGACTTCCTGCGGCTGAGAAAGATACGGGCACCGATCAAAATCTTCCGGAGCGTGTCGGGATCGCCCAGTGCCGTCCGCACCGGGCACGGCTGCGTTACGGTGGGCGGCGGGTCGAGGACATGGGCCATAGTAAGACACCCGGGCAAACGTGGGGGGCGATCAGCGTTCTATTCCCAGTCGCGTCGGGAGTGTTACGGAATATTTGAGAATCAGACTCCGGCCCTACCATCCGAGGCACCCACAGCTTCATGAAATCTTCGCGTCCCGTTCACGTGTTCCTCCCGATGCGTTTCTAATCTGAGTGCGTTGGTCCGCTTGGACCGGTTTATTTCCACGGGAGGTTCGGCTATGAAGTCCTCGGGACGACGATCCGCGTTTACGCTGATCGAACTGTTGGTAGTCATCGCGATCATCGCGATCTTGATCGGTCTGCTGTTACCCGCCGTGCAAAAGGTCCGCGAAGCGGCCGCGCGGATGCAGTGCAGCAACAACTTGAAGCAAATGGGCCTCGGATTCCACAACTTTGAAAGCGCGAACCAACACTTCCCCACGGGTGGCCAAGACGGCGATCCGAAAGCGATCACCACGGGTGGAACACCGAACCCGGCCGGGTACAACTACGGTGAAGCGCCGGGCCAGTACGAAGGTTCGACCTGCTGCCGCGCGGCCACGCGTAGCGGCTGGAACTGGATGTATCAAATCTTGCCGTACATCGAGCAAGACAACGTTCACCGCCTCGGTCGCGACGACCCACCCTTCTGGCCGAACGTCCTGAACAACGGGGGCGAAGACGATGTCGCCCGGCAGTTGATCAAGATTTATTACTGTCCGACCCGGCGGTCGCCGACCGCCTACGGCACAGCTCTGTTCGGTCGATCGGACTACGCCGGTTCCGCCGGGTACTACCAAGGCGAAGTCCACGAGGGATTCGGCGACATCCCCGCTCCGCCCATTGGTATGACCCCGCGCCGGAACGAACGCACCCTCGAAAACTTCGGTGACTTCGGCGGCCGCAAGGGGATGCTGGTTTGGCCGGGTCAAGGGGCGCGGCGTCGGATTGCCGACGTGACCGACGGTTTGTCGAACACGATCATGGTGGCCGAGAAGGCACTCCCGAAGACCCGTCAAGGAGCGGATGGAGGCGATAACGAACGCTGGCAGAATAGCGGCTGGGACGAAGACAACATTCGCTACCACTTTCCACCGCTGGGCGATACGGATCCGATGAACATTCCCGTGAGCAGCACCGGTGGCACAGTTTGGCGGCGCTACTTCGGTTCAGCTCACACCGGCGGTTTGAATGCCGTGTACGGCGACGGTTCGGTTCACTTCATCCGGTTCGGCGTCGACCCGGTGACTTACATGCGGGCGGTCGTCGCCGACGACGGCCAAGCGTTCGATGCCAGCCAATTGTGATGTTGCAAAGGAGTTTTTGCCATGCGTCGTTTGATTTTGATCCCGGTGGTCGCCGCAGTCGTCTTGGCCACCGGGTGCAGCGGTGGCAACAAAACCGAGTTGAACGACCGCCAAATGACCGAAGAAGAGAAGGCTAAGATGAAAGCGGAAGACTCTCAGGTCGAAGACGAAGAGAGTCAGGGGAAAGTCAAAGGCGGCAAGAAAGCCAAGTGACCAAGTGAGTTCGACGAGCAGACGGATATCTGAGGGATTCCGTCTGCATTTTTTTACTTACAGTGCGAGACCGCCATGCTCCGATATTCATTTATAATCGTGGCCATCGCCATGGCCGGGTGCAGTCCATCCGTTTCAAAAACGGATAGTGTTCCCGTTTTGCCGATTCAGCCCACGGGAACCAAAACGGAATTCGTCGAGTATGTGCGATGGGCCAAATACAAACCGGGCACCACGATGGTGAAGAGGACGATCACCGAAGAAAAAGGGAACCCGTCGAAGACGATCGAAACGACCACGAGCAAACTTATGGAGCTGACGGCCGAATACGCCGTCGTCGAAACGCACTTGACGGGTACGCGGTTCGACGGTGTCAAAATGGATACTCTGCCGGTGACGCAAAAGATCAGCCGCTACTTTTACCTGCAAGAGAATGCCAAAGTCGACAAAGCGGACAAGACGAAACCGGAGACGGTGACGATGGCCGGGAAGAGCTACCAAGCGTCCGTCAGCAGTGGCAAAGACCGCAACGAGGCCGGGGAAGTGACGTCCACGGTTTGGTCGAGCGATGAGGTGCCGGGTGGCCTGCTCAAGTCGGAAACCTTGATCCAAGCCACCGGCAAATTGATGACCATCGAACTGATCGAACTGAAACCTGCCAAGTGACCGTCACCCCTTGATCACCCCGATGGGCCGCATGCGGGCGACCTTCTTGCTCAGCCCCGCATCGTGGACCACCTCGACCACGTGGTCGACGTTCTTGTACGCTTTCGGTTGCTCTTCGGCCAAGCCCTGTCGGCTGCTGCTCATCGCGATCACGCCCCGCGCCTCCAACTCTTTGTCGATGCGCCGACCGACGGCGTCCTTCACCGCGGCGGTGCGGCTCATGGCCCGTCCGGCCCCGTGGCAGGTCGTGCCGAAAGTGCGTTCCATGCTGCCCGGCTGGCCCACGAGAACCCACGACGCCCGTCCCATATCGCCGGGGATGATGACGGGCTGGCCGGTCTTTTGAAACGCCGCCGGCAGCTCCGGGTGCCCGGCCGGGAAGGCCCGCGTCGCCCCCTTGCGGTGGACCCAGACCTTCTTGAGCTTCCCTTCGACCGTGTGCTCTTCGAGCTTCGCGATGTTATGGGCGACATCGTAAAGGAGGTCCATGCCGAGGTCCGTCCACGGGCGACCGAAGACGCCGGCGAAGACTTCGCGCGTCTGCTGCATGAGCAACTGCCGGTTGGTGAAGCCGAAGTTCGCGGCGGCCCGCATCGCGGCGATATACTTCTTTCCTTCCGGAGAATCGGCCGGGGCGCAGGCCAACTGGCGGTCCGGCAGCACAATGCCGTACTTGCCCGGCGCGTCCCGGAACGCGGCGAGGGCGTCGTCGCACACTTGGTAGCCAAGGCCGCGCGATCCGGAGTGGATCATCACGCAGATTTGGTTCAGTTCCAGCCCGAATGCCTCCGCGACGTCCGCATCGCAGACTTGATCGACAACTTGCACTTCGAGGAAGTGGTTGCCGCTGCCGAGGGTGCCGCACTGGTCGCTGCCGCGCTTCACGGCGTGGTCGCTGACCTGCTCGGGGTCGCCGCCGTCGATGTGCCCGTTGGCCTCGGTGTGTAATAAATCTTGGGGTACGCCGAGGTCGCGGTCGATGGCGAACGCGACGCCCTCGCCCATGAGTTTGCGCGTTTCTTTCGAGTCGAACTTGTACTTGCCGCTGCGGCCGACGCCGGCGGGGACGCTGTAAAAGAGCGCCTTGATGAGTTCACGCAGGTGCGGCTTCACGTCGTCGAGGAACAGGTTCGTCTTTACCAAACGGACGCCGCAGTTGATGTCGTAGCCGACGCCGCCGGGGGAAATGACGCCCCCTTCGGCCGGGTCGGTGGCGCAGACGCCGCCGATGCAGAACCCGTAACCCCAGTGGATGTCGGGCATGGCGAAACTACCGACTTGGATCCCCGGTAAGGTGGCGACGTTCGCCACCTGATCGAGGGCTTGGTCGTTGCGGATCGATTCCATCAACCGCGCGTTGGCGAAGACGAGGCCGTCAACGCGCATGTCGGCGCGGTACGATTTCGGAATCCGGTAGCAGTTCGGGTCGACCTGTTCGAGCGGCCCGCTGAATGTGCCCTTGGCCATTTCAAACTCCATCGGACTAACCACAGAGGCACAGAGACACCGAGAAGAACAAGATCTTCACCGCAGAGAAAGAAGAGGGCGCAAAGAAGACCAGATTCAAGAGTTTGGGATGCGCCTCAGACCAACTCGAATTCTCGGCTCTTCTCCGCGTCCTCTGCGGCGAATATTTTCTGTCGTCTCTGTGGCGAATCCCAGTTTCAAATATCGACGATCACTTCCGCGAGGAAGCCGCCGTCGGATTCTTCCAATTTCAAACCGTGGTACGTGATCGCTTTCACTTCTCGACTGAGCAGATGCCGGGCCGGGTCGAAAGGTTCGCCCGAAATCGTGGCGGTCAGGCCGGTCGCCGTCACGGCGACCTCGAACCGACACCACAGCATCCGCGCTTCGTCGGAGCGGTGCAGCAATTCCCGCAGCCAATCGAACAGCAGGTACTCCCGGTCGGTCCCCGCGATGGCGACGACTTGCGCTTCCCTCGCCCGCACGGCCGCGGGATCGTCGACCAGGCACGCGAGCAGGCACGCCCCCGCCTCGGCGAAGAGGGTGTCCAGGTCCGCCGAACGGATGCGCAACCCGAGGTCGGCGGTGTGGTCGAACAGTTCGTGCATGAATGAATCATGGCCCAGCGGACGGACATTCGCAACGGGAGAAAATTCCGACTGGGAACTCGCATTACCGTTGACGACCTCCGCGAGAACGAAGCGCCGGTAGTTCGGCGCAGTGGCACGATTGCAAAGGTTTTCGAATCGACTACTATCCTGTGCATTGCCGTGACCGAACGCATCACCTCAAACCGAGGCTGATCTCATGGCGGAACAGATCCCGTTCGCCGATGTCAAGCTAGCGAACAGTCCCGAACCGCGTTGCCCATGCGTTTTGTTGGTCGACGTGTCCGGTTCGATGGCGGAGATTGTGGGCGAAAGCGGTAAAGATTTGGGCTACGACATCCAGTAAGACGGGCAGACGTACCGCGCTGTCTCGGGAGGCAAGAGCAGGATCGACTTGGTAAACGAGGGGTTGCGCCCTGGGCTGTAAAAGTCGGCCCCGTTGTGGGGCGAAGAGAAAACTGGACCGCTACGAAAACGTGATGTCCGCTCTAATGTCGTAATGGCGACGAATCCGGCTGAAGATGACTTTCAAATAAGCCGATCCACGTCACGCGATCCGCAACCCCCGGCACGTCTCCTCGTACGTCCGCTCCAGTTCTAGTGGCACGTACTTCGATTCGCTGATCCACAACGGCAATGTCGGTAGGACCTCGCCGATTTCGAGGGAGTGTTCCCATGCTTGCACGCGGTGGCGACCGCGGGAAAGGAAAGACCGGCAGGACACCGCATAAATTGGCGAGTCCGCCGTAGCGGGTGGAAGCGCCCCGATGCGCGCGGCCAAGTCCGCGTAGAGGTTGGCCGAACGCGTCGTCACGGGATCGACGATCACCACGCACACGCCTTGCTGGAGCATGGCGTGGCATTTCGAGACGAATTCATCGCGCGCACTGGGACGGTCTTTATTCCGCGGGCTGACGATCTCGACCGCCGCGACCAGACACCGGCCCATCGATTCATCGTAGATCCGAACTTCGTATTCCGGGGGCGTGAGTTCGTCGGTATCAAGCAGGAGTGTCGGTGCCGCAGCCTTCCAAGCGAGCGCGGAATCGGCTCCATCTTCGGGTTCGCGCGCATCGTCCATTTCAAACGCACCGGCGTCGACTTCGACGAGAGTCCCGAGGTGGATTTTCACCCCGCTCCGGTACTGGGGCGGAAGGATGGTGTTCAGTCGCGCAGCCATGGCGGACGGCCAAAACCCGTGGACTTCCTCCCACGATGCCAATCTCATGTCGGGCAATCGAAAATGGTCGCGGAGCGGCATCGCATTCTCCTTTCCGAATATTGTAGCGACCGCATCACCAAACCCGGCTGAGGATGCACTTCAAATAGCCCGACTCCCGGCAGGCGATGTTGACCGGGTGGTCGGATGCGGGTCCGCGGCGCTCAAGGAGCTGCACGTCGCGCTTTTCGTCCACGGCCGTCTGGGCGATCACGCTCTCGAGCATGTCCATGCTGATGAGGCCGGAGCAACAGAACGACGCCAGGATGCCGTCCGGGTTGAGGAGCTTCAAACCGAGTTTGTGCAAGCGCCGGTAGCCCTTCATGGCTTGTTCGAGCGAAGCGCGGTCGCGGGCGAACTTCGGCGGGTCGAGGACGATCACGTCGAACTTGGCCCCTTCCAAAACGAGTGCGTCGAGCCGGTCGAAGACGTCGGATTGCACGAAGGTCATCTGCGGCAGGCCGTTGAGTTCGGCGTTGCGTTTGCCGAGGTTGATGGCCGACTCGGAGGCGTCCACGGATTCGACAAAGGTCGCCCCGGCCTTGGCCGCGTAAACCCCGAACCCGGCGGAATAACAGAAGGCGTCGAGGACGCGCTTGCCGGCGCAGAACTTCGCGACGGCGAGGCGGTTGTCACGCTGGTCGAGGTAGTAGCCGGTCTTCTGTCCTTCGGCGAGATTCACCGCGAATTGCAAGCCGTTCTCGCGGATGATGTATTCCGTCGGAGGCGCTTCGCCGCACAGGAGACCGTCTTGCAGCGCGAGCCCTTCGAGCTTGCCGATGCCTTTTTCGGTGCGGAGATAGATGCCCTTCACGCCGAGCAATTCGGTGAGCAGTTCGCCGAACATCTCGCGCCGGTTGGCCAGTGCCAACGAGGTAAACTGCACCGTGAGGAACTCGCCGTAGCGGTCGATGACCATCCCGCTCAAGATGTCCGCTTCGCTGAAGGCGACGCGGTACGCGGCCTCGGGGCCGTGGTTCAACTTCAATTGATCGTGGCGGAGGTCGATGGCGCGCTTCAGCCGGGCTTTGAAGAACTCGCGGTCGAGCGCGACCGATTCATCCCACGAATACAAGCGGACGAGGATCTTGCTCTGGCTGTTGATCAGCCCGCGGCCGACGAAGTTGCCGACGGAGGAGCGGAGATCGACGACGGCCCCGTCGGCGGGTTTGCCTTCGACCCGTTCGACGGCCCCGGCGAAGACCCACGGGTGCCGGCTGTAAAACGGTTGGGCACGCTTCGGCTTCAAGATGACTTGGCCGGAGACTTCGGAAGAAACGGTCACGGGGGAGCCGATCGGAACGCGCGGACCGCTGCCGGGTCGGCGCACGAACAGGGAATCGCCCGGCAGGGCAGGCCCGTAGTCGGGCGTGGATCAATGGCCTCGGAGCACGCGGCGGAAATACGCCAAGCTGCGCTCCACATCATTCGATTCTTGGCGGGCGTCGAGCAAGGCCCGCACCCGCAGTAGCAGTTCGGTTTTGTTGATCGGTTTCGTCAGGAAGTCTTCGGTGCCCGCGTCCACGGCGCGTTCGATGTCGGTCACTTCGTCGAGGGCCGTGACGAAAATCACGCCGACCGCTTTGGTCGCCGGATCGGCCCGGAGTCGCTTGCAGACTTCGAAGCCGCTCATCTTCGGCATCATCACATCGAGGAGCAAAACATCCGGTTGCCAATCCCGCGCGGCCGCGAGGGTCTCTTCGCCGTTGGCGGCAATGCGCGTCTCGAAGCCGGTGCCGTCGAGGTGGGCTTCCAGCAGCTCCGCGTTTTGCGGGTTGTCGTCGGCAATCAGTATTCGCGGCATCGCCAGCACTCCTTGGTGGGCATTGTAT
>JANXTU010000179.1 GCA_025352235.1 Fimbriiglobus sp.
CTGTCGAAGGAGGCGGTGGCGCTGTTGCTCCTCGAAAAGATCTTTGCAAAGGTCGAGACCGCCGAGAAACCGACGGTCGAATGGTTCCTCACCCTGTACGTGCAGTGCCTCCGGGCCACGGCTGGACTCCCCCTCGAAGAAGTCCTGAAAAAGGTCTGACCTTAACTCGGTCCGATGTGCCGCACCCGCCGCCTCTGGGGACTCCATGGATTTCACTTCCTTCGCGGCCGATGTCGGCGTCGCGTTCGGCTTGGGCGTGGCCATCGGATTCGAGCGCGAACTCCGCAACCACGAGGCTGGCTTACGGACAAACGCCCTCGTCGCCCTCGGCGCGGGGCTTTTTGTTTCGCTGTCCCGCTGGACGGTCGCCGAGGGGGATCCCACGCGGATCGCGGGACAAGTCGTCACCGGAATCGGCTTCCTCGCGGGCGGCGTCATCATCCGGGACGGCTTCAACATCCGGGGGCTCAACACGGCCGGCACGCTCTGGTGCACGGCCGCCATCGGCACGCTCGCGGGTTCGGGCTTCCTGCTCGCGGCCACTTTCGGCGCGGCGGTCGTCCTGCTCCTCCATATCCTGCTCCGTCCGGTCACCACTCTCTTCGACGCGTGGGTGCGCCGCCACGCCTTCGGCGCCGCCAATTACCGATTGAAGTTTTCGGTTGCGGACGGCCAAGCCATCGCTCTGCGCTCGGCGATCCTCTCGGAAGTGGAGCGGGAGCCGGGCGTGACCCTGACCGGGTTGCGGACCGACGCCAGCCTCACAGCCGGGACGCAATCGCTGACCGCCGACGCGGTCGCGCCCGGGGATCGGCCCATCGAACGGCTCACCTCCGCTCTGGCACAGGTGTCCGGCGTGTCAGCGGCGGGATGGGAGCGGCACGGCGCCTGAGCACCAGTCGATCCAATCGACGCGGATGGCCGCCGCCATCGCCTTCGCCGCCGCGGGCAACCAGCCCTCTTGCCTCTCCTCCAAATACCGGAGGATGTCGGCCGCGTCGGCGGATCCCAGATGGACGTTGGCGGTTTCGGCTCCCATCGCTTTCAGGAGCACGGTCAGGTCTCCCACCCCGCCGAGGTGGCCGAGTTCGATGCGCGAGCAGCGCGGGCCCAACCGCCGCGCGACCCATTCCCCTCCGGGCCGGTAGAAGGGATCCCCGGCGTGCTTGGCGCGGGCGACGATCTCCGCCATCCGCGGAGGCGCGTCCCGCCCCGCGGCCCAAGCCGTGGACGGCGGCGTGACCGCCTTGGCTTCCCGGGCGATCCGGCCGCCGGCCCATTCGGCGAGCAGGAGGAAGCGGGGTTTCCCGAGGCTCCCCATGCCGACGCGCGGCCGCAGCCGGAACTCGGCTTCACATGCTCCGCGGGCCAATCGCCGAGGAGAGCGGCCCGCGCGGCCGGGGGCGGTTCGACGGCGGGGTTCTGCAGCAGTCCGGTGAGCTTGTTCCAGAACGCGGCCGGATCGCGGTCGGACGACATGGCGAGCGCGCGCAATTCGGGGTGGCGTTCCTCCAGCACGAAGGGCTCGCCCCCGGCGGCGAGGGAGGCCCGATAGCCTTCCAAGATGGCGACGCAGGCCGGTTTGAACTTGGTCTCCAAGATCCCGAGACGCTTCAGCAGAAAGACGCTCGCCGCGAGCCGGACGAGGTCGTGGACGCACGGGACTTCGTCCGCCTCGTCGTAGTCGTTGATCCCCCAGCAGAGCCGGCCCTCGCCGTCGCGCCACGTGCCGAAGTTTTCGACGTGGAGATCGCCGATGCCGAGGACGCGCGGCGCTTCCACGAGGTCGGCGCAGACCTCGGGCCAGTGCTGGGCCCAGCGGTAGTAAGTGCCCCGGAAGAACGGGAAGGGATCGCCGGGATCGGACATCCGGGCGTGCTTGTACTGGATGTCCGAGTGGTCGAATGGAGTCTTGCCACCGAGCCACGATTCGTAGTCCCGCGTGGCGTCTTGGATCTTCATTGTGCTAGTCCTGCCGATGCTTCGAGCTTGTCCCGGCATTATGGGCAAAGTCTTCGCACAAATCACAGTGAAGGCCAGCGGGTTCCGAGGACTCCACTCGTCCAACGGGATCCGTCCGTTTCCAACAAACTCCAAGAATCGTTGCTACACCCGAGGGAACGCTTCGCCTTCGTTCCGTGCCGCCCTTTTCGTACGATTCCCGAGGGCCGGAAATCGCTCAGCGGTCCTTCGGCGGAGCCGGTTTCTCCGTGGGGTCAGGCGACGGACGAACTGCGTCGCTTGGCGACGGAGGCCGAGCACCCGCGGACGCGGGAGCGGTTTCTCGCCTTGTTTATGATCGCCGTCGGGCCGTCGAACGCGACGCTTTGGGCCGAGCGGATCGATCGCTGCGACGAGTGCGTCCTGGGTTGGATCCACAAGTACAACGCGGGCGGCCCGGACGCGATGAC
>JANXTU010000197.1 GCA_025352235.1 Fimbriiglobus sp.
ACCACCGCATCCGGCCCATCGCTGTTGACCAGAAACCAGAGCACACCCGCCGTCGCGCCGATCAGCGCAAACACGGCCGTAAGTAATCGATCGCCCCGACGGACCCGTTGACGCTTCGCCACCCCGAAGCCCTCCGCCGCCGAACGACCAAGCTCACCGGCGGCGACAGCCACATTGATGAGCAGGAAAAGACGATGACTACGCCGTCCGGTGCAGCGCCTTGTTAGGCCTGGATTACCTGCCAAGAACCTTGTGAACATTTGCGGAACGGAATCTTACCACGAAATCCTTGCTTGCGAAGTAAAAGGTGTGGACGCTCCCATGCCAACCGCTGTAGACCACGGGCCTAAGTACGCAATTTGGTGATGGCATAACAGAATCGGCCGCCTTTTTTGCTCGTCGCCATCCCGAAAACACGAATGGTGCTAATGCCATCGTCACGATACCCACTGCGATGCCCAAAAACCCGACCTTTTCAGGCAGCTTTGCGCCACCAATAATGCCGATGGCAGTTATAACCGTTAAAGCGATGAACCAGCCACATGCGGTATTGGCTGCTCGCTGCCTCCGCATCCAAACTTGGCATCCGCCGCAAATCGGAAAGTCCCAAGACCTGCTATCGGTACGAACTACTTTTTTACCTGTTGTACGGGTCGCGGTTGCGCGGAACCGACCCTCTGCCGAACTCGCTCCACAGGAGCAGCACAGATCGGGGAAGTGTAGCAGTCGAGCAGATACCTGCACGCAATACAAAAGACGCCCTCTTGCGGCCTAACGACCCAGCTCAGCGGCCCGGCCCCGCTCTGGGGGCAGGGTCCGCTGCAGCGCCTGGTTCGGCGTCTGACGCGGTCAGAGGTGCTCGTTCTGGTCGGGAGTGTACCCGGTCAGCACCTTGTCCGCAACCAAGTCGAAGCTGTGGCACCCGCCGTCCATCGCGGCCCGGTACTCGTCGGGCAACCCGTCCATCTGGGCGAAGTGTTCGTCCATCCGGTCCACGGAGTAGATGAACCACAACCGCGCCTTGACACCCGGCCGGTACTCGGCGGTCGCCTTCACGAATCGCGTCCGCCAGAACCGGTCCACATCCGAGTACCGACGCAAGCGGCTGACTCGGCCCTGCTTCTTCGGCGTGAGCAAGTCGGCACAAACGTTGAATCCCGGGTGGTCCAGCGCAAGGCTTTCGGCCTCCCGCCGCTCCCCGCCGGTGTGGAAAGCGAACAGGACGTTGCCGCCGAACATCACGATCCGGGTGAGGACGACCACATAGACGAACCGCCCACCCTCCTCGACCTCCAGCAGATCGCCGACCTGCTGCTGGATCATGACGCTGCCACCCCGAAGCCCTCCGCCGCCGAACGACCCAGCTCAGGGGCCGGCGGCCACCGGCGAGCTTGAACTGGGAAACAACCTGTGAGGCCGCCGGTCCCCTGCAGCGCCTGGTTCGGCGTCTGGGGCACCGCCGGGCACCTGCTCAAGTGACCGGCTGGGCGGTGCGATACATGTCCGGCTTGGACCGCATCAAGTGAGCGCACCCCATGATGACCTGCCGGTAAGAGCCGTCCGCCTCCGACGCAGCGTCGATGATGCTGCTTACGTCGTAGAGCGTGCAGAAATGCACGCCGTCGCAGGCGCAGTGGTGGGCGATGGCCTTCCAAATCCGCCGCTCCTTTTCGGAGCCGGGGGAGGGAGTGTGAGACGCCTCGGGCGAACGCGATTCCAGCGGCAAGTTTACACCTGCGGCATCGTAATAGTAGCCGACGATATGTTTGACAGCGAGAAGCCGCGCCTGCACCTCCGCCTTTACCCGGTTGTACTCGGGCGTGCCGCAAGTGAGGTACTCGTCCCAAGCGACATAGCAGGGCATATGAACCACCGGACTGGGTATCCACCGGGCACCTTGCCAAGTGGCGCGAGCTGCTGACGCCGCCGAATGAATGATTGCCAAGCCGAATCGGAGTGTCCCCGCTGGTCTCCTACAGCGCTTTGTTCGGCATCCGGGGCGTTGCACGAACAGCCAACTACTCCCACCCTGCGATGAGCTGGTACGAGGCCGAGGTCGGTTCGGTAAGCGGCTGGACGGTACCGGTCATGACGATCTCGGCCCACTTGTGGGCGTCGGTGATCCGATCGGCGTAGTACCGCACATCCTGCACCCGGCGGAAGTGCCGCATCCATTCGTGTAGCCCAGGGTCGGCCGCACGGATGTAGTTGTACTCGCCGGTTACCGTCGCAAGGGCGAATGGGAAGTGGTGAACCATAACCAGCACCCGGTCGCCGACCGCCATCTTGGTGGCGAAGGCTAGATCGTGGGCCGTCACTCCGGGAGGGAACGGAGGCGTGCTGAGCCGCATCAGGTCACCCGGGTCATGGTTGAACCCGAAGCCGATGAGGTTTGATGCCAGCGACTGTACGGTGTGCATCATCGCGCGGGAGGGGTCGGTGGGGTGGAGTTGCATCCGCCAGTACGCCATTGCTAGCTCCAGTTTGTGGCTCTCCGCCGCCGAACGATGAAGATAAGTTGCCGGGCCGGCTGCAACGACGTTATCTCTCGAAAAACCATGATGCCGGCCCGGTCAACTTCATCGCCTTGGTTCGGCCTGCTTAACCTGAATGTCCCCGTTTCAACTTTCGTTTCCATTTTTGATGTGATCCCGGTCATTTCCCCGGTTCGTAGATGACCCAGGCTGCGGGGCGATCACCGATCGCCTTGGCCTCTCGGGAGTGGGCGCGCGGGAACCAATCGCCCGCGTTGCCGTGCAGCATGAAACCATGGTTGGCGTGTTTGCCATCGGTCCAGAAGCGGACCGCGTGGGTGAAGTCCCACGCATTCACCTTGCCCTGGCTCGGTCCGTGAGCCAGGTACAGCGGCAGGAAATCGGGATCGTCGCCGTAATACATGCCGCCGATGGCTTTCCAGAACTTGTCCTTGGCATACTCGTAGGCGTTCACTTCATATTCTTCCCAGGGCCGATAGCACGGCTCCACCACCCACATGTTGGGCTGCTCGGGATTGTGATCCTTGACGAACTCGTCATGAGCCCGAATGACGACAAGCCGGGCCGCGAGGATCTGGGAACCTTTGGGGATGCTGGTCAGGTCCACGCGCATCAGCGGACTGCGGTGACGCATGAAGATCTCATGGCTGGCCTGCTTGCCGATGTTGTCGGTCCGTTCCAGCGTCATGCCATCCGGCCCGTGGCTGGACCAGTAAGCGTCCTTCCAGCCAGCGTACACCTTCTCGGGCTGGGCCGGATCGAATCCCTTTTCCCCGTCGCGGAGTACGGCCAGCACCGCGGTGGGGTGCTTCTTCTTCAGCTCGGCGTATTGCGTCCGGAGTTCGCTTTCGATCTGCTCCAACGCCTTCACTTCGGGCTTGGTCCAGCGGTCCTTGAGTTTCTTGCCGAGTTCCTGCACACCGGAGACAACCATGTCGGTGCCGAGTACCGGGAACTTGGTGGTTTCCATGGGCGTCGCTTCCTTGTCGGTGGACAGGCGGATGTTGTCCACATAGATCGTTTCCCCCTCATGGGGCGCGTACATAAAGATCTCAAAACGGACGACCTTGCCCTGCTTGGTGTTGATCGCGTAGTTGTTTGAATCGTGGATAGTTCCGGTGACCGCGTTCTTGCCGGGCTTCAGGAACGCGGTCTTGGTCCAACGGCCGACGGTGGGATCCCAGCCGCCGCCGCGCTGGCTCTTCTCTTGCATCACCGTGAAGCCGACGAGGCAGTCTCGGCTGGCCGTGACGTCCGCCTGAAAAGTCCAGTAGGGCATCCAGTCCTCGAGCACCTCGGTGGTCGTGATGGTCGGCCAGCGCCCGCCCGCAAAGGTGAGCTTCAAGCTGTGCTTCCCCCGGGTGGCGTTCTCGGCGGATAGCTCGATCTTGACCGACGGCTCCTTGTCCTTGGTGCCCGGCAAAACGAGGTTCGACCAGGCCTTGAGATCGGCGGGCCTCTCGAAATCGAACAGCAGTATTTCCTTGGGTTCCGGCTTAGAGCCTTTCTTCGGTACCGGCTTCGGCTCTGGCTGCGGTTCCGCTGCGGCGACGGAACGCAGGGCCACGGCATACTCCACCTGTCCCGCGCGGACGTTGGCCTTGTCGGCGAGCAGGCGGAGAGTGCGGATGCGTTTCTTGTCTGGCTCGAAGTCTACAAAGCCCACCAGTGTCATCTGGGCGATTTCCTCGATGTCGGCCGGCGGCGACACGTTGAAATTGAGCGATTTGTGCTTCAGTTTCAGCACGCCTTCGATGCGTGCGCTGGCAACCCCCTTCTCCACGGAGACCACGGTTGCCCTCAGCGATTGCTCTACGATTGACGTCTTGTGATAGGTGGCGTAGCCATAGCCATTCGGCAAAAAAGTCGTCAGGAAACGGGCCGTGACGACCTTATCCAGTTCCCAGGATTTCCCGACTGTCACGGCACCAGTCGGCAGCAGCTCGACGACGTTCGCTGGGCTGAGCACGGTCCAATTTTCCACCGGGAACTCATTCCAGGTGCCCTTGTACGAGCGTGCCACGGTGTGCAAAACGAGGGAATCCGGCGCGCTCTTGGGCGGCTGGGACTGCGGCACCGGCTTGACCAAGGGTTTTCCTGCGGGAGTCTTCAGCTTCTCAACAATTGCGGTCAACCGGGCCAGCAACTTTACCGGCTGAGTTGCCGTGCCGATGTCGATGCTCTCGATGACTTCACCGTCCGCAGGTGAGAGGATGTAGACATGCACCGTTCCCGAGCTCTTGAGGTTGGTGTTTGCTTCGCGGTAGATGCGCTGCCACTCCTTCTTGTCTGCCTCGGGCGCGTCCCCCTTCTCGTGGGCTTCGTGGGAGATGTAGACCGGTACGAAATAGCCGTTGAGTAAATCGATCACTTTGTCGTGCGAAAGCGAACCGCCTCGCAAATTGGTGGCACCTCCTCAGCAGCGTCCCAGGTCCATCTGCCCCACATTGCTGAACAGAAAGACCGGCCGCCCGTGCTCCTTGGCCAGCCGCTCGGCCTCACGAATACCGGAAACCCACCCGATGGCGTCGAAACGCAACTCCTTCGCGGTCGGTTGAATCTCCTGAATGCGCTTATCGATCCGGTCGCGGTCGAGCGGAATCGGCTTCTTCTCTTCGGCAGAAACCGGCCGCGCCACGAGACAGAGGCTCCCCAGCACGACAAGCCCCAGGATGATCCGATTTGGTTGGTAAGAATACATGGTCTCTCCCTTTGTATGTGGGGGCGGGGAATCACCTCTGCTTCCGCCGCCGAACTTGTTATTAGATTGCGCCTGCGCAATCTATCGCAGACAACTACCGAGGCGAGAACAACTCGCCTAAGTGTTTCGAGCGTTGGCGTTTACGGCCATTGACTCGCGATTTCCCTGCGCAACCTATCC
>JANXTU010000236.1 GCA_025352235.1 Fimbriiglobus sp.
ACGCGGTCGGTGAAGACCATCGGTCGTCGCCAACGAATGGGCCGAAAACGCTCCCCGCCCAATCGAACCACCGGGCCGAGTCAAACTCGATGCACCAGAAACAGTACGGGCTACGTCGCCGGACGCTGCGGATACGATAGAATACGGCAGGGATATCGACCCGCCCCCAAGTTCCTCGCCGAATGGGGACTGGGCTTCCCAGCACCCCCCGCGAACCAGGCGCTGCAGCCGACGACGGGGGCATCAGCGTTTTTTAGGGTTCAAGCTCACTCGGCCCCCGCCGCTGCTGAGCTGAGTCATTCGGCGGCAGAGAAGTCATCACACACGAGGGCCACCATGGACACGGGATACTACCGCATCATTCGTTACGGTGTTTCGCGTGCCCTCACCACGCCAGACCTCGCCAGCTTCCCAAACGGCAGGGAGAACGGGACCGATGCCTTTCTGTACGACATCTACGACGCGGGGGGCACTGGCTACAACCAGCTCTGGAAGGTGGAACCCGCCGGCAACGGGTACTTCCGACTAGTGAACAAGGGAAGCGGGCGAATTCTGACCACCCCCGACCTAGCGGCAACACCTCACGGCAACGAGAACGGTGCCCGCGCGTTCATCTACGATCAGTACTTCGCCGCTGGCACCGGCTACAACCAGCTCTGGAAGCTGGAAGATCAAGGCAACGGCTACAATCGCATCGTCCATTACGGAAGCCAACGGAATCTGACGACACCAGACGTGGCGTCACACCCCAACGGCAACGGGAACGGCGCGCGGGTGATGCTCTGGGACAGGTACGTGGCTGACGGCACCGGCTACAACCAGCAGTGGCAGTTCCAGCCTGCCTCGATCGCTCAGTCGTCGCTCACGATCGTGATCACCGGGGGCGGAACACCAGCCGAGGTAGGCGCTCCAATTCCGGGTGTCCTCAACATCTTCATGGACGTGAGAGAGCCGGTTCGGGTGACGGATGGCACGCAGACAACATGGGTCGCGGGGGGCTCGGTTGTTCACGTCGCCGCCCCGGACGTGGCGGCCGTCGAGTACGAGTCGGTCCGCCACACTTGGCAGGACCAGACGGTTGGACCGGGCGTGGTCGCACTCGACAGCGGTAACAGCGGCGATACGATTCCAGCGAACCCGAGTCGACCGGTGGTCGTGTATTTCGGGCCGAACTTCCGACTCGGGCAAGGGCTGATCGCCGCCCAAGGAACTTCGAATTTGCCGGGCGGTCCGAATGGTGGCTAAAGCTCTAGCGGTGAATGGCTTAGGATAAATGAGCGATGTGGCCTCGCGGCCGGTTTCTCGGCTTGCGGCGCGGGTGGAGCTGCAAATTCGGCCTTCGGGGCGCACCCCGGACGCAGCCCCGTTCGACGGCGAGACGGGGTGCTTGAGTTGAGGCCGATTGACGCCGTCGTAGGGTATTGGGGGTTCGTCGTCATTCTGCCGAACTCTTCGGCGTTGCAGCAGAATCGGTGTCACTGGGAAATCGACGGAATCGAGATCGGCTGATTTTCCCCCAGGTCTCTCCGGTCGGGACGCGTGACCGGACCGGAGATGGCGCCCTCACTTCGCCGCCAGCAACTTCTCGATCGGTTCCCCTTCGGCGAACTTCACCGTCCGGCCGATGGGGGTTTGACTGACCTTCTCGAAGTCGATGCCCAAGCTCTTCAAAATGGTGGCGTGCAAGTCGCCGACTTGGACGGGATCCTTCGGCTCGGCTTTGCCTTCGGGGTCAGTTTCGCCGATGACTTGCCCGCCGCGGATGCCGCCTCCGGCAAGGGCGACGGTGAAACCGCTCGGCCAGTGATCGCGCCCACCGACGGGGTTGATTCGGGGCGTGCGCCCGAACTCCCCAGCGCAGAGAACGAGGGTTTTGTCGAGCAGTTTGCGCTCGCGCAGATCTTGGATCAGCGCGGCGAACGCGGGGTCGAGGATCTTCAATTGCGATGCGGTGAAGGCGTGGTTATTGGCGTGCGTGTCCCAACCGGCCAGGGTGACTTCGACGCAGCGGACGCCGACTTCGATGAGCCGCCGGGCCGCCAAACAGCCCCGGCCGAAGGGCGTGTCGCCGTAGAGTTTCTTCACCGCGGCCGGTTCTTTCGACACGTCGAACGCTTTCAATTGCTCGGAACTCATCATCTTGCGGGCGTCGGCGACCGTCTCTTTGTGGAGGGTCGATTCGACGCGGCGCGAGCGCCCCTTGGCAAACGCCGATTCGACGACATCGAGGTGTTGCAGGCGGTCGGTGTCGCGTGACTTTGGCAAGAACGATTGCGTGTCGGGCACCGGGCCGGCGGGGTCGTCGGTGCGGAAGGCGTCGAAGCCGTCGCCGAGGAAGCCCCCGCGGGCGGGCCACTGCGACGACAGAATGCTGACGTGCCGGGGGATGTCGCACCCGGCGACGGGGAGTTCGTGCGCCGCGATGGCCCCGATACTCGGGTAAACCACCGTCGGGTCGGGTCGGTAGCCGGACTTGATCGTGGTCGTGCCGCGCTCGTGGTCCCCTTCTTTGCTCACCACGGAACGTACCAAACTGATGTACTCCATTTGCTCGGCGAGCCGGCCGAAGCCTTCGCCGAGTTGCACGCCCTTCAACTTGGTGTCGATCGCCTTCGAGCCGCCGGCGATGTTGGTGCCGGGATGCGGGTCGAAGGTTTCGAGCTGGCTCGGACCGCCTTGCATCCAAAGGATGATGACGGATTGAGCCGTGGCTTGGCGGTTCGGTTTCTTCTCGGCGGCGCGGGCGAGCATGTGGCCCAGCGGCGTCAGCCACGTGGCCCCGGCAAGCGTGGCGGTGGCCGCGAACTGCCGGCGGTTCAATGGTTCCATGAGAACTCCGTCGAATTGAGCAAGGACCAAAACAGATCTTCCATCCGCTGCGATCTCGGCAAGGCTTTGTCGGCGAGGAACGGCTCGAAGTGCGCCCGTTCGGCCGGGGTGGGTCGGCGCGACAAGACGCCGAGGTAGGCGACTTCGAGCGTTTTGGTTTCGTTCGGCGCTTGGATGGCGATGCGCGAAGTCGCGTTGAACGGCGATTCCTTGATCTTCTCGCGGATCAAATCGCCGTTCATGAGCAACAATCGTTGGGGGATCGTGCCGCCACGGCCGTCGAATTCGTCCTCGCCGCTGTCGCCGTAGCGTTTGACGAAGTCGTTCAATTGTTGGGCGCGCAGCAAGCGCCAGGCGAGGTGCGTATCGGCGTCGATGGTGCGGATCGACGAAGATTGCAGCAATCCGCCGGCGACCTGTTCCGGGCGGAGCCGCGTGAGCGGGAAGATCGCCCAGGCTCTTTCTTCGGCTTCGGTCACATCGCGGTCGCTCGCGCTGGCGAGGCGGAACACGCGCGTCGAGGCAATGATGCGGATCAGGCGGCGCAGGTCGAAGCCGTGGGCGACGAAATCGTCGGCGAGCAGACCGATGGCCGGGTGGAGCGCATCGCCGCCGCTGGCCCCTTCGGGTTCGAGGTTGTCGACGGGCGCTTGCAGCGGTTGCCCCGCGAGGAACGCCCAGATGCGGTTGACCGTAGCGCGGGCGAAGTACGGATTCTTAGGGTGCGTCACCCACGCGGCCAGTTGTTGGCGGCGGGTGCCGTCCTTCGGCATCAATTCTTCCGAGAAGGGCGCCTTGGGTGCGACGGTCCGCATGATTTCGCGCTTCTTGTCGTCGACTTGGTATTCGCCGGGACCGTCTTGGATGCCCGCGAAGCCGAGGTGCGTCTGCCCGAAGAACGCCGACAGCGATTCGAAATCGTCTTGCTTCCACGAGGCGAACGGGTGGTTGTGGCATTGGGCGCAATCGATGCGCAAGCCGAGGAACGCCCGCGTCACCCGGCCGGCGAGGCGGACCGGGTCGGGCTTGTTGCCCATCTCCGGTTGCGCCGTCACGCTGACGAAGTTCGTGGCCGGATTGTCGGTCCACAGTCCGCGGCCGGCGATCAGCTCGCGCACGGTGGCGTCGTACGGTCGGTTGTGGGCGACTTCGTCCGCGAGCCAAGTCGTGAACCGGCGGCGGCGGTAGAGCAGAAACGGGCCGTCTTCGGTGCCGACGTACGACCGGGCCAATCGCTCGGCGAGGTAATCGTGGCAGCGGCCATCTTGAAGGATGTGCTCGATCCACCACGGGAGGCGCTCGTCGGGCGGCAGGCTCTCGAACTGGCGGATCTCTTCGAGCGACGGCACGGTTCCCATCAAACCGAGACTGAGGCGACGGGCGACTAGAAGATCGTCGGCCGGCTCGGCGACGTTCAACTTGTCGTCGGCCCACTGCCGTTCGAAGGCCGTATCGACCCGTCGGACGGTGGCGCGGAAATCGGGTTCCCGGTAAACCTGCGCATCGTGGCGGGTGATTTTGGGTTCGGGCGGCGGCATTAAGTTCGCGCCGAGCGCAATCGCCCCGCCGAGGACGACGCTGCCGAACAGCAGATTTTTGGCCCACAGCATGGGAGCGGCTCGTCGCGTGAGTTTGTGCGGAAGCATACCGCGCCATCGCGGCGGGGGTTTCAATTCTGTATCTCACGCAAAATCAGGAAGAGCTCACGCAAAGCCGCCCAGGCGCGGAGTTGAATGCCAGAGATAAAACATTGCTCTGAAAGTGCGGCATTTGAAATATCCTCTCTTCATTCTTCTTTGTGCCTTTGCGGCTCGGCGTGAGATTCTGGATTAATCGAATTCCGCGCGAAATCGAAACCGAATCCCCGGCGTGGGGTAACCTTTTCCATGAGCCACCGTGCCGTCCAAATCCTGATTCCCGACTCCGAGGCGACCCCGTTCGTGCTCCTGCCGGACGATGCGTTCGTACCCGTCGTCCATGAAATCCCCACCGTGCTCCCGGTGGACGATATCCCGATTCTCGATCCCATCGCCACCGTCCGACCCGTCCGCCGAACGAGCGCCGAACCGACCGACTTCATTCAGCAATTCGTCCGGCTCGCCCATGGATTGGGACGATTTGCGGAATGGTGCTTCGGATTCGTCGCCCTCATGGTCGGCCTGGCGATTTTGGCCGCGATCCCGGTCGTGCAGTTCCTCACGCTCGGCTATTTGCTCGAATCCGGGGGGCGTTTGGCGCGGACGCGGAAATTCTCGGAAGCGTTCCTCGGCATCCGCGTGGCCGCTCGCCTCGGGGGGATCGCCGCCGCCTGCTGGTTGTTTCTACTGCCGGTCCGGTTACTCGCCGATTACACCTACACGGCCGGGATCATCGATCCGGGCGGGCCCCAAACGCAACTCTGGCGCATCGGTTTGATCGCGTTGATCGCCGCCACGGGCTTGCACCTCGGCATGGCCGTCGCCCTCGGTGGGAAGCTCCGGTATTTCGTCTCGCCGTTGAACGTCGTCTGGTTGTCGCTGCGGATCGTCCGGGGCGGCTATTACGCCCGCTGCCGGGATGTCGTGTGGGACACGGTCGTCGGGCTGCGGTTGCCCTACTATTTTTGGCTCGGATTCCGGGGCTTCGCCGTCGGCGCCCTTTGGATCGTCCTGCCGGTATCCATGATCGCGCTGGGCCGTCTCGACTCCCCCGCGATGAAGATCCTCGGCTTCATCGGCGGCGGGACGCTGATCGTCATCCTGCCGTATGTCCCGTTCCTCCAGATGCGGATGGCCGAGCTCAATCGCTTCGCGGAGGGGTTCAACTGGCTCGAAGTCCGGCGGACCTTCCGCAAAGCCCCATGGATGCACGCCTTCGCATTCTTTATGACGCTGTTGTTCGCGGCACCGCTGTACCTGCTGAAAATTGAAGCCGTGCCACGGGAAGCGGCGTGGTTGCCGAGTTTGTTGTTCGTGGCGTTCATCTTCCCGTCGAAAGTGCTGACGGGCTGGGCCTTGGCCCGGGCGAACCGGCGGACCGAGCCGCGGCATCTTTTCTTCCGCTGGACCGGCCGGATGGTCTTCTGGCCCGCCGCGACGGCGTACGTGGTCGTCGTGTTCTTCACGCAGTTCACCAGTTGGAACGGCGTTTGGAGCCTGTACGAACAACACGCCTTCTTAGTGCCAGTACCGCTATTCAAGACCTGATACCATTTCCGGATGGAACTGCGTTCGCTCGGCGAATCCGCCTGGTTGATCCATCTGCCGGGGGAATCCGTCGCCGTGGCGTTGGCCGGGCGAATTCGCGCGCTCGCACCGGCTTGGTTGGAAGACGTCGTCCCGGCTTATGCTTCGGTCGGGGTCTTTTTCGATGCGGAGCGGATCGCCGCGGAGGCGGTGGCCGAATGGATTGCCGAAATACAGACCTCACCCCCTAACCCCCTCTCCGAAGAGGCGAGAGGGGACCGGACGTTCGCGATCCCCGTGTGTTACGAGCGCGGGCCGGACATAGGCGCCGTGGCTTCGCACCTCGACCTCACGCCCGACGCCGTCATCCGACTCCACACTTCGACCGAATTCACCGTGCACGCCATCGGCTTCGTCCCGGGGTTCCCGTATCTGGGGTACTTGCCCGAGGCGCTGTGCGGCGTCCCGCGGTTGACCTCGCCCCGGACGCGCGTCGAACCGGGGAGCGTCGGGTTGACCGGCCGGCAGACGGGCATCTACCCCCTGCCCCGCCCCGGTGGCTGGCATTTGATCGGGCAAACGCCGCTGACGCTCGTCGATGTCGCGGACGAATTCTTCCCGCTGCGCGTCGGCGACCGCATTTCGTTCACCCGAATCGGCCACGCCGAATACCATCAACTGCACGGGAAACGATTGCAACCGGGGGCGGAATGAACGCGTTTGCGGATCGACTGGCGGAAGCGGTGCGGCGCGACGGGCCCCTGTGCGTGGGGATCGACCCGCGATTCGACATGCTACCCGCGAGCTACCGGAAGTTCCCGCCCGGTGTCGCCATCGAAGCCTTCAGCTTGAAGGTGCTGGAGTTGGTGCGTCCGTTCGCCGGTGTCGTGAAGCCCCAAGCCGCGTTCTTCGAGCGACTCGGACCCGAGGGAATGTCGGCGATGCAATCGGTCATGTGGAGGGCGACGGAACTCGGATTCGTCACGATCCTCGACGCCAAGCGCGGCGACATCGCCAGCACCGCGACGGCCTACGCGGAAGCGGCGTTCGGCGAGGACGTTTGGAATGCCGATGCGCTGACCGTGAACCCGTACCTCGGCGCCGACGCCGTGGAGCCGTTCGTGAACGAAGCGAGGAAATCGACCCCGCCGCGGGGTCTGTTCGTGCTCGTCCGCACGAGCAACCCCGGCGGCGGGCTGTTTCAAAATGCCCTCGCCGACGGCGTTCCGCTCTACCGACGGGTCGGCGCCGCGGTGGCGGATTGGAACGATGGCGGCCTCGGCGACTGCGGCCTGGGGGATGTCGGCGCCGTGGTCGGCGCGACCCATCCGCAGGAGCTCGCCGAGTTACGCGCGGCGCTGCCGCGGGTCTGGTTTTTGGTGCCCGGTTACGGGGCCCAAGGCGGCACGGCCGCGGATGTGCGCGCCGGGTTTTTGCCGAACGGCCTCGGCGCCGTCGTAAACAGTTCGCGCGGGGTCGTCTTCCCGTTCGCCCCGGACGACGCCGATTGGGAAGCGAAGATCGTCGCCGCGGCGCAGCGGGCGCAGGCGGAACTGCGCGGTCCCTTGTAACGACAGGTCGATCGTCGGGTTATTCTGAGTGCCCACCCGCGGAGCCTTGTCCCCATGCCGAGTACGCCCGAGAATCCCGAGCCCGTCGAAACGCCCGTCGACCTGACGGGGCGGACCATCGCGGACTTCGCCGTGCTCCGCAAAATCGGCCAGGGGGGGATGGGGCAGGTCTACCTCGCCCGCCAGCTATCGCTGAAGCGCGAAGTCGCGTTGAAGATCCTGCGGAAGGAGATGGCCGAGAACGCCGTGGCCCTCAAGCGGTTCCGGGCGGAAGCCGAGGCGGTCGCCAAAATCAGCCACCCGAACATCGTGCAGGTCTACGCCGTCGGCGTGCAGGACGGCCTGCATTTCATGGCGCTCGAGTATGTGGAAGGGCGGAATCTCCGCGAGTACCTCGAGCGCAAAGGTCCGCCGGAAGTCCCGGTCGCCCTCGCCATCTTCCGGCAGGTCGCGGCCGCGCTGCAGCGCGCCGGCGAACTCGGCTTGGTCCACCGCGACATCAAGCCCGAGAACATCCTGCTGAACCGCAAAGTCGAAGTGAAGGTCGCCGACTTCGGCCTGTCGTGCTACTTCGCCGGGGACGCGAAGCCGCTCGGCTTGACGCAATCCGGCATGACCCTGGGCACGCCGCTGTACATGTCCCCGGAGCAAGTGCAGGGTCGCCCCGTCGATCACCGCAGCGATCTCTATTCCTTCGGCGTCACTTGCTACCACGTCCTCGCGGGGACGCCGCCGTACACGGGGTTGAACGCGTTCGAGGTCGCCGTGCAGCACGTCCAAGCGACGCCCGAACCTCTGGAATCGATCCGCCCGGACTTGCCCCTCGAATTGTGCGCGCTCGTCATGAAGCTGATGGCGAAGCGGCCGGAAGATCGCTACCAATCGGCGAAGGAGGTCTCGCGCGAACTCGCCCGCATTCAAAAAGGGTCATCGACCGGTACGGTTCCGGTGCTCGGGAACGCCGCCCCCTTAAGCCTCGGCATCACGCTATCGGGGAACAGCGTCGGCGGCGTGCGCCTCACGGGTTCCGTCCCGCTCCTCGCGGCCGGGGCCGGGCCGCGTTCGAATCGCTGGCCGTGGCGGACCTTGGCGCTTGCGGTGCTGGCGGCCACCGGTTTCGGCGGCTGGTGGCTGTTCGGCCGGAGCCACGCGGTCGAAACGCCCGTCGCGGCGGCGACCCATCCCGGCTTGCCAGACAGTCGTCCCCCGGCGCCGTTGGTGTCGTCGCGGGAGTCGGAATTGCGCGCGAAGTTCAGACAACGCCCCGTCTCGGCGGCGACTCTGGCGAGCGGGTTGGAGCTCGGGTTGCAGTATGTGGAGGAGCGCCGCTTCGACGAAGCCGAGGCTCTGTTCACCGAGCTGGAAGGCTTCAAACTCCCCGGGACGGGGCGACCGATCGACGGTCCGAATTTGCCCGCGGCCGTGGGAAAGTTCGGCAAGGGGATCGTGCTCGCCCACCGCGACCTCGCCCCCGAATCGAACAAGGCGATCGAAGAGGCCGTGGGCATCTTGAAGCCGCTCATCGCCAATCGCCCGATCGTCGAGAAGTTTTTCTTCGACCACGGCGACTTCGGCCAAGCGATTGCCGAGGCGCTCCACCGCAACGCCGAGAACCTGGCCGCAGCGGGTCAGAAAATGCCTCCGGGCCTCGATTGGATGCGCACGCCGGCGGGGTTGCTGCGGATCAAAGGGACGAAGTGATCAGCGGCTCGGTTTCGGCAACTCCTTGACCCGGCAACCGACCATCGCGGCGAAGGTCGATTCTTTCACTGCGGCCTCGTCCGGACGAACTGTGAGAAAACCGTCCGCGCTATCGGGTATTTTGGCCAAAACGACCTTCCCGTTCGCGGTCGCCTTCTCTTTGTTCGCCATCAGCCAATCGTCGAGGCCGACGCGCTTCGGTTTGCCTTCGGAGTTGTCCACGGCCACATCCAGCAGCGCGGCGTCATCGGCGAAGTTCCCGTAGCCGTTCGCGGCGCCCGCGATCCACGTCAGGTACTTATCCCACTGGGCCGGGTCGCCGCCTCGGACGAGAGCGAACGGCGTCGATTCCGCGGCGGCGGAGACGAACAAACAGCCGTCGGCCCGAATTTCCACCGGGAGGAACGCGCCCGGTTTGTCGTCGACCGATTTCGCGCACTGGAGGTCGATCAGCCGGCTGCCCAGCAGCGCCGTCACGTGCGACAGTTCCACCGTCGCGGTGGCCCCGCTCGGCGGGGTTTTCAGCGGGGCGTCGAGCTCCACGAACGGCGCGGTGAGCGCCGCCAAGACGTTGGACGCGGCGAAATCGAAGGGGAAGGCGGTCGTCGCCCAGACCGCGCGGCCGCGACCCCGCAGCACGCAATCTTCCATGCGGATCGCCGGCCTCCGGACAACCGCGTTCTTCCGCATTGCTTCGGACAGGTCGACCAAGGCGACCGCCGCGAGGATTTCGTCTTTCTGCTGATCCATCGTGAAAACGCAGCGGTGGAACTCGCAGCGCCGCCCGCCCCCCGCCAACGTGACGACCGACTGCGACTTCAAGTCGCCGGCTTTGGGCACGGTCGGTTTCAGGCGGAATTCGATCCGCTCGAATCGGACATCCCCTTCTTCGATTTTGAACATCGTCGAATCGAGCCGGGTCGGGTCGGCGGGGAACAACGTCACCGTCCCGCGCTCGTCCTCCGGCCGGATCGTGACGTTGGTGTCGGGCTTCGCGAACAGCGTGAGCCCCGGCACTTCGATATCCCCAGTGCCGCGGATCAGCAGTTTGTCGTTCGGTTTCAACGCCGCGATCGCCTGCGCCAGATTTTCAAAAACGTTCGTCGGCAAAGAGTCTTTCTCGGCCGCGGGCGGATTCGGGTACCACACCTTGACGCCGGGCGGCAAAGAATCGATCTGGGCTGCGCCCGGTGGCCACGCGGCGTAGATTTTCGCGCCGTCGCCGGGCAGGTTTTTCACTCCGAGGATTTGAACATCGCCGCGGCCCGGCACGCGCAGCGGGGCGTTGCCGGGGTTCAACTCGAAGGCTTTCCAAGGCTCTGCGGTGTCGAGTTTGGCGACGGGATTGGCGCTGGCCCACGGGTGTTTCTTGAGGTCGACGGCGGTCGTCCAGTCCGCGGGGAAGTCGACCCGGTAGAAGGCATTCGGCCGATTGGCCGTCGCGGTCACCGCGGATCCCGCCGCCGCGCGGAGAAAGGCCGGCCTCCGTTCGTTCGGTTCGGTCATCATCATCGCCGGGTCGGTATTGCCCGATGCGAACACGCAGAAACCCGATTGAATCGCCGCGGCGGCTCGGTCGACGTCGACGGCCACGCCGCGGTTTTCGAGCAGGAAGGTGCAGAATTCCAGACCGACGGACGGGGGCGATCCTTCGCCGGAGAGCCGGACGCCGGCGCGGGAGGTGGCGAAACCGCACTCGGCGAACTCGGCCTTCACGGTCCCGGCCAACTCGAAGGCGACCCACCGGCGCAAAGGCACTGTCGCATTTCGGACGGTGAGTTCGGTCGCCCCGGTCCGCAGCGAATGATTGACAAAGACCCCGACACCATCCGACGCCGTCGCGGTGCCGTCGAGTTCGAACTGGCATTGGAGCAGTTCGAGCTTGGCCGCATTTTCGATCAGCAATCCGACCGGCGGGGTCAGCGCATCCTCGGTCGAACCCGGTTTCTGCGCGAACAGGAACTTCACGCCGCGAATCCGCACGGCGTCCGCGACGACCGTCAACGCGCCATCGCGCAGGGAAGTCGGACCGTCGTCCCACTTCACCGGCACCGCCGCCAGTTTCAACGTGGCCGGGGTCGAACCGTTTTGAGTTTCGATGTCCAATTCGGTGCCGGTGAAGACGGCCCCGGCGGTCGCGCTGAGGTCGTAGACGTGCCCCGGCACGAGCTGGATCGACACGTTCGACTGGCCGAGCGCCGCCAGCAGCGCTTCGGCCGTGGCGGGCTGCACCGTCTGTTTCGCCGCAGGCTTCGCCCCCGGGTTCGGCGGCAAATCGAGGATGCGGGCGGTCCGCTCCGTGCGGACGAAGTCGTCGTCCCAAGCCAGCGGCGCCGGCTTGTTCCCCCGGCCGAGCGTGAACACGAGGAGCAGCACGGCGGCGACCGCGATCCCCGCGCCGACGGCCAAACCGACCGGGATTCGCCGGGAGGAATTCCCCGCGAGTGCCCGCACTCGGCCCGTCCCGGATCGAGTCGGCGGCATCGAATTTGGATCGATCGAGATCTCGAGCAACTCGGCAGCCGCGAGCAAATCGCGGATCAAAGCCTCGGGCGAGGCGTAACGGCGCTGGCGGTCCTTGACCATCATCCCCGAGAGGATGACGGCGAGGGCGTCGGGCACCGCCGGGTTCAACTGCCGGGGGTCGATCGGCGGCTCGTGCTGATGGGCGTGCAACTTCTTCGCGGCCGTCCCCTCCGGCACCGGCGGCCGACCCGTGAGGGCGTGGTAGAACGAGCAACCCAAACTGTAAATGTCGCTGCGCACGTCGACGGCGCGCGGATCGAGTGCCTGTTCCGGCGAGATGTAATCGAAGGTGCCGAGCGTCATCCCGGATTGCGTGACGCCGCCGTGGACCGAGTGCGAGCCCTGCTGCCGGGCTAATCCCATGTCGATGATTTTCGCTTTGCCTTCCGGCGTGATGACGATGTTGCTCGGCTTCACGTCGCGGTGGATGACGCCGCGATCCGAGGCGTGCTGCAACCCCGCCGCGAGCTGCAACAAGTAGCGGAGGCAATCGGCCGGAGCGAGCGTCACCTGCTGCTCGATGAGCGTCCGCAAGGTCTCCCCTTCGACGAACTCGAAGGCGATGAAGTGCAGGCCTTTGTCTTCGCCGTAGAAGAAGACGCGGGCGACGTTGTCGTGGTCGAGTTTCGCGGCGGCGCGGGCCTCTTGTTTGAAGCGTGTCACCGAATCGGGATCGCGGGCCGAATCGGGCGGGAGGATCTTGAGCGCGACGATCCGCCCGAGTTCGAGGTCGCGGGCTTTCAACACCGTCGCCATGCCGCCGGAACCGATGGTGCCGACGATTTCGTAATGGCCCAAACGGAAGCCGGGGGCGAGCGCCACGCCGTCGTGGTTCCCCCGGCGGCTCGGGCCGATAATCGTGAGGATCTCGTCCCCGACGGGGGGCGGGCCCAGCGTCGCCGGCGCCCCCTCGACATCGAGCTGGACCAACGACGACCCGACTCGACCCGCGGCGTCTGAGGCCGGCGGGTCCACGGGCAGCTTCGGTTCGGGAACGGGTGTCGGGATGCCGCAGACTCCGGACGTGGTTGGTGGGTGTAGTCTACCTCAAAATCGCGGGGCTTGTCAATTCAATGGTGGGCGAGCCGGTCGGCGTGAGCCGCCGGATTCCGGATCAGAATCCGGCGGCTCACCGCCACCGGCTCGCCACACCCGCCCCTGGCCGGGTAAACCGGCGCCAATCGCTGGCAAATCGTCTCTTTTTCCATTCCGCATTTGACCGGCGGGGGTCCCTCGTGTAATTTGCCACAGCCGACGGGATGAGCCCCGCGTCCGAAACCCCTCTTTTGGAGAGCGATAACATGGCCCGCGAACGCGACGACGATTACGAAGACGACGCCGAGGAACGCCCCGCCCGGAAGAACAAAAGCGGCGGCGGCGGCGACCTCGGTCCGCTCGACAAGATGTACCGCGACACGAACATCGCCATCCTGGTCATCTTCGGCCTTTGCTGCGGCTGCATCGCTTTCATTCTCAGCGCCATCGCGTTCTTCACCGCCAAGGATCCGAAGGCCAAGTCGAACGCCCTGATCGTCATGATCGTCGGCATCGTCTTGTCCGTCGTCTGGGCGATCGTGGTTCTGATTTCCGTCGCCAGTAAGTAAACTGGAATTATGAAGCCCGCTCCACCCGCCGGTTTCCGAGCGCGAACACTTATCCGCATTGGATGTTTGCTCGCGCTCGGGATCCCGGCGGGTTTCGCGTTGTACTTCTTGATCGTCGTCAAGCCGGACGATCAGTCGTATTTCCCCCGTTGCCAATTCCACAGTATCACCGGTTTGCATTGTCCGGGTTGCGGCTTGACACGCTCGCTCCACAGCGCCCTCAACGGGAATATCGAACAAGCGATCACGTACAACATCCTCGCCCCGATTTTCTTCCCGATCGTGCTGATTTCCATGCTCCGCTCGCTCTGGAGCTGGTGTTGGAATCGGAAACTCCCCGCGGCGACCAAACCCCGTCCGCTTTGGATGCGTTACATTCCCATCGCTCTGGCCGCATTGCTCATTGTCTTCGGCATCCTCCGCAACATCCCCGCCTATCCGTTCACCCTCCTCGCCCCGCACGAACTGGCCCCTTGATTCCACGGCGCCAACACTCCTTGCCCAATCGATACCGTTTGCCCCGCCTGTCCCCTTTCGCTGTCCCCGATCTTCGTTCCCTTCGCGGGAATCTCTTTTGTAATTTCTGCAACTCCATCTCCGTCGCGGCCGGCCGTGGAGCAAGATAGTGTTGACGGTGACGCTCGCACGCATTGTCCGCGTCGCGCCGAACCGGATCGGAGGGCCTCCCATGCCCGAAGCACCTGTTATTCGAGCCGGTTTTCCGGCGATCTCCGCGCTCCGTTCGATTTGGCTCAAGTCGCTGCTCGCGGCCGGGTTGATCGTCGGGGCGGCGCCGTCCGAAGGATCGGCGCAAGCGCCCGGATCGCCCGAGCGTTCGGCGGACGACCGGCTCGCGCTGAAGGTGCAAGCGGCATTGGCGGCCGACCCGAAACTCAAACCCCACGACCTGAACTTGCTCGTCAACGTCGTCGACGGCTTCGCCGTCATCGGCGGGGCCGTGCCGAGTGAAGAGCTGCTGCCCCGGATTCGCTCCGTGGCGCTGGCGGTCGAGAACATCCGCGGCGCGAAGGTGTCGGGTTGGATTTCCAACGCCGACGGTCGGGACGACCCCCTCGCCCGCAAAGTGGCCGAGCAGATGCAACCGGAGAAGCCGGTGCCGAAGGACCTGCTCGAGCCACTGCCGGCACCAGTGCCGAGCGCGCTGCCGCCGCTGGCGATCCCGGTGCAGCTGGCCCCCGTCGAGACGATGCCCCCGCCACCTTACAAAGAGCCGGCGCCGGGGAACACCGTCGTCCGCCGGCCGGCCCCGACCGGTTTGATGATGGACCCGGTCGTGTCGTCCGGCGCCCCGCGGGCCGCGTTCGCGCCCGGTGCGGCACCCCTGCCGTACCCGACGATCCCCCCACCGGGCGTACCGACGAAGCCGGTGGACGATGCGCGCTTCGCCGAGTTGACGGTGAAGCAATCCGGTTCGACCGCGACCATCGTCGGGAAGGTCCGCAAACTTTCTGACGCCTGGGACTACGCAGACGCGGTGCAGAAGTGGCCGGGGATCGATACTGTGGTTGTCGGTGCGGTGAAGATCAAGTGACCTATTGCTGAATGCTGTTCGCCGATTGCGGATCTCTGTCAGGATTATCTAAAGAGCGATCAGTTATCAGCGAACAGCGGTCAGTTCAAGAGGCTCACGTCTTCCCGGACCCACCGAGCAGATAGCCCAAAATCGCGTGGGCGGAATCGTCGAGCGGTTCCATTTCCCGCACTTCGATGCCCTTGTCCAAGATCAGCGTTTGGAAGCCGGCGAAGAATCGCTCCGGACTGCGAGCGCGGATGATCAGCCCCCGGCCGGTGTCGTCGAAATCGAAGCCGATCACACCGTCGATTCCGAGCAGGTGCTTCGCCAATTCTTTCGGGTCGTCGAGCGCGACCCGCACCGTCATCGGGTAGTCGTCGAGTAAGCCGCGGATCTGCTGGAGGGTGCCCACGGCGGCGATGCGGCCGCGCGAAAGAATCGCGACGTGGCTCGTCAGTTTCTCGAGTTCTTCGAGCTCGTGGCTCGAGATCAGCAGGCACTTCCCCTGCCCTGCGAGTTCGTGAAACAACTCGAGCATCTCCTGCCGGCCGAGCGGGTCGATGCCCGAGAGCGGTTCGTCGAGGATCAATAATTCCGGGTCGTGCAGCAGCGCTTGGGCGAGTTTGATGCGCTGCCGCATCCCCTTGGAATAACCCCGGAGTTTGCGGTCGGCGCGTTCGACCATGCCGACGCGATCCAACACCGCCTCGCTGCGATCGGTCACATCGCGGGGCGCGAAGCCGTTGAGTTTCGCCATGGCCCGCACGAACTCCCGGCCGCTCATGTCCTCGTAGAACGCGTCGTGGTCGGGGCAGTAGCCGATGGAATGCCGGGTGCGCCAATCGGAGGCGTCGCGGCCTCGCACCGTTACGCGCCCCAACGACGGGGCGATGAGGCCGGTGGCGAGTTTGATGAGCGTCGATTTCCCGGAACCGTTGGGCCCGACCAACCCGGTGATGCCCGCGTTCAGTTCGAGCGTGACCTGGTTCAAACTGAGGACGGGGCCGTACCACTTCGAAACCTGCTCGAGGAGCAAGAGGGGCGCGGTCGAAGGGGGTACGGCCGTGGACAAAACGATTCCTCAGCTCACGATTTCGACGGCTTGGATGCGTTTCCGCAGGTAGAGCAGACAAGCCAAACACAACACCGTCACGACGATGGCGGCTTGCCACGGTTCCGGATTCGACCCCAGATTGTTGCTGCCGAAGTCGGCTTGCAGGAACCACAGGCCGATCAAATACAGGTCGTTCCAAAGATCCACGAGTCGCCAGAGCGGGCTGAAGTTCTGGACTTCGACGAGGAAGTTCGCCACGGTCCGACCCAAGATGAACACGCCGCTCCAAATCATGATCAACGGCACCGTGCGCCGCACCCAGACCGAGGTCGCCACCATGAGCAAGCTGAGCACGACCGTGAGCAACAACCCGTAGGCGAGGATGCCCAACAGCACCGGGAAGTTGTCGACGTAGTACGATTTCCACTCGTACAGCAGGCCGGCTTGGAGGAACAGCGCGAGCGCGGGGATCGTCGTCATCAGGTTGATGAACGCGCCGATGCCGAGGAGCTTGCCGAGGACGTAATGCCGTCGGCCGATCGGCTTCGACAGGTAGAAGGGCAGGCTGCCGTGGTGGAAATCGTTGCCGACGAGCACCGCCCCGGCGAAGGCGAGCACGATCATGACGATGTGCCCCTCGAACCAGATGAAGTTGCCGAAGGTGTGCGGCGAGCCGTTGAGGTTGAGCTTGTCGAGGAACTTGGTGAGTTCGGACAGTCGCACCGGCACCGCGCCGACGCTCACCGTCTGGCTGGCGGCTTGCTGTTGGATCCAGACGACGAGGTACTGGGCGTAGAAAAAGAAAAAGAAGATCATCAGAGCGAGTGCATAGAGCGCCCAGAAGACCTTGCGGCGGAACAACAACCGCAGCGACGACCGGGCCATCGCCAGGGAGGCGTAGACCGGCGGGTTCAGTTCGCCCTTCCACGGGCGGTAGCGCAGCAGTGGGTCGGTCGGGTTCGTCATGCGGCCCCCGTCGCCGTGGCGGTGCGGAAGAGTTCGTCCAACGTCACATCGTCCCGCAACACCGCGCGGATGCTCGCGCCGCAGCCCGCCGCGATGCGGAACAAGTCGAGCGTCGTCCGCCCCGGCGGGAGCACCACACGCAGTTCCGTGGCCGCGGTGGGGAGGATCATTTCGATGCCGACGGCTTTCAACGCGTCTTCAAAATGAGACTTGTCCCCGCCGACCCGGACGCGGAAGCGGTCGTCACGGCGGGCGCAGAGTTCATCGACGGTGCCAACGCCGCGGAGTTCGCCGCCGGCGATAATGACGACGCGCTCGCACACGGCTTGGACATCGGCGAGCAAGTGCGTGCTGACGATGATCGACTTCCCGTGCAGGCTCCCGAGTTCGCGGATCAAGTTCAGCATCTTGTCGCGGCCCGACGGGTCGAGGCCGCTGGTCGGTTCGTCGAGCAGCAGCACCGCCGGATCGTGGACGAGCGCCTGCGCGAGCTTCGCCCGCTGCTTCATCCCGGCGGAATAGGTTTCGACCGCGCGATAGCGAGCCTCATCGAGGTCGAGATAGGTCAGCACTTCGTGTGCCCGGCGGAGGGCCTGTTTCCGTGGCATGCCGTAGAGTTCCCCGGCGAGGGCGACGTATTCGATCCCCTTCAACCCCGGCACGAGGGCGTCGGCTTCGGGCATGAAGCCAATGAGCCGGCGCAGACGCCAGTTGTCGCGGGTGTCCCGGTCGCCGCCGAGGGGGACATCCAGCAGCCGGCCGGTGCCGGAGGTCGGCTCGATCAGGCCCATCAGGATTTTTAACAGGGTCGATTTGCCAGCGCCGTTGGGCCCGAGCAGGCCGACGAGACCCTGCGGGACGCGCAGGGTCAACCCCTTTAAGGCCCGGTGCGCGCCGAACGTGCGCGACAAATTGTCGAGGTCGAGCAGCGGCGTCACGTCGTGTAGTCCGCGTTCAGGTTGACGTACTCCGTCGTGAGGTCGCAGGTGTAGAACCGGCAGCGGCCCGACCCGAGTTCGAGTTTCACCCGGAAGCCGACGTTGCGGTTGTCGCGCAGGTACGCCGAGGCGAGTTTCGCATCGAACGGCAGGGGCGCGCCGCGTTCGTACAGGAGGAACGACCCCATCCAGAGGCTGAGGTCGCGCTCGTCGAAATCGACGCCGCAATACCCGGCCGCAGACACCACGCGTCCCCAGTTCGGGTCGGCGCCGAAGACGGCCGTCTTCACGAGGGCGCTCTCGGCGATGGCCTTGGCAATCGTACGCGCTTCGGCGTCGGTTCGGCAACCCTCGACATCGATGGTGATGAGGTGCTGGGCGCCTTCCGCGTCTTCGGCGATGGCCCGCGCCAGTTCTTCGCAGACGGCGTGGATCGAACGCTCGAAGCGATCCAGTGCTGCCCCCGCGAGCTTCGGCCCGGCGCCATTCGCCAAGATCAGCACCGTGTCGTTCGTGCTCGTGTGACCTTCCACCGAGATGCAATTGAACGTGTCTGCCGTGCAGCGTCGCAGAATCGCGTGCAAATCGTCGGCATCCACGGCGGCATCGGTGAATAGAAACCCGAGCATCGTGGCCATGTTCGGGCCGATCATCGCGGCGCCTTTGGCGAAGCCGGTGATCGAGTACGAATCCAGTGTCCGCGTCGAGACTTTGATGCGCGTGTCGGTCGTCAAAATGGCGTGGGCCGCGTCGTTGAACGCGGCGGCACCCGGTTGCAACACCGCGGTCGCCTTGGGAATCCCCGCTTCCAATATCGCCATCGGCAACGGCCGGCCGATGACCCCGGTGCTGGCCACCAGCACTTGTTCTGCGGAACAGCCGACATCCGCCGCCACGAGTTCCGCCATGCGTCGGGCGTCGGTCAGCCCTTGTTCGCCGGTGCAGGCGTTGGCGTTTCCGGAACAGATCACGATGGCGCGGGCGTCGCTCCGGGGCAGCCGTTCCCGGCTCAGTTGCACCGGGGCGGCGCACACGCGGTTCTGCGTGAAGACCCCGGCTGCGGTCGCCGGGCGGTCGGACGCGATCACGGCCAAGTCGCGCCGATCCGGCTCGCTCCGCAGCCCGATCACGACCCCGGCGAACCGGAAACCTTCTGCGATGTGCCACTCGTTCATACCGGCTTGGTACTCCTGCGATCCGGCATCAAACCAACTGTTGAAATAGCGAATCCGTTGGGTGCGAAAAGGGCGGCGCTCACTCGACTTCGAGCGTCCCATAGTCGACGGTCAATTCTTCCCCGGTCGCGATGGCCCGCAGCGTCTCGAAGAAATCGCCGCCGTCGCGCTGGCGGAGGTTCGGCGACTCCGAATGGTTGAGGAAGTGGACGAGGTCGACGACCTTGAATCCGTGCGGTGGGAGGTAAACATGTTCTTCGTCTTGCAGGCAGTAGGTATCGAGGAGTTTGCGGACGTGGGCGGGGAGCGTCTCGATCGCCGAAAGCGGCACGCCGCGCCAAGCCACCGACGGCGGTGAGAACAGGTCGGTCTTCCCGGCGGGAATCTCCGCGAGCGCGAAAACGCCGATGCCGTGGAGCGGCGACGGTGCCAACCCGATAAATGTATTCGCGAGGTCGCGGAGGAGTTCGGCGCGATCCAATCTCGATCCTCAACGAATGGTGAAGCTGCGGGATCGGTCTACCACGACATGATTCATAATAGCGGACCGGGCGTTCCGAATGAGAGGAAGGGAGGGTCTGGCAAATCTTTCTGGCAGTCGGCAAAAGCTGCACTTTCTGCGGTGGGTGAGGTCTCAGTTGGAATTGCAAGCAGTTCAAATGCTGCCAGAAAGTTTTGCCACACTCGCTGCGACCCCTCCGGGGTCGATCCCTTGCATTCGTGCCGGCGGTCTTCGACCGCCGGCTAATCTCTGTGATCCCTCCGGGATCAAAACCGCTATGGAAAATCGATGTCCGCACGATCCGGCGAGCCGGTCGGCGTCAACAGCCGGATTGCTATTCTCAGCGCAGTCTGGGTTGACACTGCTCCGCGAAAAGTGGCTGGGCTCGTTCGAGACTGGCGGAACTTCTCCGCGCCGAGCGGAGAAAGTCGCTTTTCGCTCCGCGAAAAGTAGCTGGGCACGTCCGCGAGGTGCGGAACTCGAGTGTTGGCGTCAACCACTTTTCGCGGAGCGAAAAGCGACGTTCTCCGCTCGCCTCGGCTTTCAAAATCGAAGGTGGGGCGGAGTCGGACGCATCGGAAAATCGGTGTTTCGCGATGTGTCACTCCCAAGTACGTCGAGCATAACTCGATTCAGAATCCGGCGGCTCACGCCGACCGGCTCGCCTTTCTCGCCAATTCTCGTCATTCCCATTTGACATCGCGGAATTGGAGCTTATATCCATTACTGCACTCAATTATACGCAGAAGGTTCGCCATGGTCGCCACTCTCTTACACAACCGGATCGCCGACGTTCACCCGGCGCCGGCCCGCGCGCCGTTGCCCGATTGCGAGCGCGAACGCGGGCAACTCTGGAACAATGCGGTTCTGGAAGCGGTCCTCGCGCTGCAGAACCAACTCGGCAGCCGCAACGAGGAGATTGTCGCCGCTGCGGCCAATTCGATCCTCGAACTCGAGCGGACCCGAATGCGCCACGACAAAACCGTCTCGGGAACTCGCTTTGATGCGAACTTCCGTGAGCCGCCGGTCGTGGAAGTGGAAGTGGAAAGCCCGGCACTGACGGCCGTGGAACAGGAGCAGGTGGCGGAGCACGCCCGGGAGCTCCGCGCGTCGGCGCCCGGTACGCTGTCGGAAGCGGCGGCGGTGGCATTCGTGATGGAGAAACTCGAAGCGTGGCAAGTCCGGCCGGGGCGGAT
>JANXTU010000282.1 GCA_025352235.1 Fimbriiglobus sp.
TCCGGCAGATCGCGGATGTCGACCGACAGTGCCCGGTCGTACCGGCAGCGGTCGAGTTGGCCGATGATGCGGCCGTACTCGATCCTCCCCTGCCCGATGCGGAGCTGGAACTGATCGGGTTTGTTGCCGGAATCGCGCAAACGCACGTGCTTCACGAACGGGTAGAGCGCATCGCAACCGTCTTCGGTCTGGTTCCGCGTCGTGAAATAGCTCGGGTCGAGTGTCAGGCCCAAACCGGGGACGCGCCGGCAGAGATCGGCCGCGAAGGCCGCGTCTTCGGTCACGGTGCCGGCCCGCGTTTCCACGGTCAGGATCACCCCTTCGATCTCGGCGAGCTTCGCCCAAGCTTTTAACCGCACGACCTCGGCCAGCGGGTCGCTTCCGTGCGGCGCGGCCGTCGCCGTGACGAGGGGCACGGCCATCGTCCGGGCCAGCCGGCAGACCGCCCGGAGTTGGTGGCGGGTCGTCTCGGAATCGAACTCGGCGAATTCCAAGTGGAACGCGGCGAAGGCCACGTTGCCGGCTTTGAGCTGCGCCGCGGCCCTGGCGACATCTGCGAGGACATCGGACGGTCGCAAGTGCGCCCCCGATTCGTGGATCGCGAGGTCGGCCTTGGCGAAGTGCATCTCGCGGATGATTCGCAAAGCGTCGGGCAAAGGCAAACGGCTGAAACAGAGCGTCGAGCAGGCCACGTACATCGGGGTGCCCTCCTGGCGGCGCGCCGGGGGCGGCGCTTCGGAATTCGGTTTAGCTTCCCCCAAGCTGAGCCGGGCGATACCCGCCTGGCCCGAATCCCGCAAGGAGGAATCCCCGGAAAGTCCGCTTGTTTCCGCACCGCTCCCTTCGCTATAGCCCGCAGCTTCCGGGGGACTCGCGAATCGGGGGAAACCATGCCACCTGCCAAGAACTGGGAAGCGTCCCTCGGGGCGATCGAAGCCGCCGTCGGCGACTGCCTGAGATCGCTCGACCGCTACGAAGCGGCCTTTCGCACGGCCTATTCCGAGCGGGGCGGCTCTGTGGAAGCACTCAAGATTCACATCCCCCACGACGCCGTCGACGAAGCGTGGGACGAACACTTGGCCGGGGCCGACCGCTCGGCCGGCGCCGTCGAAGACTTGCTCGCGGAACAAGAAATCGTCTGGAATCATTGGCGGGAACTCATGGCGCAGTGGCGCCACTCACTAGAACAAACCCCGGTATTTGCCCCGGAGATCGACCATGCTGAGTTTCGCCGTGATCCTGCCGGCCGCCGGGCAATCTAGCCGCTTCGGCGGCGCCGAGAAGAAGCCGTTTCTGCCGCTCGAGGGCAAAGCCATCTGGCAGCGCTCCGCCGAGTTGTTCTGGGGCCGGCCCGATGTGAACCGGGTTTACATCGTGGTCCCACCCGAAGATTGTGAATTCTTCACCGGCCGTTACGCGGGGATCTGCATTTATCGGAACGTTTCCATCGTCAAAGGCGGCTCCGAGCGCTTCGAGTCGGTAGCCAACGCGCTCGCGGAAATCCCCGAAGGTGTCCGGTTCGTCGCCGTCCACGACGCCGTGCGACCCTTGGTCACGACGAAACAGATCGACGACGTCTTCGCCGGGGCCATCCGGTACGGCGCCGCGATGCTCGCCACGCCGGTCGCGGACACCTTGAAACGCGTGGAAGGACCGACGCACCGCATCACCGAGACCGTCCCCCGCGCGGGATTGTGGGCCGCGCAAACGCCGCAGGTCTTCCGTCGCGATTGGCTCGTCGAAGCATACGCGCGGCGCGGCGACGTGAGCGCCGCCATCACGGACGATGCCCAACTCGTCGAAGCGGTGGGCCATGCCGTCCACGTCGTCCCGAGCGATCGGCAGAACTTTAAAATCACAACGCGCGCCGATTTCGCCTTGGCCGAATGGGTGTTGACATCCCGAGGCGCGGCACCCGAACCGATGCCGGCCGGGGCCTTCGACGAGGACGCGACTACTTGAGTCCTTAGCAATTCGGACTTGACCTTCCTGCTATCGACCGCTAGCTTTGCAATGCAAAGCTATCTTCGGATCGAGGGTGGGACATGTCGGATTCGGTTCGAGCGACCCGCCGGCGATTGAGTGCCCACGGACCGGCGGCGCTGTTGGCGATGCTTGTTCCGGCGCTTGCATTTCCCATCGGACTGCTCCTTTTGCAGGACGACGACCGATTCAACTGGCTGGCCCGACCCCACGATTACCCTTGGCAATTCTGGATCGTGGCGCTCTGCGGCGCCGTCGCCACGGTGGCCGGGGTCATCGATTGGCACATTCACCGCTCGGGAACCACGATCGTCGGCCGGCGCGAGCACCGCGCCCACGTGGCGGCGCTCGCCGGTGGAGGGATACCCCTGTTTTTGTCGATGGCAGTGGCGTCGTTGCTACCGCGTCCGGCGCAAATGCTGATCCCCGTGCTCATCGCCTTGATCGCGACGGTCATCCTGATTTGCTACGACGAGTTCCTGTTCCACCGTCGCTGCCGGTGGGGCGAAGTACTCGCGCACCGCATATTGACTTTCGGCAACGGGCTGGCATTCCTCGGATGGGCGCAGTGGTGCTTCGGCCGGGGAGGCGCCGGTGCCTGACCGCATCGGTTGGGGCTCGCTCTTGCGCCGGGCCGCCGAGCTTTACGACGCCCCCGGCAGCGAACTGGCGGCCGGCGCGAGCGCGGCCGGACGGCGCGGCTTCCGCTCCGGTGCGGAATGGATGCGGCGAGCGATGGAGATCCTCCGATGCAGCCCGATCCCGGAACCGGCGTCCGCGAACTTCCACGCCTTGGGCCTGCTGAAATACGGCGCCGCCTGTGTCGTCGCTTCGGGTTGGGTTCTCGCGATATTCGCCGCGGATTGGCCCGTGTTGGGCCTCTTCGCCGTCCCACTCTTCTACGCGGCCGAAGCGCAGGGCGTCTTTCTCTTCCCCGTCGCCATCGACGGCGACCCCCGGCCCTTCCGCTCTGCCCGGCGGTTCACGGTCCGCGCCGGCGGCACATTCCGCGTCATGGCCGTCGTCATGCCGATCGCCGCGGCGATGCTCTTCGGTGGTTTCGTCGGCCGCGGCTTCCTCCGCTCGTGGTGTTTGGGCTGCTTGGCCATTTGCGTTTGGTACGAGCGACTCCGAGGTTCGCATGCGCTTTGAATTCGGCGCCTCCGGCCCGTTGCAAATCCGCGTGGAACGGATCGCGCTGAATCTGCCGGACCCGATTCGATTGCTCTACGCCAGCGATTTGCACCTCGGGCACCGCTGGACGATGACCGTACCGGCCCAAATGCTCGCCGCGGCGAGTTCGACCCGGCCCGATCGGATTTTGCTAGGTGGCGACTTGGTCGATCACGTTCAAGCCCTCCCCGCGTTACGGCGGATGATCGTCGAATTGATCGGAATCGCCCCCGTCGCGGCGATTCCCGGCAACCACGATGTCCGAGTCGGCGAAGACCTCGTCCGCCGGGCCGTTTGCGATGCGGGCGGGACGTGGCTCCCGGATGATCCCATCGAAGCTCCGGTGCGGATCGACGGTTCCATTCGCGCGTTGACGGGGCGCCCGCGCATCCTCTGCGCCCACGACCCGGCCGATTTCCCGGCCGCAGTTTCCGCCGGGTACGATCTGGTGTTCGCCGGCCATTTGCACGGGGGTCAATGCGTGTTTGTCAATCGCAACGGCCGGCAATATCCGGCCGTTTGGTTCCACCACTGGCACGGCCTCCGATTCAACATCGGCACTTCCACCATGCTCGTGAGCCGCGGTGCGGCCGATACTTTCCCCTTTCGCCTCAACTGTCCGCGCGAAGTGATCCTGTGCGAAGTGACCTGAAAGCCGGGGATTGGAGTTGGTCTGGAATCGGCCCGGCCCTAGAATTCCGACTTCGCAGCCCTCGTAGCTCAGGGGATAGAGCATCGGTTTCCTAAACCGGTGGTCGCAAGTTCGAATCTTGCCGGGGGCAATCTTTCCGTTCCGTCTTCTTTGGTCTTTGATCGTCCTTGAACCACTTCATTCCCTTGCGTTTTCAGGCTTTTCGTCGTGCTCTTCCCGGTCGGTTCCGTCGCGTCCCCTTCTTCAATCGTCCTCAGTCGTAA
>JANXTU010000338.1 GCA_025352235.1 Fimbriiglobus sp.
CGACTTCTACCCGAGTGCCACCGACATCCTCAGTGAACTCGTTCCCGTGGCGTTCAAAGTGCGGCTGTTCAAGTGCTTCCTCGACGCCGCCGTCGGCGAGCAGATCGCCCGCCGCGTGGCCATGAAGGCGGCCACCGAAAATGCCGGCGACCTCATCAAGGACGTCTCGCGGCTGTACAACCGCACCCGCCAAGCGAACATCACGAAGGAAATCAGCGAACTCATCGCCGGTAGCGAAGCGTTAAAGTAAACCAGAGAACCGAAAGTGCTGACACAAGCGGATTTGCCGGAAGGCTATCGGTTGGTGACTGCCACAGCGGATGAAATCGAAATTGCCGACCGCGACGACCCGGACTTGCAAATCGGCGGTGTCGTGGGCTCAAATGGAGAATTGAAATTCGACATTCGCACGGTCGATGCGATCGATGGTTCGCACAAGATAGTTCGCGGCCGGGTTCTCTTCGACTTGATGATGCTCCATTTCGGCGCATCGGTCCGTTCGATGATCGGATTTTGGATGGAAGGTGACAACCTCGCGGCGTTCAACCGGGCACTTGCGGATGGGAAGGCCGAAAACGAAGCCGCGATCGGTACTTGGACTGGCGCCCAAGCGAAACGCCACGGGTTCGACTCGGTCGAATTTCTGCAAAAGATTCCGGCGTTGGCGGGATACGGATTCGCGAAGGTCCGATTTTTGAGGAGTTCGTGATGACAGCCGATGCCCTCACCGAAGAATTGCGGAATTCGTTCCGAGACGGGGCCACGGTGGCCAAGCTGATTCAAATTGCGTGCGACGCGCTGGGGCCGGAAGCTTCGCGCCGCGAGTATTTGAAAGCCGTTCGGGATGCGTTTGGGCTGAGTGTCGGTGGTTGGTATTTGCCGAGCTACTCGGAATCATTCGGAAACGGAGAAGCTCGCGATTCCAAATTGACCTGGGTCTTCCTCGGCGACATCCTGACCCGCAGAAACGACTGGGACACGGATGCGGAGATCGACCATTCGCGTTGGTTCGACGGAATTGCGAAATCGACGGACGATGAACTCCGCATAGCGGTCGGATCGAAGCACGGATTAACTGCTGAGGGATGGGCGTTGCTCGGCCGGCAAGATCGCGATGAGATTTTGCGAACGCGAGCGGGACAGATATCGCAGGCCGAGTTGAACGAAGCCCTCGCCGCGCTCGCTGAACAGTTGCAGCGCCGCGTAACTGTATTGGAAAATAAACTCCAGCCTGCCGAGGCGCTGGTCCACTAATATCTTTTGCTAATTCCACCGCAACAGGGCCCGCATCACCATGGTCGCCACCGCCACGAAAGCCGGGAAGATCGTCCAAATCATCGGATCGACGTTCGACGTCGAATTCGCTGAAGGGCACCTCCCCGAAATCTACAACGCACTCCGCATCGACGCCGTCACCAAAGGCGGCCTGAAGATCGGCCTCACCGGCGAAGTGCAGTCGCACCTCGGCGGGAGCCGCGTCCGCTGCGTCGCCCTCGGCTCCACCGATGGCCTCGTCCGCGGCGTCGACGCCGTCGACACCGGCCGACCCGTCCACGTGCCCGTCGGCCTCGGCACCCTCGGCCGCGTCTTCAACCTCCTCGGCGAGCCGATCGACGGCTTGGGGCCGATCCAAGCCACCGAAGAGCGGCCCATCCACCGCGAACCGCCGCGCTTCGATGAACTGTCGCCGAAGTCCGAAGTGCTCGTCACGGGCATCAAGGTCATCGACCTGCTCATCCCGCTGGCGCGGGGGGGCAAGGCCGGTCTGTTCGGCGGGGCCGGTCTCGGCAAGACCGTCATTCTGCAAGAACTCATCACGCGGATCGCCAAAGAGTACAAGGGCTACTCGGTGTTCGCCGGGGTGGGCGAGCGGACCCGCGAAGGGAACGACCTCTGGCTCGAAATGCAAGAGACGATGACCGGCGCGGGCGCCGACGCCAAGGCGGTCATCGCGAACACGGCGATGGTATTCGGCCAGATGAACGAGCCGCCGGGCGCCCGCATGCGGGTCGCGCTCAGCGCGTTGACGATGGCCGAGTGGTTCCGCGATTCCACCGGCACCGAGACGCTCTTCTTCGTCGACAACATCTTCCGCTTCAGTCAGGCCGGTTCGGAAGTCTCCGCGCTGCTGGGCCGGATGCCGAGCGCCGTGGGTTACCAGCCGACGCTGGCCACGGAAATGGGCGAACTCCAAGAGCGGATCACGTCGACGACCAAAGGCGCCATCACCTCGGTGCAAGCCGTGTACGTGCCCGCCGACGATCCCACCGACCCGGCCCCGGCTAACACGTTCCAGCACCTCGACGGCTTCATCTACCTCGACCGGGCCATCTCGGAAAAGGGGATTTACCCGGCCGTCGATCCGCTGTCGTCGAATAGCCGGTTGCTCGACCCGACCCTCGTGGGCCAAGAGCACTTCGACGTGGCCGACCGCGTGAAGCGGATTCTCCAGCGCTACCGCGAACTCCAAGACATCATCGCCATTCTCGGCGTCGATGAACTCAGCGAAGAAGACAAGCAGGTCGTGGCCCGCGCCCGCCGCATCGAACGCTTCCTGAGCCAGCCGTTCTTCGTCGCCGAAGCGTTCACCGGCAAGAGCGGGAACTTCACGACGCTGAAGGACACCATCCGCAGCTTCAAGGGCATCTGCGACGGCCTGTACGACCACCTGCC
>JANXTU010000412.1 GCA_025352235.1 Fimbriiglobus sp.
CGCCACGTCTGAGCGATGAGCTTTCGCGCGGTGGACCGTGAACCTCACGCTGATCCGCGTCGCCCGGCGGGCGATGGCGACGACCTTTGAAATCGCCCTGCCGCAGGGCACGCCGCGCGCCGTCGATGCCGCGTCGGCGGCACTCGACCTCATCGAAGAAATCGAAGAGCAATTGACGGTCTACCGCGACACCGGCGAGGTCGCGCGGCTCAATGCGACGGCGGCCGAGGGGCCGGTCGCCATCGATCCAAGCTTGTTCCAACTGCTCGAACGCTGCGCCGGCTTCACCCTCGAAACGTCCGGGGCCTTCGATGTCGCCGTGGGGGCGCTCGTCGACGCTTGGGGATTCACCCAACGGGCCGGCCGCATCCCGACCGACCGGGAACTCGTCGAAGCGACCGGCCGCTGCGGCTTCCGCCATGTGATGCTGAACCCGAGCGGGGGGCGTGGGCCCCCCGTGTCTGCGACCATTCAATTCCGCCGGCCCGGCCTCAAGCTCAACTTCGGGGCCATCGGCAAAGGCTACGCCCTCGATCGCGCCGCCGAAATCCTGCGGCGAGATTGGGGCATCGACTCGGCTCTGCTGCAAGGCGGTGGCAGCAGTATGCTCGGCGTCGGGGTTCCACCGAATGACCCACGCGGCTGGCCCGTGTCGATCCGCCATCCGGAAGCGGGTCAGCCCGCGCTCGATGTGGTCTACCTGAAAGACCAAGGGCTGGGCACCTCCGCGGCGACCTTCCAATTCTTCGAGATCGACGGGAAGAAATACGGGCACGTCCTCGATCCGCGCACCGGCCGCCCGGCCGCGGGAACCCGCAGCGCATCCTGCCTCGCCGACAACGCCGCCGAGGCCGACGCGATTTCCACGGCCTTCTTCGTGGCGGGCACCGACTGGGCGCGGGAGTATCTGCGCAGCCGGACCAATTTGGCCGCGGTGATGTTGAACGAGGGCGGGGAGCGGGCAGTTCGGATGGGGAGTGCGAACGTGGCGACAAATTTCGAACTTGTCGACCAAAAATGAAGGATGGCACGAGTATCTCGGCGAGCCGGCTTCCACGTGGCGACAAGTTGGAAACTTGTCGCCACGTCGGCCACCGCGGCTAACATAGGCATTGAACGTCACTCCCCCGCGCCGGTCGGCCCCACCATGAATCCCCTCGTTCCCGCAGCGGTTTTGTACGCCGGCCTCGCCGGGGTCTTGCTCGCGCTGATCGTTTCGACGGCCCACAACAAATGGCAGTTGCGCGTCTTCGTGCTGCTCGCGCTGCGGCTCGCCATCGGTTGGCATTTCCTCTTCGAAGGCCTGCACAAGGTTCAATCGACCTTCGTCGGCCCGACCGACACGAACAAAGTTTTCACGAGCGAGCCGTATTTCGCCGTCGCGGAAGGGCCCTTCGGCGAAGCACTGCGGAAGCAGTACCTCGGCGATCCGGTGAAAACATACTCGGAATGGCTGGAGCAGAAAGAACCGATGGCGGCAGCGGAGTTCGCAAAACTCCCCGTCGAACGCCAAGCCGAATACTGCCCCGCGGTCGTGGCCGGGGATCTGAGCACCGCATTGGAAAAATCAGACGGAGAATCCAAGGCCCTTCCGGACGCCGTGCCGATTCTGAAAGCGAAATACGCCCGTTGGGTCTACGGGGTGGACCGCCGCGACACGAAGGTGACTCACCTCACGGGCAGCGAGGGCGCTCTGCAAGCCAGCGCCCCGGAGCGACTCCACTACATCGCGCTGCTCCAAACGGAACTCGGTGAATTCCAAGCCCGACAGAGATATAGTTTGGGCAATGGCAATGGCTTAGAAATGACCCGCGCCAAGAAAGCCCAGACCGACCTGCAAGCCGCGCAGACCGAGTTGGCCGCCGATTGCAAAGCCTTCGTCAAAGAATTGAAGACCGGCGCCGGGGTCGAAGTGAAAGACGAAGTCAAAGAGAAGCCGATTCTCCAAATCGACCGCCGGACCCGTTGGGCCATCACCGCCATCGGCGCCGGATTGTTGCTCGGCTTGTTCACGCGCGCCTGGTGCGTCGCCGGCATCGGGTTCTTGGTGATGACTTACCTCTCGCACCCGACGGTGCCGTGGCTACCGCTGCCGCCGGGGACCGAGGGGAACCCGCTGTTCATCAACAAGAACCTCATCGAAGCCTTGGGATTGCTGGTGATTTTGGCGCACCCGACGGGCCGTTGGCTCGGGCTGGATGCATTGATTCACCGCCTCGTCTTCCCGCGTGCTCCCGACCCGGTGTGATCCGTCACTTCTTCGGGGCGGGCGTCGCCAGCGCCAACACGGCGGTCGCCCAGCCGGTGGCCGCGCACGAGATGAATTGATCTTTCCCGTGCGGGAAACCGGTCTCAAAATACTTCTGCACCGGCTTGCTGCGCGACTTCACGAACCACGTGCCGTCGTCGGCTTGGGTGCCGAGCAGGTAGAGCAAACCCCGGCGCCATTCCGCATTTTCGACCGCAATCCCCCCGGCCGTGTGCAGCGCGTACAGCGCCGTCGCCGTGGCGTACGGATCGCGGGCCATCGCGTCGGTCTGACTCCAACCGCCATCTTTCCCTTGTGAATTCAGCAATTCGTCGGTCGCCTTCTTCAAATCGACCGGCTCGGCTTTGGCCGCATGCAACCCGATGAGCCGGAAGACGCGGTCTTCGGTATCCTTCGCCGCGGTCTCCACGAGCCACCCCTTCGCCTCGGCGATGCGCGCGTCGGCCCGTTCGACTTGATCCTGCGTCCGGAAGGCGAGCAGACCCCGGATGTTCAGCGCCGTCGTCGCGAAGCTGCTCGCTTCGGTCGGGTAGCGCCGCACGAGCGTGGACCAATATGGCCGCGTCTTTTGATGGCCGAGGGTGTAGCCGACCACGGCCGTGGTCGCCCGGTCGGGTTTGTGGCCGACCGCGGCCAAGGCGAAGAGCGCGTTACCGGTGTTGTCCGTATCGCCGCCGCCCGGTGCGACCGGTCCTTTCCCTTTTTCGAAATTCGGCCGGTTGCGTTCGAGGTCGGCGGCGACAAATTCGACCTGCTCTTTCAACTTCTGTTCTGGGATGTCGTAGCCGCGGCTGCGGGCGACGCCGAACGCGACCAACGCCGCACCGTGGTGGTGGCAGGCGAAGCACGAGTGCGCATCGTTGTGGCCTTCGAGCCCCTTCCAAAGCGGGGGGAGGGCCCGCTCCACGGCCTTGCGGATGTTCGCCTCGGTCGCTTCGACCTTTTTGATTTCGCGCACGGGTTCCGGTTCGGCCGCGACGCAGGCCGCGGTGGAGCACGCCGCGATCATCGACAGTGCGAAGAGGGGCCGCATGGTTCGACTCCGGGACAAGACAGTGATAATCTCAGATGTACTCTACCCAATCGGATCGAATCATGTCGAACCTCTCGACCTACGCCGACGTCCTCACCGCCGCGGAGCGGATTCGCCCGTTCGTCCAGCGGACGCCCGTCTTCACGTCCGAAACGCTCGACGCCCGCGCCGGTCGCCGCTTGTTTTTCAAAGGCGAACTGCTGCAGAAGAGCGGCAGTTTCAAATATCGCGGGGCCACGAACGCCGTGCGCCGGCTCGATGCCGACGCGGCGGCGCGCGGCGTCGTCACGCACAGCAGCGGCAACCACGGGCAGGCGTTGGCGCTCGCCGCGCGGACGCGCGGCATCCCCGCGACCATCGTTATGCCGGCGAACGCGTCGGCCGTGAAGTCGGCGGCGATCGCCGGGTACGGGGCCAAGATCGTCGAGTCGGGGCCGAGCCTACCGGAGCGCGAAGCGAAGGTCGCCGAGATTCAAGCGGCGACCGGGGCCGCGTACATCCCGCCATTCGACCATCCGGACGTCATCGCGGGTCAAGGCACGGCCGCGCTCGAACTCCTGCAAGACGAGCCGGGGATCGCCGCCCTGATCGCCCCCATCGGCGGCGGCGGGTTGATCTCCGGATTCTCCTTGGCGGCCAAGGGGTTCAATCCGACCATCCGCATCTTCGGCGCGGAGCCGGTCGGGGCCAGCGCCGCCGCGCAGTCGATGGCCGTTGGGGAACGGGTGAAACTCAGCGTCGCGACGAGCATCGCTGACGGATTGCTCGCGAACTACGTCGGCCTGATGACGTGGCCGATCATCGCGGCGAACGTCGAACGCGTCTTCACCGTGAGCGAAGAGGACATCGCGAATGCGATGCGGCTCGTCTGGGAACGGATGAAGTTGCTGATCGAACCGAGCGCCGCCGTCGGCGTGGCCGTGGCCCTGAGTGACGAATTCCGCGCACTGCCCGGATTGGAGAAAGTCGGGATTGTCTTGTGTGGGGGCAACGTGACCTTGGACAAGCTGTACTGGTAGGCCCGACGAGCCGGCCGTATCGGGGCCAATTCGACAAGCTCGTCGGAAAAGGTTTGACACGGCCTCGCGGTTGCTTCATAGTTCCCTTACCCGACGCGGCATGAACTGCCGGCGATTTGCCGATAACTATTCCCGCCGGGCCCACCGCTTTCCCACTTTTGTCCCAGGCCGAGGTTTCTCCCATGTTTCAGGTCCTCGGGTCGACGCAACGGTTCTGCGATGGTCTCTCGCGCCGCAACTTCCTCCAAGTCGGGGCGTTCGGGGCCGGACTCACGCTCGCGGATTCGCTGCGCGTCCAAGCCGCTTCCAAGGCCAAGCTCGCCAAAGACGGCCGGCCGTCGAAGTCGATGAAGTCGGCGATCTTCATCTACCTGCCCGGTGGTCCGAGCCACATGGACATGTACGACGTGAAGCCCGAAGCCCCGGTCGAATTCCGCGGCGAGTTCAAAGCCATCGACACCAACGTGAGCGGCGTCCAAATCTGCGAACACTTCCCACTGCAAGCGAAGATGTTCGACAAGCTCTCGGTCATCCGCTCGGTGACCTCGGTCGACGAGCACAGCGACAGCCTCGTGATGACCGGCTACCCGGACCGCGTCAACAAAATCTCCGACCACCCGAGCTTCGGCTCGGTGATCTCGAAGATCCGCGGATCCGACGCGGGCGCCGTGCCGCCGTTCGTGTCGCTCCGCGGAATGAGCCGCGGCACCGAGCCGGGCTACCTCGGGGTGGCCCACCGCCCGTTCACCCCGGGCGGCCCCGGCAACGCCAACCTCAAACTCGCCCAAGGCGTCACGTCCGACCGGTTGGATGACCGCAAACAACTGCTGACTTCGTTCGACGACATCCGCCGCGACATCGACACCTCCGGCACGATGGTCGGCATGGACAGCTACACCGAGCGCGCCATCGAAATGGTGACCGCCGGCGTCGTCCGCAACGCGCTGGACATCAAGAAGGAAGACCCGAAGACGCTCGAACGCTACAAGGGCATCGAGCAGTTCCTCACCGCCCGGCGGCTCATCGAAGCCGGGGTCGGCTTCGTCACCCTCAGCTACGGCGGCTGGGACACCCACGGCCAGAACTTCGCCAGCCTGAAGAAACAACTCCCGCCGCTCGACCGGGCGATCTCGAACTTGATCCAAGACCTCCACGACCGCGGCCTGCAAGACGACGTCGTCACCGTGATGTGGGGCGAATTCGGCCGGACGCCGAAGGTGAACATGAACGCCGGCCGCGATCACTGGTCGCCGGTCATGAGCGCCATGGTGGCGGGCGGCGGCCTCAAGATGGGCCAAGCCGTCGGGGCCAGCACCGCCAAGGGCGAACGGCCGAAAGATCGGGCCTACAGTGTGCCGCAAGTCCTCAGCACCCTGTACGGCGCCATCGGCGTCGACCCGTCGCAGACCTTCCCCAACGGCAGCGGCCGGCCGATGTACATCCAAGATGACCGGGACGTCGTCAAAGAATTGGTATAATATCAGTCAGTCCGACGCGCAGTGAGGGAGAGGCGACTAGAATCCCTCGCTGGCGTGTCGGACTGACATTCCGCCGGTTGCCCGTTCCCACCGCCTACTCCCTGGGGCTTTTCCCATGCGTCCTCTGATTTCCGCAGCCCTCCTTGGGCTGTTCGCTCTGCCGACGTTTGCCGCCGACGCGAAGCTGACGATTGTCAAACTCGACGCGTTCCCGAGCCGGATCGCCATCAACGGCATCGACGACGCCCCGCAATTGTCGTTGACCGGTATCCGCGACACCGGCAAGCCGATCGACCTCACGGCCGAGGCCAAGTACACCGTCAGCGATCCAAAAATCCTGCGCGTCGACGCCAACGGCCGGGTCTTCCCGCTCGCCAACGGCGCGGCCGACATCACCGCCACGCACGGCGCGTTCACCGCGAAAATCGCCGTTGCGGTGAAGGGCACCGAAGTCGCGCAGCCGATCAACTTCGCCAACCAGATTTCGCCCGTGCTCACGAAACTGAGCTGCAACAGCGGCGGTTGCCACGGCAAGATCTCCGGGCAGAACGGCTTCCGCCTGTCGCTGCTCGGCTTCGAACCCGAACTCGATTACACGACGCTGCTCAAAGAAAGCCGCGGCCGCCGGCTGATGCCCGCTTCGCCGGATCAATCGCTGTTCCTGTTGAAGGGCGCCGGTGTCGTCCCGCACGGCGGCGGCAAGAAGATGGACGTGGCGTCCGAAGAATACAAGCTGCTCCGCCGCTGGATCGCCGCCGGCATGCCCTACGGCCAAGAGAAGGATCCGAAAGTCGCCAAGGTCACGGTGTTCCCCGAGACCCGCGTCGTCGACCGCCAGTCGCGCCAGCAGCTCGTCGTGCTCGCCCACTATACCGATGGCACCATTGAAGACGTCACCCGCCGAGCGCAGTACGAATCGAACGAAACCGAAGTCGCCACCATCGGCGAAGCGGGCCTCGTGCAGACGCTCTCGATGACCGGCCAAGCCGCGGTGATGGTCCGTTTCAGCGGCAATGTCGCCACCTTCCGTGGGGTCGTGCCCCGCCCCGGCGACGCGCCGAAGTTCGAGTTCCCCGTCCAAACCGTCGTCGATCCACACACCGCGACCAAGTGGCGCGAACTCGGCATCTCCCCGAGCGAACTCGCCACCGAAGAACAATTCCTTCGCCGCGTCTACCTCGATATCACGGGTACGCTGCCGAGCGTCGGCGTCGTGAGCCAGTATCTCGCGGACCCATCGAAATCGAAGCGCGACACCCTGATCGACAAATTGCTCGAATCGCCCGAGTACAGTTTCTACTTCGCCAACAAGTGGGCCGACGTCCTCCGCGTGAAGCGCCGCGGCCAAGCCGAGCGGGCCTCGGGCACGTTCTCGTTCCACGATTGGATCCGCGATTCGATCGCCACGGATAAACCCTACAGCGAGTTCGTCCGCGACATCGTCTGCGCCATCGGCGACGAGACGAAATCCCCCGCGACCGTCTGGTACAAAGAGGTGACGACCCCCGAACAATTCGTCGATGACGTCAGCCAAGTCTTTTTGGGCCAGCGTCTCGCCTGCGCCCAGTGCCACCACCACCCCTACGAAAAATGGACCCAAGACGATTACTGGGGCATCGCGGCGTACTTCGGCCGGGTCGGCAAAAAGACGATCCCGACTGCGGGCCGGCAGAACAACGGTCAGAACCAACGGCAGTCGATCTACACGAAGTCCACCGGCGGTGTGACGAACAAGCGCACGAACAAAGCGGCCGACATGAAGCCGCTCGACGGCGAGGCGGTCACCGTCGGCGGCGACGACGATCCCCGCAATCTGTTCGTCGATTGGATGGTCGACCCGAAGAATCCGTTCTTCGCCAAGGCCGTGGCCAACCGCTACTGGGCGCACTTCTTCGGCCGCGGCATCGTCGATCCGCTCGACGATATGCGCGCCACGAACCCGCCGAGCAACCCGGAACTGCTCGAAGAACTCGCCAAGAACTTGGTCGAGAACAAGTACAGCTTGAAGGCCCTGATCAAGACCATTGTGAAGAGCCGAACGTATCAACTGTCGAGCGCGCCGAACGAATTCAACAAGAGCGACAAGCAGTCGTACGCCCGCTACTATCCCAAGCGGTTGCAGGCCGAGGTCGTCTTCGACGCGGTTTGTAACGTCACCGAAAGCCCGTCCGATTTCCCCGGCCTGCCCAAGGATAAGAACGCCCCGAAGCGGGCCATCGAACTCCCGGACGAATCGTTTGCATCGTACTTCCTCGATGTGCTGGGCCGGCCTCAGCGCATCAGCGCTTGCGAGTGCGAACGGGTCAACGAAGCCAGCCTCGCGATGATCTTGCACCTGCTGAACTCGGACGAAGTGCAGGGTAAGATTTCCCGCGCCGGCGCCCGGGCCGAGAAATTGGCCAAGGATCCGCGTTCGGACGACGAGAAGGTAACGGAACTCTTTTTGCTAACGCAGGCTAAAAAACCGACGCCGGAGCAACTGAGCTTGGCCCGTGAGAACATCGTGAAGCACGAGAAGAACAAGAAGCTGGCCTACGAGAACATCATCTGGGCGCTCGTCAACAGCAAGGGATTCTTGTTCAATCAATAAAAGTGAGCCGCGAGACGATCGTCTCGCGGCTCACGATTTCGCTCTTCGGATGCCGCCATGCTTCGTCTCTTGATCGCTCTCTGCATCGCATTCTTTTTTGCGGGAACCTCTGTCGCCGAACCGCCGCAGCGGCTCGTCGGCGAATGGCGCAGCGACAAGTCCGGCCACCACGGGCCGATGCGGGCGAAGCTGACGCCGACTGCGACCGGGTACGATATGCTCGTCGCCGGGCGCTTCGCGGTCGTTTTTCCGTTCGTGTACCGGACGCACCTCGACATTGCGGGGCAAACCCCCGAGGGGCCGCGGCTCGTCGCCGAGAAGAAACTTCCGCTCTTCGGCGGCAGTTTCAAAACCGGCGGCGTCCTCACGGCCGACGGGTTGATCGCCGACTATTCCGCGCTGAAGGACACTGGCAAATTCATTCTGATGCGGCGTCGGTAATCCTTGTGGCGACACGTTTCTTAACGTGTCGGAAATCAAGCTCAGTTCCGACACGTTAAGAGACGTGTCGCCACAACGGAAAAACCCCGCTCATGCCACCCGTCGTTTTGATCAATGCCGTCGGTTTGACCCCGCGTTTGTTGAAGCATGCCCCCCGGTTGCAGGCGATCGCCGACGCGGGTTGGTCCGCGCCGATGGCCGAAATCCTGCCGGCTGTCACATGCAGCGCCCAGGCGACCTTGCTGACGGGGCAACCCGTCGACCGGCACGGGGTCGTCGCCAACGGCTGGCTCTTCCGCGACACCAACGAAGTCCGCTTCTGGCAGCAGAGCAACCGGCTCATCCAAGCCGAGCCGCTGTACGCCACGGCGAAACACCGGGCCGCGCGGCGCGGGGTGGCATTCACTTCGGCGAAGTTGTTCTGGTGGTTCAACCAAGGGGCCGAGGTCGATTTCAGCGTCACGCCGAAGCCGTGGTACGGGGTCGATGGCAACAAAGCCTTCGATGTGTCGGGCACACCGGCCGAGTTCCCCGAGGCGATCAAACAGAAACTCGGGCCTTTCCCGTTCCCGAGTTTCTGGGGCCCGATGGCGGGGCTGGCTTCGACGAAGTGGATCGCGAATTGCGCCGCCGAGACGTTGAAACGGCACCGGCCCGAACTGACGCTGGTGTACTTGCCGCACCTCGACTACGAACCGCAGCGGCGCGGTCCGAGCGGGTGCGACATGGCCAAACTGGTGAAAGAACTCGACACCGCCGCCGCTCCGCTGCTCGATGCGGCGAAGGAAGTCGGCGCCGAAGTTTGGGTCGTCAGCGAATACGGCCATTGCGACGTCGACACGCCCGTCTACCTCAACCGACTCCTCCGCACGGCGGGGCTGCTCGAAGTCCGCCGGGGGCCTTTCGGCGAGCAACTCGATACCTTCGAGAGCCGGGCGTTCGCAGTCGTCGACCACCAACTCGCCCACATCTACGTGAAGTCGCCCGCCGATTTACCCCGCGTGAAAGAACTCCTGCACGGCCTCCCCGGCGTCGCCGAGGTGCTCGTCGGCGAGGAGCGGGCAAAGCACGGCCTCGACCATGAACGCTCCGGCGAGATCGTTGCGATTGCGCAACCGAAGGCGTGGTTCGCCTATCCGTTCTGGCTCGACGACGCGCTCGCCCCCGACTACGCCCGGGCCGTCGCCATCCACAACAAACCCGGCTTCGACCCGTGCGAACTTTTCTTCGATCCGAAGTTCCGCGTCCCCAAGTTGCACGCCGCGACGCGGTTGCTGCAGAAGAAGCTCGGCTTCCGCACGATCTTCGATTTGACCCCGCTCGATGCGAACATCGTGAAGGGGAGCCACGGGTTGATCGCCGCCGACCCGCTCGACGCGGCCATCCTCATCGGCCACGGCCCACACCCGTCGGGCGACCGCGTGCCGATGACATCGGTGAAGGAACTGATTCTCGGGGCACTCGGGTTGGGCGAGTAGAGTGGATTTCAACTCCCCGACAAGTTTCCAACTTGTCGCCGAGTGGAATCGGAGTCGCTGATACGCACTGCAAATCTCGTATTGCTTTCGGCGACAAGTTGGAAACTTGTCGCCACGCCAGAGGGCCGTTTCGCAAAGTGGGTTGTTTCCCGTTCGGTTCGGATGTCTGGTGACTTCCGCTACGGAAATGATGAAACGGCTCCAATCACTTCGTCGAGCGCAGGTCGCCGAGCTTCGATATGGCGTCGTCGTACCAGGCCCGGTTGCGCGCGGCGGTCGGCAATCGCAGCAGTTGAAACAGCGCGATCCCGGCGACGAACGCGATCATGAACAGGTCGGCCGTGAGGTGGTAGAGCACGGCCGTGGCCACCGCCGCAGCTTCGGTGATGGCGAACTCCGCGAACTTCCCGGAAGCGTACACGCGCCACAACCGCTCCGGTTCCGTCTCCGGCGGTACGCCGTCCTCGGGCGGTTCGGGCGCTTCGGTCGCCACGCGTTTCAGGCCGCTCGCCCACATCAGCGGCGTGGCGAAGCGGGCGATGGCCACGGCCGACAACGTGAGCGTCGCCCCGAGCACGGTCACGATGGGCACGCCGACGAGCCGGCCGGCGTTGCCGCTGATGGGTTTTCCACCGAGTGCGAACTTAACGGTGCTCATGACCCCGGCGCTGAGGATCGCCAACCCCGCGACGAGGGCGAGGCAGAGCAACCGCAGCACGCGCTGCCGGGACTGCATTTCGGGGGTGTCGAGCGGGTGCCCGCCGTCGGACCAATACGGGGCGATGCGGTTCATGGTGGGGTCATCGGCAGCGGATGTCGTGGTATTCGAGGGGGAACTCGTAGTCTTTGCGGAGCGGATAGCCGACCCAATCGTCGGACAGCAGGATGCGGCGCGGGTCCGGGTGGCCGACGAAGCGGATGCCGAGGAGGTCGTACGCTTCGCGCTCGTGCCAATCGGCGGTCCGCCAGATATCTGAAACCGTCGGGACTTCGGGGAGTTCACCGACGATGCCCTCTCTCCAGCGCGGCAGGAGGATTTTCATCGTGAAGCGGCGGCCGGGGGCGGTGAAGCTCGAGAGATGGTAGACGACTTCCAAATGCGGCTCGAACCCGGCCTTGGCGACTTTCTTGGGGTCGGTTTCGAGGTAATCGACCCCGGCGAGATTGTTCAAGATGTCGAAGCGGAGCACGTCCCGGAGGTACCGGCCGATCTCCGGAAGGCGCGCCGCTTCGACGACGACGAACGGATCGGGGGCACCGGGGTGCCCGACGGCGGCGGAGCCGAATCGGGCTTCGAGTTCCGCGGTGGTGTCGGCGGGTGTCATGGGTCACCGGTTGCGGAATCGGCGGAGCCGGATGGCTCCGCCGATGTCATTTTAGCCGTCGCGGGTGGAATGCCTCCACGAAGCGAGGCCGAGGAATGCGACGATGTACAAAAAGGTAATCCCGAGGACGCCGACGTAAGACGGCGGCTCGATGAGCATATCTTGGAATCGCAGGAGGATGGGGGTGTAGGCCCCTTCCGAGGTGACTTTGGACGTCAGCTTGTCCAAATCTTTGTAGCGCGGCAGCACGTTGTTCAGTCCGTCGAATATGCTCGAAACCGTATCCAAGTTGCCTTCTTCCATGACTTTGGCGACGTCGAGTTGCTTCTTGATATAGCCGACGAGCCAGAGGCCGAAGGTGAAGGCGATCGTCAGCAGCATCGCCGCGATCGCGCTGCGGGTCAGCACGGCGATTACGGTCGAAAACGCATAGAGCAAAGCGAAACTGAGGACGAGCGCGGGGATCGTGATGAGGAAGCGCGGATCCCACATCCCCGAGCGGATGCCGATCACGAACCAAACGCCGCCGACGGTGATCGCGGAGACGAGCGTGATGAAGATCAGGCCGCCAAGGTACTTGTACAGGAGGTACTGCACCTTGCCGACCGGCTTGGACACGACGAGGTCGAGCGTCCCTTTGCGGAGCATATTCGGGATGAAGAACGACGTCAGAATCACGCTGATCAGCAGCAGGATTCCCCCGCCGATGCCGTTCACAATCGTGTCTTCGATCACGTGGACCACCAAGCCCAGCGGGAGGTCGTTGTTGGTGATGATGTTCCAGTGGAGGAACGAGACGTCGTGCGCCCAGCCGCGCGAGCCGCGCAGGTTGATTGCCTCGACTTCGTAAACGTACTTGCCGGCGTCGGGGTTGCTGCGGCGCCGGACTTTGACATCCCCGCACCCGTAGTGCGCGACGAATTGATTCTTGATGAACTCGACCATCTGCTCGTCGGTGATCGCGGCCGCTTCTTCGGCGCTGACGTCCGGGGCCAGCGCGACTTCCAAATCCCTCAGCGTCGAATCGCTCGTGTTGCCTTTGTTCCCGCCGCGGAGGACCGCCGCGGGGATCTTCCGCTTCTCGGATTTGTACGCCTTCTTCAGCCAACCCGCGACCGCCGTGCGGAACGGATCGATGGCCGGCGCCTTGCCCAAGCCGAAATCCGATTTCGAGGTCACTTCCAGGTCAAACAGGACGTCTTTGCCGTTCACTTTGATCGCGGTCGCTTCGTAATTCACCCCAGGCACAGCCGAGATCGCCGTGCTTTCGCCCTTGTCCGGGATGAAAACGGCGAAGTTCTTGATCGACTTCGAGAGGTGCCCTTCGGCGTCGACCGGTTGGTAGCCGATGCAGGCGACGAACGCGATCGTGAGCAATGACAGAATCAGCATGATGTAGATCACGAAGCCGTCGACGGCTTCGCGGAACGAATCCCGGAGGATCGCCAAGAACGTGCGCATTAGTCGTCCCTCCGGGCGCCGACCGCACGGGCGACCCGCACGCCGCGCTTGGTGCTGCCGCGTTCGGCTTGTTCGACCAAGTCCATGAAAATATCTTCGAGCGTTTGCTTCGATTCGCGGACGTTCCGCAGCCGCAGGTTCTTCGACGAAAGCAGGTCGAGCACGGTGTCGATCGATTGCCCCGGCTTGAGTTCGACGTGCGTTTCTTCGTCGTCGCGCTCGACCTTGAAGCCGAGCGCCTTGACCTCGGCGACGGGGAAGTCCGCGCCCGGCGCGAGCGTGATGCTGAAGCGCTCGACGGTCTTGGTCAGTTCGGCCACGGTGCCGGTGCGGACGATTTCTCCCTTGTGCATGATGGCGACACGGTCGCACATCAGCTCGATTTCTTGGAGCAAGTGCGAGTTGACGAAGATCGTCCGGCCTTCGTCTTTGAGCGTGGCGAGCAGCTCGCGGATTTCCTTGCGGCCGACCGGGTCGACGCCGTCGGTCGGCTCGTCGAGGAAGATCACTTCCGGGTCGTGGAAGAACGACTGGGCGATGCCGAGCCGCTGTTTCATCCCCTTGGAGTAGGTCTTGATTTTCGAGGAGCCGCGCTTGCTGAGTCCGACGATGTCGAGCGATTCGGCGATCCGCTTGACGCGGTCTGGCCGGTTCATCCCGTAGAGTTCGCCGTAGAAATGCAAGAGCGATTCGCCGGTGTGGTAGCCGGGGAAGGCGTGGTCTTCGGGGAGGTAGCCGACGCGCTTGCGGACTTCGATGGTGCCCGCCGGGAAGCCGAGCAGGTTGGCTTCCCCGCTGGTCAGCCGGACGATCCCCAGCAAGATTTTGATCATGGTCGATTTGCCGGCGCCGTTTTGGCCGAGCAAGCCGTAGATCTGACCGGAATCGACTTGGAGCGTCACGCTTTTGAGGGCCTGAAGACTGCCGTAATCTTTTTGCAGATTCGAGACATCAATGACCGCCACGCTCGCCTCCCGTGGGTTAGCCGGCCGCGGGGAAATCCGCGGCGGTGATGGCTGTTCGCTCTGGGGAAGACGATATTGCCGGCGGGGACTCTCAGCAACGCCCGAATCCCGTTTCCGTCGGAGTTCCAGAGAAATGGCCTTCCGGCGCGCCCACTGTAGAATAGACGGACTGGAACTCCGCGAGACGCCCATGCGACGCACGATGTTGAAATCGAAAATCCACCGGGCCACCGTCACGGATGCCAACCTTCACTACGAGGGGAGCCTGACCATCGATCAGGACCTGCTCGACGCCGCCGACATTTTACCAAACGAGCAGATCCACGTGTGGGACGTGACCAGCGGCACGCGGCTGATTACCTACGCGCTGTCCGGGGAACGCGGCAGCGGCGTCATCTGCGTCAACGGCGCGGGGGCGCATTTGATCCACAAGGGAAACCTTGTGATTATCGCGACGTTCACGGAGATGAAGGCGAAGGAGGCAAAGAGGCACCGGCCGGGGGTCGTGTTCGTCACGCCGGAGAACGCGCTGCAAGAGCCGGTGCAAATCGGGGCGCCGCTGATCCCGGCTCCGCAGATTGCGGAATGGGATGCCCCCCCGCCGACGCGGATGGCCTGACCGCACTCCGGGGCGAGCCGTGGATCAGGATCGCCCCGGCCAAGCACGCGACCCCCAGGCTACGGTGCGACATCACTACATCGCGGATGCCGGTGGTGAACAAACCGGCGAACTGCTCGGCCGAACTTCCTTCGCCGCCGGGGATCAAGGCGAAGGTGCCGAAGCCGGCGACGAACAGCGCTGCGAAGCGATCCCGCGGATGGTCCGACGCCAGTAACTCCCCCAAATACGGCAGAATCAAGACGAGCAACGTCAGCTCGTACGGCAGCAATTGGCAACAGAGCGGAGCCCCGACGGCGCACGCGGCGAGGGCCCAACTGGGGCTGATCGACCGCCACCTGTGTCGACAAGTTTCCAACTTGTCGACACAGTCAACCAAGCCGCGACCGTGTGCCGCAGGGTGCCGGAAACCGCTTGTCGACAAGTTGGAAACTTGTCGCCACGACTGCCGCGCCCCCACCAGCCCGAACCAGACAGCGTAGCTCAACAGTGTCCCGAGCATCCCCAATTCCCAGACCGGCCCGCCGTTGGCAACCACGAGCCGGTTCCACCCCGTGATCTGCCGGTTCACGCTGACGCGGTTGAACTCCACCGACTGATGGCCGCCCTGCAAATAACTGAGGTAGTCGAGCAGGAACCCCGGCGACCCGGTGACAATCATCGCCGCGAGCAGA
>JANXTU010000417.1 GCA_025352235.1 Fimbriiglobus sp.
GCGCAGCACGCACAGCCCCCGGCATGCGAGGACCACGACCCGGTCGAGGGCGCGTTTTCCTGCGCCCCACCGGACAGCGCCGGCAGCGTCAAGGCGCGTGGCGAAAGCGCTTCACAATTTGGGCAGGGCTGCGGATCGGCATCCGCCCGGCGAACGCCGAGGGGACTTCCATCGTCGCTTTGTCCGAGAGGACTTCCATCAGCGATTGGCCGCGCTCGACCCGGTCCCCCGGCTTCACGAGCCAGCGGACGAGTTCGACTTCGATCAACCCTTCGCCGACGGGCGGCAGTGCGAAATCCATGGCTCGGCCTTGTTCGAGAGAGTGCGGCGGTGAAATTGTAGCCCGGGGAGCGGAGAGGGCCTTCGCGAAACCGGATCCGGGACGGAAACGGAGCGACGCCTCTTACCCCCCAACCACCTGCCTGCTGTACACACGGTCTAAAAGGACGTGTAAATATTACAATTCTGGGGTTGACCCGCGCCTGGTCTGCCATAGATTCCATCTCCGAAGGCTGTATGGCCTTTGCTTTTCAACGCAGGAGAAATACTGTGTCGATCTGGAAAATGTTCAGAATGTCGTGGACGGGGAACGAGCGACGATCACCGCATCGGAGCCGCTTGAACCTCGAACGCCTCGACAGCCGGGATCTGCCGAGCGTGACGCTGGGCGAGCCGCCCGCCACACCGCCGGCGGTGACCCCGCCTACAACCACCGACCCGGCCTACGCGGCGTAACTCGCCGCGGTGGACGCGGCTGATGCGACCTTCGGCGCTGCGTACGAGGCGGCGCTCGGGCAGTACCTGACCGCCGCGGATGTGGCTACGAACGCCGCCGACGTACAAATCCAACCGCTGCTCTCTGCGTACCAGGCGGTCGTGGACCAACAGCAAGCCGCGGTGAATGCCGCCAACGATGCGGCCTACACCGCGCTCGAGGTGGCCTGGCAAGCCGCCAACGGTGCTCCGGGCGCGCAGCAGGCGGCCTACGACGCCTACATGTCGGTGGTCCAGGCCGCGGTCACCCAGGCGACCGCCGCAATCGAAGCGGCCCAGGCGGCGGTGCAACCGAGCCTGCAAGCGGCGGTCGATCAAGTGAACGCGAGCTTGGCGGGTGCCGGTTCGACGTTCAACTCCGCCGTGCAGGGGGCGATGCAGGTCTGGGACGCCAGCGAGCAGGCGGCGTGGGTCCAGTTGCAGGCGGAGGGCTACCCGCCGGGTCAGGTGCAGCAGATGGGTGCCCCCCTGGGTGCCCCCCAGAACAACCAGCCTCGCCGCTTTGGCGGGGGTCAGCTCATCCAACGGATTTTCGACCGCTGGCAGCCGGCTCCGGTGTTCCCGCCGAAGCCGGGCGACCCTGTCCAAGTTTGGCCGCCGGTCGTGAAGATTTTCGGCAACAAGCCGCAAGTGCTGTGGTCGGTGAATGGCCCGTTCGGCGGGCAGGCGGGCGTCGTCTCGGGCAGCTGGTACGTGGGTCTGCCGCCCGTGGCCACCGTCAACTCGCCGGGTGCCTTTTACACGGGCCCCTGGGGCCACCTCACCACGACCGTCCACCCGTTTTCCGCTAGCGCCGGCGTGACAGGTCTCAAAGCTGGCCCCTCATTCACCGTGAAAGTACGTTGATCAAGGTGATTTGCAACCCGAGGTAGTGTAGTGTCGAAGACTGCTGGGCGGATACTCGCCCGGCAGTTTCTTTCCCGCTGGACGCGTCACAGCCACAAGGTGTATCCCGTGCGCCACTTCATCGCGTTCGTCGCTCTGCTTCTGCTCCTTTCCCACGTCGCTGCTCAAGAGCCGGGAGCCTCCAGTTTCTCGAAGGTCGCCAGCGACAAGACCCTCGGCTACACCGCAATTCCCCTCACCGAGCGCGAGGGGTTGCTTCTCGCCGATTGCACGATCAAGGGCATCAAGGCCCGCCTCCTATTGGACACCGGGGCGGGGAACTCGTTCATCGACGCGGGCATTTCGAAACGCCTCAAGCTTGCTTCCGAAGGTGAAGTCGAGGGGTGGGCCATCGGGGGCATAGTCAAGGGTACGAACGTGGATCCGGGGTCCATCCGGATCGGCGGATTTGACACCGCTACAGCATTAAACTCCTTCGGCGTGATCGCCCAGGAGGGGATCAGCGCGAAGATGCCATACGACGGAATCCTGAGCCTTCAGGGCCTCGCGCTACTCGGAGGAATCGTCGATTACCCCAACAAAACCCTTTATCTGCGCAAACCGCTGTCGGCGGCGTGGCCCAAGCTTTCCGGTGAATGGAAGGGAATATCGTGGGAGGAAGACGGTGCGAAGCGGGTCTTGAACGAGATCTATCCACCGGTGTTCCGGTTCGCCGACGAACAGTTGTCGATTGTTGATGGCACCTCCACACGGAAGTTCGCCATCGATTACGTCGCTGGCAAGATCGAAGGCGGTTTGTATCTCTATGACCCAAAGAACTTGGGGTCGGTCGATCGGCAGTATACGGCGGCGGGTCTGATCAAGATCGATGGCGAGACCATGACCGTTTGCCTGCGTCTGGACGCCACGAAAGGCCAGGGTCCGATTTCCGACTACAAATCTGAAAAGGGGAGCGGGTTAAGCCTCATCACGCTCAAGCAGCCCGGCAAAAAGCCGCCGCCTGCGGACCCCGTGAAGAAGGCGTTGACCGCCGACGGCTACACCGCCGTGCCGCTCACCCGCGACAGCGACGGCATGATCCGGGTGGACGCCAAGCTCACGACTTACGACTGGCCCATGCTCGTGGACACGGGGGCGGCGAACACGGCCGCGGACGACGCACAAGTCCGCGCGGTCGGAGGGCGGGCCGAAGGTCAGGGGAAGGTCTTAGGGGCCGGCGGTGAAGCAGCGGCGTCGAGGTATCTCCTCCGAGATCTCTCACTCGGCAAGTACAGGTCCAGCACCGGATGGCAGTTCGTCCAGACGAACGGACTAGACCTCTCTGAACTCAACAAGGGCCGCGAAAAGCTGAAACTGACGCCGATCAAGGGCATCCTCGGCGGGCCGGAACTGCTAAACGGGTCGGCGGTGATCGACCTGGCCACGAATACGCTGTACCTGCGTCCGGTGAAGGCGACTGTGCAACCGAAGCTCGCCGGCACCTGGGTGCTGAAGGCGTCCACCGCCGAGGGCGTCCGCACCGCCGTGGCCGACGACAAAGAGACGATGACCGTCACCGCCGACCGGATGGCTTTCAAGGGTGGGGCCAAAGACACCGAACACGGCTACCACGTCAAGGACGAGTGGAGCTTGTACCGCCTGGCCCTCTTCGACCCGAAGGCGGACGAGTTGGCCGACACGTTCCGCTACCGGGACGCGGGCTACTTCAAGCTCGACGGCGACAAGCTGCAACTGGTCCGCGTGGTGGACGAGTCGAAGCTGAAAGTCTCGCCGACGGAGTTCGCCGCCCCGAAGGGCGGCGGGCTGCAACTGCTGGAGTACGAGCGGGCGAAGCCGGCCAAGAAATGACTCGCCCCGCGCGGCCGCTTGGCCGGTGATCTGCACCTCTCAATCCCCGGCGTCGGGCGAATCGCCCGTTGTGTTTCTGGTGCGGGGGGTCGCCCGGCCCGTCGGTTCGATTGGGCGGTGGGCGATTTCGGCCCGCGTCTTGGTGACAGCGGCTTGTCAGCGACGAGCCGATGATCCCGTTGGGACGGCTGATCCGATTCGCCG
>JANXTU010000430.1 GCA_025352235.1 Fimbriiglobus sp.
ATTCTATCCCTTCCAGTTGTTCGATTGCTTCCAAAACTCCAGCGGGTTGCGGTAGACCACCCGGTCGATGAGATCCTCCGAGTGGCCTCGCCGCTTCATCTCCTGGATGAGGGCCGGCACGGCGAGCGGGTCGGAGTGGCCCCAGTCGCCGGCGGAGTTCACCAAGATTCGTTCGGGGCCGTACATCTCCAAAATGTCGGCGCTGCGGCTCGGCGTGCATTTCGTGATCGGGTAGAGCGTCATCCCGCACCAGAAACCATTGTCGAGGGCGAGCCGCACGGTGTGCTCTTCGACGTGGTCGATGCAGACGCGGTGCGGCTTCACGCGCCGGTCGTTCATCAGCATATCGACGATCATCCGCGTGCCTTTGTACTTGTCTTCCAAGTGCGGCGTGTGGATCAAGACGAGTTCGTCGGTCTTCATGGCCAGGTCGAGGTGCTCTTGGAAAATCGTCGCTTCGTTGGCGGTGTTCTTGTTCAAGCCGATCTCGCCGATGCCGAGGACGTTGGGCTTTTTGAGAAACTCCGGAATCAATTTGATGACTTCGCGGGAGAGCGCGACGTTCTCCGCTTCCTTGGCGTTGATGCAGAGCCACGAGTAATGCCGGATGCCGTAGAGGGCCGCACGTTTGCCCTCGACCTCGGTGAGGTGCCGGAAGTAGTCGTGGAACCCCGCGGCGGTCCCGCGGTCGAAGCCGGCCCAGAAGGCCGGTTCGGAAATGGCGACGCACCCCGCCATCGCCATCCGGGCGTAATCGTCGGTGGTGCGAGAAATCATGTGGATGTGCGGGTCGATGTAGTTCATACGTGTTTTTAACCCTTATTTTACAGCGTTTTTATGCTATCGGTGCCGAGTTTTGTCCCGAGTGCCGGTTTTTTTTGCGTAGAATTCCGGGCAGACCCAAACAGACCCAAACAGACCCAAACACTTCAGTATACCACGATGGCACGCGGTCCTCCGCCGGAGACATGTTCACCAGCACCTATTTGCCGGCCAGCATGTCGTCCGGCGTGATGGTCGTCGTCGTGCTGACCATCTCCCGCACGATGCCGGTGTTGAACACGTGGAGGATGCCCATCACCCCGGTTAAGATGGGGTCTGGCAAATCTTTCTGGCAGTCGGCAAAAGCTGCACTTTCTGCGGGGGGTGAGGTCTCCGTTGGAATTGCAAGCAGTTCAAATGCTGCCAGAAAGTTTTGCCACACCCGTTAAGATGCTGGAGCGCGTCTTGTCCGCCATCGACGGGTATTCGATCAGCCAGTAATCGGTGGCGCCCTCAACCGCGGCATTCTCCCGCAGGGATACGTCGCGGCGACCGATCAGCGCGTCATGGCCTATGAACCGGACGTCTCGAGCCACGCCCGGGAGGATCGCCCCCGTCCATTCAACGATCGCGGGGGATTGGCCGTGGCCGAAGCGCCGCCGCGTATCAAACGAGTCGCCCAATTGGAGACGGAAGCGGAAGCCTTTGCCCGCCGGGGCAATCGGATTGTGATCCGGCATGCCCGTGGGCGACCGGTCGCCGTGATCGAGGTCGTGTCGCCGGGGAACAAAGACCGGGATCATTCCGTCCGACGATTCGCGGGTCAAGTCCGCGATTTCTTGAATCGCAGCGTCGGCGTGATGATCGTCGATCTTTTTCCGCCGGGCCGACCGCTCGCCGTCGTGTCCTACGATGCCGGGGAACCGCTGACGTCGTATTTGGAACCGCTCGCAATCGGGGATTGTTTACCCGTAGCACCGCTGTTTCTGGACGCGGGATATTACGTGCCGCTCCCGTTGGAAGCGACGTACCAAGCCGCGTGGGACAACTTGGGCAGCGATGTCCGGGAGTTCTTCGAATCGGGCCGGGGCGGTCCGTCCGAGCCGGAAGCGTAAGCGACGCGTCGTTCCATATCGCGCCGGGAAATCGAGGGAATGCCTCAGCCGCAACAGAAGAAGAACCGCGCGGATTGGATCGCCTCTCGTAACGCGACTTCGACAGGCATCCTCAGTTGGCCGGACTGAGTACGTCTGGGTATCATTTTGGATCATGGAATCGCGCCGTCTGCTGCGGCGCTTGGTTCGGCGACTGATGCCTTGTCCCAGAACTCTGACGGTAGCTCCCAGACAGACACGAACTCGACGGGGCCGCTGCCCAAGACTCGGAACTCGTACCCGCCCTCGGGGATGTCCGCGATGTCTCCCACATGAAGCTCCCACACAGACGCCCCGACGGTGAACGAGCAGGCACCCGACAGGATGTACCGGCGGCCCGCCCGTGCCGAGCCCGGGAACGAAGTGCCCACCGGGTAGCAGCTCGGGCTGACGCGGAACCGCTCGGGCGGCTGATGGATCGCTCGGACTGACTCCAGGCATAGCGGCCCCATCCGCGGGACTTTCCATCGCTCAACGCCCTCATCCGCGTCTCGCCTCTGCCGCCGAACGACCCAACTCAGGCGCCGGCGGCCACCATTGAGCTTGGACTTGGAAACAACCTGTGAGGCTACCGGTCCCCAACAGCGCCTTGTAGGCGCCCACCCGAACCGGACGCCGACGCCGACGCCGCAGACTGACACTGAGCCGATACTACATATCAGTGCAGTGCCCAGCAAAGCAGATGGATCGGCAACCAAGCCCCACATGTAATCAAGTCGAGTACGAAGTGCAAACCGTGGTTGAATCCTGGGCCACGGATATTGACGTACGTCGCCTGCTGGAGGTTGATCGAGCGGCGGGGTCTCCGTGACTCCCGCTTGGATTCCTCAGCGGCGCGCAATGTAACATCCAAGGTCTCGCCGCAATGCTTGCACTTCTTTGCCTTGGCGAGTATGTCTTCCCCGCAAAAAGGGCAATCCTTGTAGTCGCGATAATTTTGCTCAACGGTCGCCACGCTCGGCACAGGATTGATAACTAGAACAGGCGATGGAACCACCATACCGATGGCCATAGGCGGCGCGACACCGAAGGGCACCGATTCTGGTGCCCTTGCCACCACTGGCTGCGGGGAGTTAGCGACTGCACTGGGCGACTCGGGGATAGCCAATGACGCGCCGCACTTCGGGCACTTCGCCTTACGGCCTGCAGCACTGTCAGGAGCCTTGCAAGTGCTGGCACACGTTGAACATACGACAGCAATAGACATTGAATCTCCGGAATCTGGACGCCGACTAACTCGTAATTTGACTGAACTATTTCTGCCTATTTCAACGGCTCGTTCTCTCAAATCCAGCATGCCTTTCGAAACTCCATTCCAGCTTTCATCGTACGAGAGCGAAAGCAGCGCCCACCACCTGGACATTGTCCGCATTCCAGTTTACAAGTCAACAGAATTGTGCCAGAAAACACATCGGCTTCGAAAGTTCCGACACTGCGGCCGGAGATCGGGTGTAGCGACGATTCTTGGAGGTCGTCTTCGGAGCGGCGTAAAACCCCGTGTCTGCGAAACGCACTTCGGTTCATCCCACGGGGGACTGACGTCCCCGCTCGGGCAGAAAACTCCGAGAATCGTAGCGATACCCCGAAGATCGGGCGATTCCTCCGGGAGCGGAATCGACACCCGCGTAGGGCGGCTCGAGTCCGCAAATTCTTTTTGACTTCCCGAATGCGGGGGTTATACTCAAATACAGTATACGCAAGTTTAC
>JANXTU010000440.1 GCA_025352235.1 Fimbriiglobus sp.
CTTGCGCGAGAAGAAGTACGACCTCAAAGCGTTCACGAAAACGCTGCTGCTGTCGCGGGCCTACCAACTCAGCGGCAAGTCGGTGCCGGGGAATGAACTCGACGAACAGAACTTCTCGCACGCGGCCGTGAAGCCGATGCCGGCGGAGGTTCTGCTCGACGCGGTTTCGCAAGTGACCGGTGCCCCGGAGAAGTTCAACGGCTGGCCGGATGGCTTCCGCGCCATCCAAGTTTGGGACAATCGCATGCCGTCGTATTTCTTCCGCATCTTCGGCCGGCCGGTGCGCTTCAGCGTCTGCGAATGCGAGCGCGGCACCGACCCGAGCATCACGCAGGCCTTGCACCTGATGAACTCCCCGGAGATTGCCGCGAAGATCAAAGCCAAGGCCGGCACGGCCCGCAAACTCGCCGACTCGGACAAGAAACCCGACGCGATCATCGATGAGCTATTCTTGGGCGCACTGAGCCGCAAACCGACCGACGCCGAACGCACGAAGCTGCTGGAGGCCTTCACCGACGACCGCCGCGCCGCCATCGAGGATGTGCTGTGGGCCGTGCTGAATAGCAAAGAGTTCTTGTATAACCGCTGATCGCCCTGAGAGGAGACATCATGCGCATACGGATTGAGAAGTGCCCCGGCGGCGTGGCAGTCGTCGTCCCCGCGGCGGTCGCCGCTCGCGCCGGCCTGTACGACGGCGATTCGGCCGACTTAGAGGTTACCGGCGGGCGTTTGATCGTTCGACCGGCCGGATCGGCTACGCTCGCCGAACTATTAGCCGGCATCACTCCCTTGAATCTGCACGGAGAATGGGCGGCCGGGCCTCCGGCCGGAGCGGAACTCCTGTGAGTACGCCTACCCCCGCCTGCCCCGACCGCGGACACTTGGTGTGGATCAGCCTCGACCCGCAGTCCGGCCATGAACAGGCTGGGCGTCGGCCGGCGCTGGTTCTTTCTCCGGCGTCGTACAACGGCCCGGTCGGGATGGCCTTATTCTGCCCGGTGACATCGCAGGCCAAGGGATACCCGTTCGAAGTGCCGCTGCCGGCCGGGCTGGCGGTGTCGGGGGTGGTGCTGGCCGACCATGTCAAGTGCCTTGATTGGCGATCCCGGCGGGCGGACTACGTCGGCGAAGTGCCCGAGGGGGTCGTTGCGGAGGTGGTTCGCCGGCTGGCGCTGTTGATAACAACGGCTGTGGATGGTGTTGAATAAATGGCAAATATTGGGCCTGAGATTGAACAGACATCAGAGCATAGAAATTAGACAGCAGTTGATGAAATGAAGAAAGAGGGACCCATGCGACACCTTCCCAATCGACGGGCGGCACTGAAAATCGGCTTCGCCGGCTTGACCCTCCCGCACCTGCTGCAATTCCAAGCGCAGGCGGCGGGGGGGATCAAACCCAAAGCGAAGGCGTGCATCTTCCTGTTCCTCGAAGGTGGGCCGAGCACCATCGACATGTGGGACATGAAGCCCGAGGCAGCGGCGGAGGTGCGCGGGCCGTACAAGCAGATCGCCACCAAGGTGCCTGGTACGTTCATCGGCGAGCATCTGCCGAACTGCGGCAAGATCGCCGACAAGTACACGATCCTGCGTAACCACAGCCACAACGACAACGGCCATACCACGGGCTACCACTACGTACTCACCGGCGTGAAGGCCGACTTCGCCGACGGCACCAACAGCCGCAAGCCGAACAACGTCCTCTACCCGTCGATCGGCTCGGTCGTGTCGCGCGAGCTCGGCACCAACGGCACGCTGCCGCCGTACATCAATCTGCCGCACCCGCTCACCTCCGGTGGGCCGGGGTTCTACGGCGCGGAGTTCGCCCCGTTCGTGATCGAAGGCGATCCCGTGTCGCCCGATTTCGAAGTCCGCGACTTGATGCCGGTCGAAGGGATCGACGCCAAGCGCCAGGATCGCCGGCAACGCCTGCTGAGCGGGATGGACAAACCGACTTCGGGCAAAGCGGGGACGATGGCGACCTATTACGAGAAGGCCCACGACCTCATGACTTCCCCGGCCGCGCGGAAGGCCTTCGACATCAAAAGCGAACCGGCCAAAGTCCGCGACGCCTACGGCCACACGACCCTCGGGCAATGCGCCCTGCTCTGCCGGCGCCTCGTCGAGGCGGGCACCCGATTCGTCGGCGTCGATCACAGCGGCTGGGACACGCACTTCACCTGCTTCCCGAGCTTGGAAAAGGACCTGATCCCGAGCGTGGACAAAGCGTTCAGCGCCCTCGTCAGCGACCTCGCCGACCGGGGCATGCTCGACAGCACCCTCGTCGTGATGATGGGCGAAATGGGCCGGACGCCCAAGGTGAACGCCCAAGCGGGGCGCGACCATTGGTCGATGGCGCAGAGCGTTCTCTTCGCCGGCGGCGGCATCAAACCGGGAATCGTTATCGGCGCGACGACCAAAGACGCCACGGCCCCGACCGCCGACCCGATCGGTGTGGAAGACATCCTGCGGACGATCTTCCACCAGATGGGGATCGACAGTACCAAGGCGTACAACACCCCGCTCGGCCGTCCGGTGCCGATCGTCAACGGCGGGAAGGTCATCAAGGACTTGGTCGGCTGATCGCAATCAGGATTAACCACAGAGACACAGAGAAGATCAAGAAGAGGAGTGATTGTGTTCAAGACAGTCTTCGGATCAAGCCAATTCTGTATTCGTTCCCTACGACTCTGTGTCTCTGTGCCTCTGTGGTTAATCTTTTCTTCGACCCCTGCGCACGCGCAAAAGCCGAAGCAAACTGCCGAGCTGAAAGCCCCCGAGCCGGGGTATGTCTTCCCTGCTGGAGGGAAGGCCGGGACGACGGTCGAAGTCCACCTCGGCGGCTACGATTGGACGCCGGATGTCCAACTCTTCGTACTCGATCCGCGTGTGAAATTGCAACTCGTCGGCGACCAGGGGCCGGTGCTCGTCCCGCCGCCACCGTATTGGTTCGGGGCCAAGGCCTACATCAACGCAGCCCTGCTGCCGCGCGAACGCGCGGCGAAGTTCACACTGCCTGCGGATTTGCCCGCCGGGCCGGTGCGCTGGGCCGTGGCGAACGCCGGTGGCGCGGGACCGAAGACCGGCATCTTCTGGGTCGGCACCGAAGCCGAGGTGATCGAAGAGAAGGCGACGAAGATCCCGCAGAAGCTCCCCGCGCTACCCGTGGCG
>JANXTU010000442.1 GCA_025352235.1 Fimbriiglobus sp.
CTTGCGCGAGAAGAAGTACGACCTCAAAGCGTTCACGAAAACGCTGCTGCTGTCGCGGGCCTACCAACTCAGCGGCAAGTCGGTGCCGGGGAATGAACTCGACGAACAGAACTTCTCGCACGCGGCCGTGAAGCCGATGCCAGCCGAGGTTTTGCTCGACGCGGTGAGCCAAGTGACGGGTGCCCCGGAGAAGTTCAACGGCTGGCCGGAAGGCTTCCGGGCCATTCAAATTTGGGACAACCGGATGCCATCGTACTTCTTCCGCATCTTCGGCCGTCCGGTACGCTTCAGCGTCTGCGAGTGCGAACGCGGCACCGACCCCAGCATCACGCAGGCCTTGCACCTGATGAATTCCCCGGAGATCGCCGCGAAGATCAAAGCCAAGGCCGGCACCGCCCGCAAGCTCGCCGATTCGGACAAAAAGCCCGCAGCGATCATCGACGAACTGTACTTGGGCGCGCTGAGCCGGAAGCCGACCGACGCCGAACGGACGAGGCTGTTGGAAGCCTTCACCGACGACCGCCGCGCCGCCGTCGAGGATGTGCTGTGGGCCGTGCTGAATAGCAAGGAATTTTTGTACAACCGGTGATTGCCTTGGGAGGAGACGCTATGCGTACACGGATTGAGAAGTGCCCCGGCGGTGTGGCCGTCGTTGTCCCGGCGGCGGTCGCCGCTCGCGCAGGCCTGTACGACGGCGATTCGGCCGACTTAGAGGTGACCGGCGGGCGGCTGATTGTTCGACCGGCCAGGCCAGCCACGCTCGCCGAATTGTTGGCCTGTATCACGCCTGAGAATTTGCACGGCGAGTGGGCGGCCGGAGCGGAACTCCCGTTGTAGGTCGGGTCGAATCCTCGAGGCCGGACACAGACGATTGTCGACTACGAATGACACAGAACAGTATGATCCTTTAACTCATAAAGAATGCCAAATGCCATGAATGAATATTACGTATATGTTTACATCGACCCTCGCAACTTTGAAGGATTCTATTTTGGCAAGGGCCGTGGTTCGCGCAAAGATGCGCATTTGACGGACTCGTCAGACAATAAAAAAGTGGAACGGATCGCCGATATTCATGCGGCGGGTCTGGATCCAATCATACGGGTAATTGCCAAAAACCTATCAGAGCACGATGCGTTTCTAGTCGAAAAAACTCTTTTATGGAAGCTTGGGCGTCAACTTACAAACATTGCCTCTGGGCATTATGCCGACAAATTTCGCCCACCTGATAAATTGCATTTGAAATTGCCAGGATTTGATTACCAAAATCGCATCCATCTTCTCAACGTCGGCGATGGTATTCATCGTGATTGGGAAGATTATCGTGAATTCGGCTTTGTTTCCGCTGGTCAAGGGCTCAAGTATCGCGACGCCATTTGCGGACTCGAAGTAGGGGACATCATTGCTTCATACTCAAATGGACATGGATATGTAGGAATAGGTCAAATCACTACGCGAGCCAAACCTATACGCGAAGTCGTCATTAACGGCGTTCTACTTCTGGATCTTCCATTGCGGTGCCCCAACATGCGCGATAATTATGAATCAAATGAGAAAAGCGAATACGTGTGTTTAGTAAACTGGAAGACTACAGTCTCGAGGCAGAATGGCAAGTGGAAGAAGAACACCGGTCTTTTCTCGACACAACTCGTGAGGGCGTCGCTGGACAATCAGAAGGCCACACTTGATTTTCTGGAATCCGAATTCAACATCAAACTCACTGAACTGATTATCTAAATGGTAGAGTCAATGTCAAAACTCATGCCCCACCGCCGTCAAGCGCTCCGCATTGGCACGGCCGGCTTACTTGGTGGCCTCACTCTCCCGCGCCTGCTGCAATTCCAAGCACAGGCGGCGGGGGAGATCAAACCCAAGGCGAAGGCGTGCATTTTCCTGTTCCTCGAAGGGGGGCCGAGCACCATCGACATGTGGGACATGAAGCCCGAAGCCGCGGTCGAAGTACGCGGGCCGTACAAGCAGATCGCCACCAAGGTGCCCGGTACGTTCATCGGCGAGCATCTGCCGAACTGCGCTAAAATTGCGAACAAGTACACGATCTTGCGCAACCACAGTCATAACGACAACGGCCACACCACCGGCTACCACTACGTGCTGACCGGCGTGAAGGCCGACTTCGCCGACGGCACCAACAGCCGCAAGCCGAACAACGTCCTCTATCCGTCCATCGGTTCCGTCGTGTCGCGCGAACTCGGCACCAACGGCACACTGCCGCCGTACATCAATTTGCCGCACCCGCTGACCTCCGGCGGCCCGGGGTTCTACGGCGCCGAATACGCCCCGTTCGTGATCGAAGGCGATCCCGTATCGCCCGACTTCGAAGTCCGCGATCTCATGCCCGTGGAAGGCATCGACGCCAAGAGGCAAGATCGCCGGCAACGCCTTCTGAACGGTATGGACAAGCCGACGACGGGCAAAGCCGGGACGATGGCGACCTACTACGAGAAGGCCCACGACCTCATGACCTCCCCGGCGGCGCGGAAGGCCTTCGACATCAAGAGCGAACCGGCCAAAGTTCGCGACGCCTACGGGCATACCACCCTCGGCCAATGCGCCCTGCTCTGCCGGCGATTGGTCGAAGCGGGCACCCGGTTCGTCGGCGTCGATCACAGCGGATGGGATACGCACTTCACCTGCTTCCCGAGCTTGGAGAAGGATCTGATCCCGAGCGTGGACAAAGCCTTCAGCGCCCTCGTGGGCGACCTCGCCGACCGCGGGATGCTCGACAGTACCCTCGTGGTTATGATGGGCGAAATGGGCCGGACTCCCAAGGTGAACGCCCAAGCGGGGCGCGACCACTGGTCAATGGCGCAAAGCGTCCTCTTCGCCGGAGGCGGTATCAACCCGGGCATCGTCATCGGCGCGACGACCAAAGACGCCACGGCCCCGACCGCCGACCCGATCGGCGTCGAAGACATCCTGCGGACGATCTTCCACCAGATGGGGATCGACAGCGCGAAGGCGTACAACACCCCGCTCGGCCGGCCGGTGCCCATCGTGAACGGCGGCAAAGTGATCAAGGACTTGGTCGGGTGAATGTGGACAGGATCAACCACAGAGGCACAGAGACACAGAGAAGATAAAACGAGGGGAATGATTGTGTTCAAGAAATTGCGAGTACCACTTCTTTCTCCGACCGTTTCTGCATTCATTCTCTGTGCCTCTGTGCCTCTGTGGTTAATTCTTTTCCTTGCTGAAGCGCGAGCGCAGAAGCCGAAGCAGACGGCCGACCTCAAGGCCCCCGAGCCGGGGTATGTTTTCCCCGCTGGGGGCAAGGCCGGGACGACGGTCGAGGTCCATCTCGGCGGTTACGACTGGACGCCCGATGTCCAACTCTTCGTGCTCGATCCGCGCGTGAAATTGCAACTCGCCGGCGACCAAGGGCCGGTGCTCGTTCCGCCGCCGCCGTATTGGTTCGGGGCCAAGGCGTACTTGAACGCGGCCTTGCTCCCGCGCGAACGCGCGGCGAAGTTCACGCTCCCCGCCGACATGCCGGCCGGGCCGGTGCGCTGGGCCGTGGCGAACGCCGGTGGCGCGGGACCGAAGACCGGCATCTTCTGGGTCGGCACCGAAGCCGAGGTGATCGAAGAGAAGGCGACGAAGATCCCGCAGAAGCTCCCCGCGCTACCCGTGGCG
>JANXTU010000456.1 GCA_025352235.1 Fimbriiglobus sp.
GGGCTCTTCGGCGACGGAACGCCCGAAGCGAAAGCCCACGCGGATCGAGGCCGGGATCTCCTGCTGGCCGACGGCTACGCCGGGGTCGAGACTTGGGTCGGCGAGATGCTTGCGGCCGAGCCGAAGGGCGACGGCGCAAGCTTGGGCAGGGTGTTGAACGACCTCAAGGATCACGAAGGGCGATTGAATTACGCGCTGCGACTGAAGCGGGGCCAATCGATCGGCACCGGCATGGTCGAGGGGGCGGCGAAGAACCTCATCGGCAAACGGCTCAAAGCCAACAACGCCCGTTGGTGCGTCGGCAACGTCGGGAAAATGGCCGGCCTCTGCTCGGCCTTGTACAGCGACTGCTGGGAGAGATTCTGGATTGCGGCCTGAACCGGGAACATAAACTCCAAGAATCGTTGCTACACCCCAATTCCGCTACGGTTGCGGCGGGGCACTCGATGTCGATGGTGGTTCAAAGCTGTTCGATTCCGCGGGGCACCGACGTGACCCGCTCCGCGATCCAGGGGGTGTCGCAACGATTCTTGGAGGTGGCTGGAACTGGGCCGGGCCTCGGTCCCTGTCGGGTGGGTCGAGTCTGCGGGCCAGGCGATTCCGGTTCGCCTCTGGCATTCGTCCAAAGGCGATTGTTCCAACACCCCCTCTCTGTCGGCTCGGGGATTCTTTCGAGATTTATGGGCAAGTCCATGCTGCGCAAGAGGATCGGCTACAAGGGCCGTTTCGGCTCCGATTCTTTCAATTCTTTTAAATGGTTCCAAAGTGGGGTGTCCCACACTCTGTTGGAAGCAATTTCCTGAGGTGTTTTCGATGCGCAACGACCTCGCGCCGAGAGTTCCCTCCGAACGCCGCCTGCGATGACAACCTCCAAGAATGATTGCCACACCCGTGGGATCGAAATCCACCCGTTCCGAAATGACCTAGTTTCCCCATCCGCGATCCCGTACCGTTGCGTTGCCGGCGGTGTCTCGCCGCGCGGAAAGGTCGATTATGGTCGCTGCCGGAACGGATTTGCTCCACCCCACGGCCCTCATTGGGCCGGGCGTCGTTTTGGCCCCGGATGTGCGCGTCGGGCCATTCGCCATTTTGGACGGCGTTATCCGCCTCGGGCCGGGCTGCGTTGTCGGGCCGCATGCGCATATTCTCGGCGCGGTCGTCGCCGGGGCGAACAACCACTTCCACACCGGCTGCGTCATTGGCGACGCGCCACAGCACACGGCGTACGCGGGCGAAGCGACCTGTGTGGAAATCGGCGACAGCAACACCTTTCGCGAGTATGCGACGGTGCACCGGGGAATGCCAGCGACGGGCAAAACCATCATCGGGGATAATAATCTGTTCATGGTCAGTAGCCACGTCGCCCACGATTGCCGGATCGGGAATCGGACCATCTTTGCGAATAGCGCCGTGATCGCCGGGCACGTCGAAGTGCACGACGGGGCGTTCCTGTCGGGGAACACGGCGGTCCATCAGTTCTGCCGCATCGGCCGGTTGTCGATGCTCGGTGGGACGACGGCTGCGACGCAGGATTTGCCGCCGTTTTGGATCGTGCAGGGGATCAACATCGCCCACGGCATCAACGTCATCGGCATGCGGCGGGCGGGGATCGCGAACGCGGAAATCCAAGCGGTGCGGCGGGCGTACAAACTGATCTGCCGCAGCGGGTTGACCATCGGCGCCGCGGTGGCGCAGGCGGAAGCGGCCGACGGGCACCTGCCCGCGGTGCGGGAACTCGTCGAGTTCATCCGCGGGACGAAACGCGGCATCGTCACGGGGCAGGCCCGAGGCGCGGATGAATAATCTGCGCCGGTGGATGGCGATCCCGCTGTCGCTCCGTTGGGCCATCGTCGTTTGGATCGCGCTGATCGCGGGCGTGCTCCTCCGCGTGGCGCTCTCCGGTTCGACTTCGCAGTCGGTCGTGCCGATTTACATGCTGGCCGGGGAACGCTGGTGGAACGCGGAGCCGCTGTACGCCCCGCCTCCGGGGACGATGGACGTTTTCCGGAATCCCCCGGGCTTCGCGGCACTCTTCGCGCCGCTCAGTCAATTGCCAATCCGATCGGTGGCATTGGTTTATCGCGTCCTCGGGGTCGGCTTGCTGCTCCTCGGACTGCGACGATTTCTCGCCGCTGTCCATCCGGTCCCGCTACCGCCGCGCGCCGCAGCGACCGTTTGGATCATCGCGGCCTTCCTCGCGTTGCCCGCCTTCAACAACGGCCAAGTGAACACGTTCATCGCGGTCGCGGCGCTGCACGGCATCGCCTCGGCGATCCGCGGCGGTTGGTGGGCGGCGTCCGGCTGGTTGATGTTCGCCACATGGTTGAAAGGGTACCCGATCGCACTGGCGGGTCTCGCGGCGTTGCTGGCCCCGACCCGGCTCGGCTGGCGGATGCCCGCGGTGTTGATCGCACTATTGGCATGGCCATTCGCCACCCGAAACTCCGAGTATGTCGTCGAACAATCTTCCGAGTTTTGGCGCGTCGCGCAGGTCGATGATCGGAGCCAAGCCCCGCTCGAACGGACGATGCGCGGTTGGACCTACCTCGTGCGAATCGCGACGGGCGAATGCGTGGGGCACGGGCCGGTGCAACTCGTCGCGGCGGGCGCGGGGCTCGCGCTCGCGTTTCTGGTGCTGTTCGCCGCGCGGCGGATCGGCGCGACGCCGGGACTCTATGCCCGTACGCTCGTGCTCGGCCTGCTCTGGATGGTGCTCTTCGGCCCGGCTACGGAGTCGAACACCTATTCCATCCTCGCGCCGGTCGGTTGGTTGCTGGTCGGGGTTCGACTCCCCCGCGCGGCGCGATTGGCCGCCGCGCTCGGGATTGCCCTACTGGTGGCTGGCGTGTTGCGCGGAGCGTTCCCGCAGGATCCGGAATTTTCGATGTCGTCGCTACAGCCGATCGGCGCGTTTCTGCTGTTGGGGGTCGCGGTTTGGGAACTGATGTTCGGATTTCCCCGCGAGATCGTCGATTGACTTCCCGGCGCCAGCGCGTCAAATTCTTATTTCAACTCCGACTCCGCCAGGATCGTCCCATGCCCCTGTTCACCCTCGCCGAAGACGACGTGCGGACGCTCCTCACGATGGACCTCGCGCTGACCGCAGTCGAAGCGTCGTTCCGCAAGCTGGCGCTCGACGAAGCGGTGAACATCCCCCGGCAGCGCTGCCAGACCGACACCGTGATGTTGCACGTCCTGCCCGCCGCGGCGAAGACGCTCGGCGCCCTCGGCTTCAAGGCCTACACCACGGGCCGGTTTTACCCGCAGTTCAAGGTCTACCTGTTCGATGGGAAGTTGGGCGGGCTGGCCGCGATCATCGACGCCGACTTCCTCGGGCAAGTCCGCACCGGCGCGGCCACCGGCGTCGCCACGAAAAAGCTCGCCCGCGCCGACGCCGCCACGGTGGGATTGATCGGCACCGGTCGGCAAGCCCGCACCCAACTGGAAGCGGTCTGCAAAGTCCGCGCGATCCGCAGCGCGAAGGTGTTCGGCCGCGACGAAGCCAAACGCGCCGCGTTCGCCGCCGAAATGAGCGACGTCTGCGGGTTTGACGTGGAACCGGTGAACACCCCCCGCGAAGCGGTGGAGGGTCGCGATATCGTCATCGCGGCGACGTCGTCGCGGACGCCGGTGCTCTTCGGGGAATGGCTCGCGCCGGGCACCCACGTGAATTTGATGGGGTCGAATTATTTGACGAGCGCCGAGGCCGATGTCGAAGTCTTCCGCCGGGCAAAGCTCATCACCATCGACAGCAAAGATCAGGGTCGGCTAGAAGCGGGCGACTTCGTTGCGGCGATGGGCGAGCACGTGTTCGGTTGGCAAGACGTCAAGGAGTTCGCCCACGTGCTGGTGAACCGCTACCCCGGCCGTGAATCCCCGGACGACATCACGATTTTCAAATCCCTCGGCCTGGGCATCCAAGACATCGCCGTGGCGGTGAAGGTCGTCGATCTGGCCAGACTGAAGGGAATGGGCCGCGAGGTAGAAATTTAAGTCCGACCGCCGCGGCGGTATCGCGCCGGTTTCCGTGACTCTATCTCTATCGCAATATCCCCATTTGGGAGCCTCCATGAAACGCAGTCTGGTCGCCGTGTTGAGTTTCTCGGTCACGTTCGCGGCGTTGGCCCTCACGGCCACATCCCAGCCGCCCCCGGGCGGGGAGAAAAAGGGGGGTGTGGGCAAAGGTCCCGGCGGCGGGGGAGCTGAGAAGGGCGGACCGCCCCGCTACGAGATCGGCCAAATCTTCCCGCCCTTTGTGAAGGACGGTTTGGACCTGACCGAAAAGCAGCGCAATCAGATCGACGAACTCGAAAAAGACTTGAAGGCCAAGCTCGACAAGATCCTCACTGCAGAGCAGAAGAAAAAGATCGGCGAAATCCGCCCGCCGATGCCCGGTGGCCCACCCGGCGGTGGCCCTCCCGGCGGCGAAGGCGGCGGCCAAACCGACACGACCTCGAAACCGAACTTCGGTTCCGGAAAAGAAAACCCCGCCCCGGCGACGCCGACCGGGTTGAAATCCATCGGTGGCCGATGGTTCGTTCGGGAAGGCAAGCCGAACATCTATTTTTTCCGCGACGGCGCAAGGTTCGTCGATCTCTTTTCGAACCAACTCGGCGACTCGAACAAAGACGGCATCCCCGATTTGCGAATCGAGCACGACGAGAAGTTCCTGATCCTGAAGTCGCAGAATCTGCCAAATCACCCGACGGCCAAATTCCCGAACAGCGGCAATCCGAATACGATCCGCGTCCAAGACATGACCTTCAAACTCCCGCTCGTGCCGAAGCCGAGCGACACCATCACCCCGGTACCGATGGGGGCGATCGGCACGGCCATCAACGGCGTCGTCTTCTTCAACCCCTTCGAAATGGGCGGCATGAACGCCGTCGCCGGGTATTCGGAAGTCTGGTTCGACTCCTGCTGCGGCCACCCGCAACAATCGGGTGTGTACCACTATCACAAATATCCGAGTTGCGTGAAGACCCCCTTTCCGGACGACGGCGACTCCCATTCGCCCGTCATCGGCTTCGCGTGGGACGGCTACCCGGTTTACGGCCCCTACGACGACGCCAAAGTGATGGCGAAGGATTTGAAAGGAGAAAAGGCCCTCGACGTGTGCAACGGTCATTTCGACGCGGATCGCGGCTACCACTACCACGCCACGCCGGAGAAGTTTCCGTACATGCTCGGGGGGTATGCCGGGGTCGTCGAAACTTCGAACAGCCGCGCCCTCGGCCGCGCGGGCGCCGGGGCGATCAAGGACACGCAATCGGGCGAGAGCCCCGAGGGCGCCGCAATCGTATCGGTGAAGCCCGGTACGGCGGAACGGGGCGAAAGCCACCTCGTGAGAATCGAATTGAGAGCGGGCAGCGTACCGGCCGGAATTCCGAACCGCGTGGTCATCGGTCCGTTCGAGGGAGCCAAACTCGCCCGCATCGGCGACGTCGTCACTTGCGAAATCGCGATCCCGAAAGATGCAAACCGCGGGTCATTGTTAGACGGTCACCTCGAGTTCGCCGACGGCCGAAGGGGAACCGCGACCGTTAAGAAGAACAATGTCTTCCGCGTCGGTGGCAAGTGATCCGATCAAGCCCGGTGCGACTTCCGCGATCGCCGCGTTCTTCGTTCCCGACGCGGATCAGCGTTTGCTCGCTCATGACTATGCGCCTCCAGTCCGGCTATACTGCTTCCGTGTCACCCGATCCCCGGAGGCCCGCCCGTGCTTCGCAAATTCACCTCGGCGTTCGCCGTCGTCGCTCTTTCACTGTCAGCAGTAGCCGCCGATTGGCCCCAGTGGCGCGGGCCGGACCGCACCGGCATTTCGAAAGATGCGGACTTACTTCAAGAGTGGCCGAAGGACGGCCCGAAACTGCGTTGGAAGATTACCGACCTCGGCACCGGGTACTCGGCGCCGGCCGTGGTGAAGGGCGTCGTGTATATCCAAACCACCCGTGAGAAAGACGAACTAGTCGTCGCGCTCGACGAGAAAACCGGCAAGGAATCGTGGGCCACCAAGATTGGCAAGATCGGCGTCAACCGCGGGCCGCAATACCCCGGCACCCGCGCCACCCCGACCGTCGACGGCGACAAACTCTACTGCCTCGCATCCGACGGCGAACTCAATTGCGTTGACATCCAAGGCGCCGTGATCTGGCACAAGAACCTCGCCAAAGACTTCGACGGCGCCGTCGGCAGTTGGGCCTACACGGAGTCGGTGCTCGTCGATGGCGACGCCGTGATCTGTACGCCCGGCGGTAAGAAGGCGACGCTCGCGTCCCTCAAGAAATCCGACGGCAGCGTGATCTGGAAGTCCGAAGTCCCGGGTGGGGACATTGCCGATTACGCCAGCATCATGGCCGTGGAAGTCGGCGGGAAGAAGCAGTACGTGCAATACATGCGGAATGCACTGATCGGCGTCGACGCCAAGACCGGCAAGTTCCTGTGGAAGTATGCCGCGACCCAAGATCAAGGCGCGAGCATGTTGACGCCCGTCGTTTACAAAGACTCGGTCTTCGTCGCCGGGGCCCGCAAAGGGGGCGGTTTGGTGTCGTTGAAAGCGGACGGCGAAAGCGTCACCGCGAAGGAAGTCTATTTCGATAAGAACGTCGCCCCCGGCATCGGCGGGGCGGTCCTGCTCGACGGCTATCTTTACGGGTTCTCCGGCGCCAATTTGTTCTGCGCGGAGTTCGCTACCGGGACGATCCAGTGGAAAGACAAATCGGTCGGCCCCGCGTCGGTCTGCTACGCCGATGGCCGGCTCTACGTCCGCGGGCACAGCAGCGGCGAGGTCGCCCTCGTCGAGGCGAACCCGAAAGCCTACGCCGAGAAAGGCCGATTCAAACAACCCGAGAAGACCAAGACGCCGGGTTGGCCCCACCCCGTCGTCGCCAACGGCGGCTTCTACCTCCGCGACATGGGCGTGCTCCTCTGCTATGACGTGGCCGCCCCGAAGAAGTAGCCGTCGACTTCACAGCACCAGCAGGTCGGGGATGTCGAAGGTCGTCCCCGCCAAAGTGATTCTCTTGTAGGGCCACTGCGTCGGCGGGGTGATCGCTTCGCAAGAATCCGCGCCGACGAGCACCGTATCGACGATGCCGGCATCGGCGATGCGGGCCTGCCAGACGATGGCTTGGTTCTCCACAAATTTCTCGTCGAGTCCAGCTTTGCGCAATTCGTCGGCTTGGAACCAACCGGTGCCGTACCCGGCCGGACTGAGGCGCCATTCGTGTTCGTACGGTGTGTTCTTCAGAACGCTACTCGCGGTGTCGACGGCGGCCGCGATGGTGCCGCCGGGCTCCGCGATATGCCGGTCGATCGCCGCGACTTTGCAGGCCGCTTCGTAGGCGGTGCGGAACTCGGCGGAAGGCTCTCCGAAACTGATCGTCCGGCTCGCCGTGGCGTACAACCCATCGCGGAAGCCGGTAGCTTGGAGGGTACAAACCCCGTCCGCCGGTGCCGCGCTGTAGCCGGCGCGGCGGAATTGGCGGGTGCGGTTGCCCGCCGTGACGCTGATCGCGTGGGCTTCGGCGCCTTTGTGGAAAATGCGGTGGGCCAACGCTCCCGCGATGTCTTGCTCGGTCTCGCCCCGTTCCGTGTTTCGCGCCGTCGCCTCCAACGCGTGCGCCACCAAGCCGCCGAGGTCGCGCAACCGCGCGACATCCGACGGCATCAGCGGCCGCAACTCCGGGCGCAATTTCTCGTTCACCAAAGGCATCGTGGGGAAGGGCCGGTCCGTCGCGACGTTCTTCCCCGCGACCAGCTCGCCGAGCAGCGTCGCCCGGCCACTGGGCCAAGGCCATTCTTTCAACATGAACCCGAGACCATCGAGTTCTTCGTCGAACAACCGCTGGGTGTCCGTGTTGCTGCACAGCAACCAGCGTTGTCGGCCGTTGGTGTAGATACCGGGACGCTCGCCGTCGGCGATGAGGCCGCGGACGTTCATACCGCTGGTGAACCACGCGACGTGAGCCGGCATCAACAGCACGACGGCTTCGCAGTTCAACTCGGCGATCACCCGGCCGAGGATCGCTTGTTTGGCGTCGATGTCGCTCCGGCGCGACCACTCATTCACTGGAACCCCCCGGCGGCGTACAGGCGGGCGAGCATCCGGTAGCGTTCGTTCGTGGCGCGGGTTCGTTCGATTTCTTCGGGCTTCACTTGTCGTACGATTTTACCGGGGATGCCCATCACCAAACTCCGGGGCGGTACCACCATCCCCGGCGGCACCACACTCCCGGCGGCGATGATGCTGTCTTCGCCGATGTCCGACTCGGTGAGTAGCCGGGCGCCGATGCCGACCAGCACGCGGGCGCCGACACGCTTCCCGTGGACGACGGCCGCGTGCCCGACGACCACGTCCTCTTCGATGACCAGCGGAATATCGAAGTCGCAATGGACGATCGCGCCGTCTTGGATGTTCGAGTTCTCCCCGATGGTGATCGGCGCGACATCGCCCCTCAGGACGGCCCCGAACCAGATGTTGACCCCGGCCGCCATCCGGACATCGCCGGTGACGGTCGCGCTGTGGGCAAGGTAGCAACCGTCGGGCGTCATTCGGAAAAGCGGCGGGTTCATATTGATTCGGGGGTTTCGCAGTGGAGAATTCACCGGCTTTCCGTCATCCTACAAAAGCCCGCCCGACGAACGAAGGACGAATCATGCCGCAATCGAAACAAAAACCACACGCGTCGGTCATCGTCTTCCCCTTCGACCTGTTCGGCGGCACCGGCACCGGCGCCGGCGCGGAACTGCTCGGCGACGCCCTGCGCGAAATGTTCGACGACAACGCACTCGAGAAAAGGCCCATCCGCTGCGATGCCTACAAGGGCCTCGTGACGGTGAAGGACGTGACCTTCCGCACGACCAAGTCGCTGAACCTTTGGAAAAACACCGGCCGGCAGGCCGTGAAGCAGGCGCTCCGAGCCGGAGAGCGCGTCATCTGGCTCGGGGGGAATCATTTGTCGGTTCTCCCCGTCTACGAGGAACTCGGTGGCGACAAAGCCGGGAGCGCGCTCGTGATTCAACTCGACGCCCACCTCGACATCTACCAACTCCACGACGTCATGCCGAATCCGGCCTGCGGCAATTTCCTGCTCCACAGCGACGAGACGCTGCCGCAGATCGTCAACGTCGGCCATCGCGATTTGTTTTTGCACGCGAAAGAGTTCGAGGCGACCTTCGCGAAAACCTTCTCGGCCGTCGATGTGGCCACCGATCCCGAGCGCGTGACGAACGACCTCATCGCCCGCGTCCACAAAGCGAAGCGCGTCTGGATCGACATCGACGTCGACGTCTTCGACCCGGCCCATTTGCCGGCGGTGCATCAACCGATGTCCTTCGGCTTGCACCCGCTCGCGGTGCTGCGAGTGTTGACCGCCGCCTGGGACGCGGAGAACGTTGTCGGCGTCTCGATCAGCGAATTCGACCCCGGCCGCGACGACCGCGACACCAGTTTAAACCTGTTGGGCTGGCTGCTTGAATGGGTCCTGCTGAAGTGGTATGAGGCATGAACGACATCCTCGCCGTGCACCTCTGCTGGGGGGCCTATGGCTTCTGGCTGCCGAACGACCCACGCGGCTCCGGTTCGACGGACGTCTGGGCCCCGGAATTACAACCCTTCGGCCCCGCCACCTTCGTCGAAGACCGGACGAAGTCGCGCGGCCGAGTCTCGCACAACCGACGCTCGCGATTGGAAGCGAAGAAGCATTTGCTGCGCCCGGGCGTGTTGTTCAACGGCATCCAAGCCCGCGCCGTCGCGCGAGGTTTTGCCGAACTGCTGAAAGAAGTCGACATCCGATGCTTCGCCTGCACCGTGCTCCCGGATCACGTGCATTTGGTCGTCGGCCCGAGCGAAATTGACTCGCACGTACTTTCAATCAGGTTGAAGAAACATGCCACGAAGCAACTCAAGGTGGAAGGCATTCACCCGTTCCAGCAACTTCTCGATGAAGACGGCGCCGTCCCCAAGTGCTGGCAACGCGGCGGTTGGAAGGTCTATCTCTTCAACGAGGCTCGCGTACGACAAACGATCCGCTATGTTGAAGACAATCCGCTGAAAGAAGGCAAGAAGAAACAGAATTGGAATTTGGTGACTCCATTTGAAAGCTGACGCTCGCGTTGCTCGCGGCGAAGAGTCTTCGCCGCGAGCAACGCGAGCGCCGATACCTATGACCAGCCAACTCGTTGAATTCGATGTCCGCACCGACGAAATGCTCGTCAACATGGGGCCCCAGCACCCTAGTACCCACGGCGTCTTACGCCTCGTGCTGCGTACCGATGGCGAGATCGTCCAAGACGTCGTCCCCCACTTGGGTTACCTGCATCGCTGCGCCGAGAAGATTGGCGAGAACGTCACGGCGATCCAGTTCATCCCCTACACGGACAGGATGGACTACCTCGCGGCCATGAACATGAACCTCGGCTATTCGCTCGCCGTGGAAAAACTCTGCGGCACAGTGATCCCCGAAAAAGCCCGGCACCTCCGCGTGCTCATCGTCGAACTCAACCGCATCGCCTCGCACCTCGTCGGCATGGGAGCCTACGGCCTCGACCTCGGTAGCTTCAGCCCGTTCCTGTACGCCTTCCGCGAACGCGAACAAATTCTCGACTTGTTCGAAGCCGTCTGCGGGGCACGCCTCACCTACAGCTACCTCACCATCGGCGGCGCCCACGACGATTTGCCCGACGGCTGGCTCGGTTGCTGCCGCAAGTTCCTGACGGATTTCAAGCCGCGCATCCCCGAGTACCACGGGATGCTGACCAACAACCGGATCTTCGTGAAGCGCACCGCCGGCATCGGCATCTTGTCGAAGGAACTGGCTTTAAATTACGGCTGCACCGGCCCGGTGCTGCGCGGCTCGCTCGACAAACGCAATGGCGACCCCGATTGGGATCTCCGCAAGACCGAACCCTACAGCGGCTACGAGCAATACGAATTCGGCATCCCGATTCCGCCGTTCGCCGAGGCTCCGCCTGAAGCGGTGATCGGCGATTGCTGGCACCGCTTTTACGTGCGGATGTTGGAAGTCGTCCAGAGCATCGCACTCTGCGAACAGGCCATGGACAAGTACGAGGCCTTGCAAAAAGAATGGGTCAGAATCCGGGAACAATCCACTGAACGGAAGTATAAGCTACAGCCGGACGAAGTCAAATTGGAAGACGCAAGATTGAACGAATTGGCGAGAACGAAATACTCGCACCGGGTCGAACCGCCCCGCATGTTGACCCCCGGCGAAATCTACCTCGAAACCGAATGCCCCCGGGGCCAAATGGGCTTCCACATCGTCGCCCGGCCGAACAAGGACGCGGTCCCACTCCGCGTTCGGGCGCGTTCGGGTTGCTTCAGCAACCTCAGCGTGATCGAGGAACTCTGCAAGGGCGTCCTCCTCGGCGACCTCCCCGCGATTATCGGCAGCCTGGACATCGTCATGGGGGAGGTTGACCGGTGAAGCTCGAAGTCAAAAACCCGAACAACACCTCGGCGGCGGCTTCCAATTCCGCGAGATCGATCCATTCGTCTTTAGTGTGGGCTTGGGCGATGTCGCCGGGGCCAAACACCACCGCCGGGATGCCCGCTTCTTGGATCGTGCTGGCGTCGGTGCCGTAGGGGACATTCCACACCTCGTGCCGGCCGCGGACGCGGTCGATGGCGGCGCCCAAGCGGGCCACGCAATCGTCACCACCGTTTGGCAATAACGGCGGGCAAGCGAGCTTCGGCGGCAGCGCGGCGAATTCGAATCCCTGCAAATATCGGTTCAGATCGTCGATGGCCTCGGTCGCCGATTCCCCCGGCAGCAGGCGGCGGTCGATGTCGATGATGCAGCGATCCGGGACGGTGTTCGGGCTGACGCCGCCGCGGATCGTGCCGACGACGAGCGTCCGCGCGCCGAGATTCGCATCGGGTGTCCGCGCCTGCAATTCCGCGGCGTAGCGTTCGATGGCCGTCAAGATGCCGCCCATCCGATAGACGGCGTTGATCCCGTCTTGCGGCTTCGAGCTGTGGCAGGCGCGGCCGGTGGTTTCGATCTGCCAGCGGACGACGCCTTTGTGCGACCGCACGATGTTCAGGCTCGTCGGCTCGGCGACGATGGCGAAGTCGGCCTTCAATCCCGATTTCACGAGGGCTTGCGCTCCGAGGAAAGTGTGTTCCTCATCCACGGTGAAAGCCAGGATCACTCGCGGGGCGTTGGCGGGCTTCTCCAGCACCAGTCGACGGTAGGCCCCGTACATGGCCACGCCGCCGCCCTTCACGTCGCAGGCCCCGCGACCGTACAGCCGGCCACCTTCGATGACGCCGCCGAACGGGTCGATGGTCATGCCGTCCACGGGGACAGTATCGGTGTGGGCTTCGAGCAAGATGGTCGAAGAGCCGCCCCCTTCGAACGTGGCGATCAAGTTGTCCCGCCCCGGCGCCACCGGCTGCCGACGGACTTGAACACCGAGCGTCCGTAGCTCGGCCTCCCAGCGGTCGATGACGCGGGATTCGAACAGAATCTCGGGAGGCAAATCGGTACGACCCATCGGATTCACCGATGGCAACCGAACCAGGTCGGACAGCAATTGCGATAGGGAAAGCATGGCGAATCACCGGAGCGGCAGGTCAAGCTCACTAAGGCTTGACATACGAATTGCCGGTTCGTTCGCCGAAATCATTAGCGGCCCCGGATGAGCGCGGCCAACTCGCGCGGCGTCGGGGTGATCCATGGAGCGTGGAGGACCGCCTCTTTCAACGCCGGCTCGGCTTTCGCCCCGACCGGGCGGACGGCCGGTTCGACACCGCCGGGTCGTACCACAACCGTGCCGCCGGGATTGGACACGATGACCTCCGGATTCACCTCCCCGCGGCGGCGCTTTTCTTCGAGCGCGATGCTTGCGTAGCGCATCGCCCGCTCTTGGTTCGGCGACAACGGTGCCGGTTCGGTCACGCGGTCTTCGGCGACGCGCACCCGCGCATCGACCGGGGTTTTCTTGCGGTCGAGTTGCCGGACCCAATCGCGCACGTTCCCGGTGGTCAGACCCGGTTCGGTAGCCCGGAGGACCGCGACGACTCCGGCGAAGTACGCGGCCGCGTTCGACGAACCGATCGATTCGTCGCCGTTGCTGAAGCGGGCCACGGAATCGCCGAGGATCACGTCGGGCTTCAAGCGCCCATCGACGGTCGGCCCGACGGCCGACTGCAAGCTCGAGTCGCCGACGGCAAGGACACCGGCGTGATCGGCCGGGGGGTAAATTTCCCCGCTCTTGGAGGCGTCGAGGAATTCCACCGGCACGAGGGGCTTGCCCGTGTCGGGGTCGGTCATGGCGGCGGTGCGACTCGACGAAACCAAGATCCGGATGCGGTCGAGCGGGCCGAAGTTGGCACTCTTCGCCTTCACGCGGATGCGATACTCTTCGCCGGCCGGTTTCGCGGGCAGATCCGCGAGCACGAGCCGTTCTCGCGGGTTTTTAGTTTCCCCGACCCCGGCGACCGCCCCGGCGGGCACCTGCTTCAACTTGCTTTCGCCGACGGGGCGACCGAGCCAATCTTCGACGATGAGGTCGAGGTCTTTGTCCGTCCCCGCGTCTTCGACCTCTTTGTAATCGTTCCAGGTCAACGTGATCGTGACGGCGTTTTCATCGAGGCGATTGGCGAAGCGCAATGCCGTCGGATCGGTGCCGGTGCGGAGTTTCAAAAAGCCGTCGCCGTCAATATTCACAGGGCCGTTGTGGACCATCCCCCCGGAGTTCCCGGCGGCGTTGACCCAAATGATCCCGGCGGCGACGGCGTCGTCCACGGCCGTATTGATCGGCCCGCGGCCGTCGAAATTTCCCGCCCCTTCGAACGTCCCGCTGAACAGGATCACGTCGACTTTTTGTTCGATGGCGTAGCGCACCGCCCGGCGGAAGAGCGTCGGCCCGTTCGCGTTGAGTAAGTAGAATTGCGGGCCGAAGGCGGAACCGCCGGTGGCGGCCCAGACGATCTGCGCCATCAGGCGCCCGTGCGATTCACCGGGGACGAACGGCTTCTGGAAGTCGGGCTCGCCGAGTTTGAATTTCTCGATGAATGCGCGATCGTAGTGTTCGACGAGCACGGCGCTTTTGGGGAGATACGGGCGTTTGCCGTCAATGCGGTCGAAACCGGAATCGAGGATGGCGACTTTCACCCGGCCGATCGTCGGCACCGACGGGTAATTCGCGTACAAGCCGAGTTTGCGGCGGGCGCTCTCGGCGTTCGTCAATTTGGATGCCGAGACGGGGGTGGCGGGGAGCGGCTCGGCCGCGATCAGCACTAAAGCCGCCGAAAGAATAACGGCAATGCCGGCGAAAGTGCGGAGCATGGTGGGACTCGGATTGAGCGCATCGTGGTGTTCAACAAAAAGAGGCGGGCGCTCGGCCCGCCTCTCGCCGGCATTCACCAGCAGTTGCCGCCGTAGTAGCTCGGGTAGTACCCGTAGTTCGAGTAGCTCACGAACGACGGTTGGTAGTAGGAACTATAGCCACCGTAGTAGCTCGAATACCCTTGGTACCCGCCGTAGTAGTTGCCGAAGCCGTTACCGAAGCCATTGCCATAGAAACTGTTGTAGCCCCCGCCGTAACCGTAGCCGCGGCCGAAGCCGACCGAGATGCCGTAGCCACCACGGTAACCCCCGCCGTAACCCCAACCGCCGCGACGGTGGGCCGCCGTGGGCGTTTCTCCGTCAAGCTCGGTCGCCGCAACTTTCGAGACGGCGGCGGCCGGGGTGGACTTCTGAACGGGCGGATCGCCGTCCAACTCGCCGGCGCGGAGAGCCGAACCGACCCCCAACATCGCCGCGATGCAAAGCGTAGAGCGGAACATGAGAAGAAACCTCCGAAGGTGATTGTCTCGCCGCGGAACGGCCCCGACGACTCGCCCGATCCCGATACCCGCGGCAATCAAAGTAATGGGCCCCGTTGCAAAACTTGCGCCCACAGCGAAGCCCACGGATGCGGAATCCCTTGGAACTCAACTTAGCGGGAACCGCCGCAACTGGGAGAATCCCCTTGCCAGCGGCGCGGCCACCCGCGAATCTAGGCGAGTCCTCTCTCGTCGCTCATTC
>JANXTU010000462.1 GCA_025352235.1 Fimbriiglobus sp.
TTCCAGAGGCGGTAGAGCCAAGGGAGGAACGGCTGCGTGCGCGGGCCGGAATCGAATTCGACGGCGTCGATTTTGCCGAGGACCAAGGCGACGAGCGCTTCGCCGCCCATCAACCCCGCTTCGGGGCGGAAGGCGTCGACCCAAATGACGAGGCCGTTCTTGCGATGGCATTGATCGGCCCAATCGCACAGGCTCCAATCGTCCGGGCCGTCGACGCCTCCGAAGGCGAGCGGGTGGACGACGCGGTGGCTGTTCAAAAGCCCGAGCGAACCGAGCATCGGGTGCGTATTCAGCGTGTTGACGATCACTTTGCAACCGTGCGCGATCAGCGCCGGCTCCGGCCCGCTGAACTCGTGGAGGTTGCTGAAGACGGGGTAAGTGTTGCCGTCCCGGGCGAGCACCGACGATGCCCGCGCCAGCACGTTCACGACATCGAGTCCCTCGGCCGCGCCATCGAGCGCCGCCGCGTGAGGCGATACGAAATGCGCCCGCGAGTCGCTGCGGACCCAGTCGTCCCAACTCGAATCGGTCCAGCGGTTCAACTCGAATCGCAGGGCCAACTGCCCCGGCTTGAGGGTCACTTCGCGGTCGAGGAATTCGTATTCCTGACCGTGGCTCGCACGGATGCGCAACGGCACGCCGGCCGGCAGAGGGACTTCGCAGCCGCCGTCGCTATAGGTGAAGTTTTCGCCACCGAGACGGACGTGGCCGCCGAGTTCTTCGCCGCGACCGCAGGGGAAAATCGGCAGCCGGCCCAGCGGCACGAACGTCCCACCCGTCGGCCCGGTGATCCGCAGTCGGACGGGGAGTGGGTTCTTCGAGGCCGCATCGGTGAAGCGCAGATGGACGTTGAGCATGGAACTTTGATCGGGGATTGGACGATGCTCCGGTGTGGCAGGCCTCTTCGAGGCCGGTGCCCGAACCGAAAAGGCCGCGCGGTGATTGTTGAGTTCTCTTATGCCCGGTCGGGCACCGGCCTCGAAGAGGCCTGCCACACCGAAGTCGTCGCATCAGGCTTCGGTCGCCCCGCAGTCGGCGAGGATTTGGCGGAGCGCTTGCACCGCATACGGGAACAGGTCCGACCCGGTGACGCCGCCGGTCGGCCCGCCACCGCGGAGATGCGGTTCCATCACGGCGAAGCCTGCGTAGCCGCGAGTCACCGCCTCGCGGATGCTGACGGCGACTTGCCCGTCGCCGGTGCCGGGGATCACGCCGTGCCCGTGGCCCTCGTCGCCCCGCGGCTTCTTCCAATCTTTGATGTGGAAGTGCGACGTGAACTCTTTGGTGCGATTCCAGCCGTCGACGGGATCATACCCGCAGAAGACCCAGTTCGCGGCGTCGTAAGCGGCCCGCAGCGCCGGGGACGGCACCGACGTGAAAATATCGGCGACGCGCTCCGGGGAGTCGCCGTAGATGCGGTGCTCGTTCTCGTGGAACAACATCGCCCCCGAGTTCTCGGCGAGGTCGGCCATGGCGCGCATCCGGCGCAGCACTTCACCCCGGTGCGGGGCCCAGTCCCCGTCCCACGGCGCGTCGGCCGGCGGGTAGAAACTGAAGATGCGGATGTTCGGAGTGCCGAACATTTCGGCGATCTCGATGGCCCGTTTCAACAGATCGAGGTGCGGATCGAACGGGGCATCGATGGCGATTTTGCCGACGGGCGACCCGATGGCCGAGAGTGTCAGACCCTCGCCGTCGAGCATCGTTTTGAACTCGACCAAGCGGGCGTCGCTCAACTTCAACACGTTGGTTTTGTCGATGGAGCGGAACTCGATGCACCGGACCCCGCAAGCTTTCAGAACCGCGATCTGCTCGGCGGGGTCGGGGGAGATTTCATCGGCGAACGCGGAGAGGGTGAACATCGCAAGCACCTGACAGAGATCGATGGATCGACGCTGTTGTAGAAAAAAACGGCCGGAGGGTCTGTTCCCTCCGGCCGTTTCAAGTTCACAACCGATGCATCACTACCGTTGGCTAACGCCACTGCGGCGGTTGCGCTGCTTGAGCGGGAACAAAATCCGCCAGCTCGCTTTCCGCGAGCCGGGCTTGGCGTGCGGTTTCGGCGCGACGTGGATATTGCGGGCAAGGCCCAATACCGCCATCACTTGGATGCAAGCGTAGGTGACATCCACTTCCCACCAGCGGAGGCCGTGGCGAGCCGAGCGTTGGTAAGCGTGGTGGTTGTTGTGCCAGCCTTCCCCGAAGGTCAAAGCCGCAACCCACCAATTGTTGCGGGAGTCGTCGGTTGTCTGGAAGTTGCGGTAACCCCAAATGTGGCTGGCGCTGTTCACGAACCAGGTCGTGTGCAAGACCCACACGGTGCGGACGAACATGCCCCAAATAAGCCACGAGGTCGCGATCTCGAGGCTGCTGGCGGGAGCGCCGGTGTAGATCGAGCTTTCTAGGCCAAAGATTTCATTAAACAGATAGCCGGCGCCGAACACGAGCACCGCTAGCAGGGGCAGGTAGAACGCGTGGGTCCGTTGGAAGAAGCGGTGGACGGGATCGCGGGCCAAGTCTTTGACGTTGAACAAGGTCTCGATCGGGCCGTCGGTTTTGGGGTCGTCGCGCATCCACCATGCCGCGTGGGCCCACCAGAATCCTTTTTCCTTCGGCGAGTGAGGATCTTCTTCTTCGTCGGAGTGCGTGTGGTGGAGGCGGTGCGTGCAGACCCAGCGGAGCGGGCCGCCCTCGTTCGCCCAAATCCCGAACAGGGTGAGGGCGTATTCGATCGGTTTCCACGTGCTGTAGCTGCGGTGCGTGAGCAACCGGTGGAAACCGAGCGTGATGCCCAAGCCGGTGAGGACGTAGAGCGCGAAGAACGCGACTAGGCCCGACCAGCTAAAAGTGAACGGCGCGAAGATCGCGCCGAAGTGAATCGCGGAAACCCAAAAAATCGTGCCCCACTTGATCGGCTGCTTCGCCGCGGGTGCTGGGGAGACGACGGCACCATCCGAGACCATGAACAATCCTCTGGCGACTTCGATACGGAGGCCGGTGCGAAAGCCCGCACGGTCGACGACCGGACGATTCGCAGATACCGATATGATAGGACATCGCGACCGGCGAGATTCGCCCGGAATCCGAAAAACTCCGGGGGCGATCTCAGGGCGACCCGGGCGCAATCCGCGCCCGCAGCACTTTGTAATCGGTCTTCCCCGTCCCCAGTACCGGGATTTTTTCGATCCGGCGAACCTCGTCGAGCCGAATCACCCCGCGGAACCCTTCCGAGAAGAGCAATTGGTTGGCCGCGCGGAGTTCGTAGTCCTCCGTCGCGAACAACACGATCCGCCGGCCTTCGGGTGTTTCGATCCCCTCCACCGCGACGCGGGGGCCATCGTCCGTGGGCGGAAATAATTTCGCGAACGGCTCTTCCAGCGCCGGGAGCGAGATCATCTCCCCGCCGGCTTTCAGGAACCGTTTCAACCGACCTTCAAAAACGATGTACCCTTCGGCATCGATGGAGACCAAGTCCCCCGTGATGTAGTAACGCTCGCCGTCGACCTCCTCGAAGGGCGACGGACCGTCGTATCCGATGTAGCCGGGGAAGACGCTCGGCCCGGCCACTTGCAGCATCCCCATCTGCCCGGCGGGCACCGGCCGATTCGTTTCCAGATCGACGACGCGCAGTTTCACCCCGTCGAGCGGCGTGCCGATGGTCCCGCGCTTCGGGGCCTCGATCGGGTTGAACGAGACAATCGGCGAGCACTCCGTGATGCCGTAGCCCTCGATCAACTTCGCGCTCGGGGCGAGTTTCGCCCCTTTCTCGAAGACTTCGTCCGGGCACTTCTCGGCCCCCAGCGCCACGATCCGCAGCGAGTCGAGTTCCCCCGGCTTCGCCCGGTCCAAGATATACCGGATGAACGACGGCGTCCCGGCCGTGAGCGTCGGCTTGTACCCGGCGATCTTCCGCACGAGCGCGGCCGCGTCGGTCGGGTCGGGGTGGTGGACGATTTTCACGCCGCCGAACAGCGGGAAAAGACCGCTGACGGTGTGGCCGAAACTGTGGAACAACGGCAAAAATCCGAGCACGCTGTCGCTTTTGGTGATCCCCAACTTCGGGATCGACGCCCGCATGTTGGCGATGATGTTGGCGTGCGTCAACGGTACCGCCTTCGGCGCTTTCTCCGAGCCGCTGGTGAAGAGGATCACGGCCGGGGCGTGTGGATCGCGGACGGTGGGGGCCATCGCCGCGCGGGCCGTCGCGGCGGGGAACCAGCGGAAGAGTAGCAGCGACTTCAGCAGTTCGAACCGGCCGATCGATTTGCGGACGTGCTCGAGGTAGACGAACTCCGCCCCGGGGACTGCGAGCTGCGTGCGGTCGATGAACGCCTTCGCCGTGATGACGCGCTTCACGCTGGTCAACGCCACCGCGTGCTCGAGGTTGCCCGGTCCGGTCGTCCAGTTCAACACCACCGGGAGTTTCCCCGCCAAGTGGAGCGCGACCAAAGCGAGATCCGCAGCCGCCGACGCCGGCATCAGCAAGCCGATGTTCGGTTCTGGGAACAGCCGGAAACGCTCGGCCATCGCCCGGCTCGCCACGAACAATTTCTCGTACGTCAGGACCCCGGCGGTGTCGTCGGCCGCGGCCACGTCCCGGCGGTCGAGGATGCACCGGTTGATAAAAGCTTCGCCGAACGTCTCGCCGAGCACGAGGACGTCTTGGAGTTTCTGCGGAGGTCGGAACCATTCCGGCGGCGCCGGCTTCGACGGGGCGTGTTCGATCAAACCCTCGGCGAGCGCCCAGAGTTCCCCCACGGAACTCGGCACGTCGTCGCCGCTGAACCCGAAGCGCTGCTCGACGCGCAGGGCCAGTTCCATGCCGTCCAAACTGTCGATGCCGAGCTGGCCGTAGGTCGTCGCGGCGGCGTTCTCCGACGCGGTCAACGGGCGTTTCAATTGTTCCGCGAGGATCTCGGCGACGGCCTGTTTTGTCGCGGGCTTGACCTTCGACAAATCGTGGGCGGCCGATGCCGGCGGCGGCGGGAAGTCGTACTCGCGCGGTCCGAACAGAAAATGGTACGGCACCCAAGTCGGCCGTTCCGGTTGCCCGCCGGTGTCCGCGTTGAACCAAGTTTCGAGCCACGGGTTCAACTGCAATTTGTCCGCCGGCGGGCGCTCGGCGGCCGAGTAGGCTTCGAGCGTCATGGTCAGTTTTCGGCGCGGGGCGAACAGCAGCAAATTGGAAAGCAGCATGCCGACGGCGCGGAACAGCGTCGGCACGAGGGCCGGCCGTGCGCCGCGCGCCGCCCAACTGAACATGCTACCCCAAAGGCCGCGGGTGCGGACGAGGACGACCGTCGCCTCCGGTACGGCCGCGAGGAGATCGGCGACGGCGCGGGCCCCGCCGAGGCGCTCGGAACCGTCGCGCATCAACCGGCCGCTCGGCCAGATCAGCACGTTCTGCCCGGACCGCAGGATGCCCGCGATCGACGCGATCGCGACTTCCATCCGGCCGCGCGCTTCCCCGGAGGCTTTGTCGAGATCGGGGATTTTGATCGCCCCCGAAAGCCACCCGATCGGTTGCAGCAACGGGTTTTGAAAATTCGTTTCGAGAGCGAGCGGGCGGAATTGGAACGCCGGCCAAAGTTGCAGGCAGAGGTTCGGCGGATCGGAATACGCCGGGTGATTCGGCAGAATCAGATAAGGTCCCGGCTTCGCCAAGGCTTCCTTTTGGCCGACGACCGCCACGCGGTAGCGCATCCAGAAGACGATCGTCCCGGAGAACCAGACGATCCAGCGGAGCAGTTGAACGAACATGGCAACTCGCGGGCCGACGAGGACATCGTCCGGACATTGTGCGCGACGGCGCCGCAACTTCCAAGCTCGTTCGCAAACGGCTTCCCGCGTATACTTTTGTGTGCCCACGAATTCTCGGCGGGAGAAGCCATGATCGATCTTATCGCGGAACGCGCGGAAGAACTGGCGGAGCTGTGTCGGACGCACCACGTCCGCACGCTGGAACTATTCGGTTCCGCGGCCAACGGCAAGTTCGACCCCGCCACCAGCGACCTAGATTTTTTGGTCGATTTCGAGCCGCTGCTGCCGGGCAAGCACAGCAGTTCTTACTTCGATCTGTGGTTTGGGCTCGAAGATCTGTTCGCCTGCAAAGTCGATCTGGTTGAAACCGCGGCGATCGCGAATCCTTACTTCCTGAGCAGCGTCAACGAGAATCGGAAAGTGCTCTATGCAGCGTGAGGTCGCAAAATATCTGTACGACGTGCTCAAAGCTTGTCGACTCATCGAGCGGTTTGTGATCGGCAAATCGTTCGCCGACTACGAGTCCGATGAAATGCTCCGCGCCGCAGTGGAGCGGGAGTTCATCATCATTGGCGAGGCCCTGACCCAAGCCGAGAAGCTGGATCGAACCGCCGTGGATTCCCTGACGGGGAAAAAAGCCATCATTGGCTTTCGCAACGTCTTGGTGCATGCCTATTCGATCATCCGGGACGATATGGTTTGGGGCGCCGTCGAGAATCACTTGCCAAAATTGATACGCGAAGTTCAAACACTGCTCGCTAATGCACCTGCGCCGTGACCGACCGTCACCGCCCCATTCCGCGCCTCGAACTCACTGCACCAGCCTTGGACTTCCACGCCGAAATCTTGCTCACCACGCGGCGGAGCCGGCCTTTTTCGGCGGCGCGACCCCGGAGAGCAGCCGTGGTGTCAAGCAGTGGCCCGGCTGGAATCACACCGCGACGACGACGATCGTCACCGGGACATTCCCTTGGATCGCGTTGGAGTACGGGCAGAGTTTGTGGCCGGCGGCGACGACCGTCTCGGCGTCGGCTTGCGAGAGCCCGGCGACTTTCACGGTCAGCGTCACGGTGAGCCCGAAGGCCCCGCTGGCGACGGTGCCGAGGTTGACTTCGGCCGCGACCTCGAAGCTTTGCGCGACCAGCTTCAACTGCTTGCCCATGAATTCGCAGGCCCCGCCGAAGCAGGCCGCGTAGCCGCAGGCGAACAGGTGCTCGGGCGTCGTCGTATTCGGCAGGCCCGGCCCGCCCATCGACTTCGGCACCGAAAGATCGACATGGATCAACCCGTCGTCGGAAGTCGCATGCCCGTTCCGACCGCCGACCGCCGTGCCGTGGGCCGTCGCCAAAACTTTCGCCAACATGATGCGTTCTCCAAAGGTGGGGTGATTCGTTTAGTTGAACTCAGACTCCGACTTCGACGTAGCTCGATTCGCAACGCGGGATGGGCGCGGCTTGGCCGTTCTCCTCCAACGCTTCCAAGTGGAACTCGATCGCTTCGCGCATCAGCGCGATGGTTTCTTCGCGCGTGTCGGCGGCCGCGATGCAGCCGTCCAAGTCCGGCGAATAGGCGGCGTAGCCATCGACGCTGCGTTCCAAGACGATCAAGTACTTCATCGATTCCGCCGCTTCATTGGGGTTTCGTCGCCTACCCGATACTCCATTTCGCACTCCGAATTTCGATAGTGGCCTATCCGTGTGTGGATGACTTCGCGATACAAAATGTGCTGCCTACGAACAATGCTCACCTGCAAGACGCGAATGAATCGTTCACCGCTTCGACGATTTCCGGAGTCCGCACCCGTTGGTATAAGTTTTCAAGAGCATTGTTGATCGCCGCAATCGTTTGTGCTCGTTCTAGCTCATCTGGACGAATCATATCGTTCTGCCACAACCAGTAACTTACCGAACACCATGTCCAGAAGGGAACGCCGTCAGGCATATAACAAACTGGGGCCGGGAAACCACCGGGGCCGCGGGTGCCTTTTATGTACTGATGAACGCTTTGTCTGGTACGGTCAATGCGTCTGGCAATTTCAGACTGTGTTACTAGATCGCATTCGTTGACACGGCACACCTGAGCGCCGATGTCGGCTTGCTGAACGTTTTGAATCGCGCTCAAAATGGCCTGAATCAGAGTGGGAGACGTTCGGGAGAACTCCATGTAAATGTTGCCGTACTGGATGCTGAGCGTTGCGTCGTCACAACCTGCTTTGAAAAGGGCATCTTCAACCTCGGTTGTCAATTCATGGACGCCGCTCAATATCAGTGCGAAATCGTATTCTCGCACGCATTCTTGCTTTTGAGTCATTTTCCGCCCTCCTCTTCTTCGATTCCGTGCTCGCACCCTTCTCGGTGTGGACAAGAATCGACAATTTGCCTGATGTGTCTTGCGTGATGTTCTGGCACTCGAGGAGTTGACCAGACACTGATAATACAACCCTCCCGAGAACTTTTGGGGCAGTAGAGCCTACCTCATGCGTGACCATTCGAGATCGACACCCTCCACCCTAGCGCTTCAGCATATTGAACTGCGCGCTCAAGGTGGTCGTTTGAATGTCGTGGGCGTCCCATGAGATCGATAACTCTACCCCGGTGTTGACGCGTGTCAACACCGTTCTATTTGGAAGGACGGGTTCGGGTGTCATCCACACACGGATAGGCCACGACCCGCACTCCCCACTTCCTACAAAATCCCAGGCGCCGCGACCTTGATGCCCTTGATGGCCATCTTCAGTTGCTCCGGGTTCGGGGCGAACTCGAGCGCCGTGGCCCGGTCGATGTCGCCGCGGTTGAGCAGGTCGAGCAAGTTCTGCGTGAAGTCGACCATCCCTTCCAAGAAGCCGATGCGCATGGCGTCGAGCAGCTTGTCATCTTTGCTCTTCAGGATCAGATCCTTGATCGTCGGGTTGATGATCATGATCTCGTTCGACGGCACGCGGCTGACGCCGGGCTTGATACTCGGCAGGAGCTTCTGGGCCACGACGGCCTTCAAGTTGAAGGCGAGCGTCTGCCGGATGGCATGGTGTTGGAGCGGCGGGAACAAGTCCAAGATGCGGCTGATGGTACTCGCCGAGGTACTGGCGTGGATCGTCCCGAAGACGACGTGCCCGGTTTCGGCGGCGTGGACGCCGGCCTCGAAGGTCTCTTGGTCGCGCATTTCGCCGACGAGAATCACGTCCGGGTCTTCGCGCACAGCGTGCTTCAGCGCCGTGTGCCAGTCGATGACGTCGAGGTAGACTTCGCGTTGATTCACAATCGACATCTTGTCGACGAAGACGAATTCGATCGGGTCTTCGATGGTGAGGATGTGAAGCGCTTCGCGCTGGTTCATGTACTCGAGCATCGACGCGATGGTGGTCGACTTGCCCGAGCCGGTGACGCCGGCGAGGATCACGAGGCCTTGGTCGTAGTGGCAAAGTTTCTCGATGCTCGGCGGCAGGCCGAGTTTTTCGAACGTCGGGATCGACGTGTTGACGCGGCGGGCGACCAGCGCGAGCCGGCCGCGCTGCTTGAGGATGTTCACCCGGAAACGGCATTCGTCGGCGCCGACGACGTGGGCGAAGTCGGCCCCGCCGGTTTCGTCGAGGACGATCCGCTGCTTCGCGTTCAACAGCGGGTAGAGCAGCTTTTCCATCTCCTCTTGGGAGATCGCCTTCGTCGCCATTTTCTGGATGACGCCGCGGAGGCGCATCGCCCCCGGCAGACCGGCCTTCAGGTGCAAGTCCGAGCCGTTGTGCCGCATGACGGTGCGGAACAACTGGTTCGCCGGCGGTTCGCCCGGCACCGACGCGGCCAAGTCGAGCCCCGGCGTGTCGCCGTTGATCGGGTGTGGACTGGCGAAGGCCCCCGTGGACATGGCCACGGTCGACTTGGCCACCCCGGGCGCGGCGCCGGCGGGGGCCGCCGCGGGTTGCGCGGCCACGGGAGTGACGACGCGCCCCGGTTGCGCGGCCACGGGGGTCACGACTTTCGGAGTCGGGTTGGACATGCGGGACGCTCACTGCGGGGAAACGAGAAATGAACGATACCGGAATCTTATCCGAAGGCGGACGAGATGCGCGTCGAAATCTCGCCCGCATTTCGTCCGCGCAGCGGAGCGTTGGAGTTCAACCTTGAGGATGTCTTCGTCGGACCGAGTCTCCTCGGATCGAGCGCACCGACCTGGATGCCACACCCGACCCCTACCAGGAGATGCTCGACGCCATGAGATAGTAGGTGTTCTTTGCATTCGAGTAGAGTTGGACAGTGCCCTTCACCGTGACCGAGTTGTCTGAGGACTGCTTTACCTCGAGGATGTGCGCTTGGTCGTCCTTGGACAATTTCTCGTAAAACATGTTGATGTGATGGTCGCCCTGTTCCAGGTTGAAGGATCTGTTCTCGGTGTTGCAGATTTGGAATTTGCCCTCGATGGTGATTTTTTGGCCGACGTACTTCTCCGGCGTGAGGAGGATGTCGGAGTATTTGGTGTACTGAACGATCACGTCGAACTTTGCCCCGGAATTAGGATCAGTGTCTTCCTTCGCCCGGATCACAACTTTCTTGGTCTTTTTCGCGGTATCTCCGAAGTCCCATAAGTTGATGTCGCATTTGATGGTTTCTCCGGAGCGGATCAGTTGATGGTAGAGCGTCCCCTCTTTTATCTTGGCCTCTTGCGCATCGTAGAGGGTATATCGCAGAGTATTGGCGGAGAGAGCTCCCGACAATTCGGCTCCGTGGGCATCTTTCCCTGCGAATTGAAGTCTTAGATTGGCAAATGTCGAAGCAGGATCAGATCGGCGACAGGCTCAAGTGGATAGCGTTCCGTTGGATTCCTGAATCTCCAAAGTCCTGCGGGAAGCTCTCCTAAAAAACGAGATTCCTGACGACAGTTTCTTGCGCGAATATTGCAAATCGATTCTGCCGATAGAGTTTAGAAGTCGGGATTCGCTCTCTCGTTTGCTCGATGCACTGCTGGTAACCACCGCGAAAACTAGGCCACTCGCAAAATGGTTTTTAGCAATTTATAACTCTGATATTCCAGATGGCGATACAGACAAGTTAGACAAATTGCGATTTTTAGTAAGTCTTAGTCCTCAACCAAGCGTGATCTCGACCCGCAATTTTTCTGGGAATGCCAAAAAGCTTGAAATCCTCGACGGTTTCCGGGGTCTGTGGATGGAGACGCATCCCGCAGATCTGTACGCCGAAGAGGATTCCGAGTGAAAACTATTTTCCGCAATTGGCTCCGCGCTGGCCAGTC
>JANXTU010000464.1 GCA_025352235.1 Fimbriiglobus sp.
ACGTTCTTCCGGCTGCTCGCCGAACTCCGCCCGTAAAAGCGGGCCAACCGAAGTCGGGATCCGGACGTCCCGATCCGCGGTAACGCCGAACGCAAGGGTTGCAGAAAGGAGACGGGGCGGAAATGTATTCTCCGTGGAACCGAGCAGTCCGTAAAGAGAGGCGGCTCCGGGGGGGCTCACGCCCTCGTTCTGATGTTGAAATAAAGGGTGGGACAAGCTGGGATTCACTTGTTTAAGGACTAGCGTAAACGCCGAGATGGCGAGGTAGAGGTATTTTGTCGTATCGTTCCGCTAAATGTGCGTTCTTAAGTTCGTGATACGGTTGAAAATCGTCGACGCGATACCTTCGGCTCGGGGGTATAACCCCGCCCGGACGTTCTTTGATGCATAGAGCGATGCAGAAGTCGATGTTATTTTCGACGACCTTATGAAAGAGTTCGATACGATCACCGGCGAGCAAATCGTCCCTCCCATAGCAGCGTCCCTCGAAATCTTGGAGTTGGTTGAATGAGCCGCATGCTAATCGATAGTGGAATGGAAACGTGAGGACTTCGTTGGTCTTGTGCCCGTTGGCATTCCTAATGCAGACGACGGTGATTGCGAATTTCGAGACTGCCATCACCCGGCAGGAGAGGCCCTCCGGGAGATGTTTGAAATCATATTTGTCGGGCGAGGGCTTGGCGAACAAAGTCGCCAAATACGCCACAATATAGCAAGAAAGTAACATCGGATATTCCCGAGTGCCAGCAGTTGCGGAAAAGCCATCTGGGGAGTTATCGAAGTGCCAATTTTGCGGCTATAGGAGCACCATTTTTAGTTGGCGATGCTCCAGTAGCCGCAATAGGCGAGAATCGTTAGCCGTTTTACTTGTATGTTACCGTCACTATCTCTTTATCTAGATCGAGCGTGGTGTTGTAATGCATGAGGTCGTCGGGGATCGGCGGGGCGCTAACGCCAAGGTCTGCAGTGATTACTTCCCATGTAGTGCCCACTGCGGGGGCGACGGCACTGTTTTTGTACGTGACATCGAATTTGTGGTTGGCTTGCACTAGGAAAATCTTCGAAGTGTCCACGAAGTCTTTGCCGGCCCCGGCTCCATCGACGTGCATTTTCAAGGTGCCATCCAGCGTGATGTTACCGGTGACCGTGAGCCGGTTGAACTTGTTGGCGGGTGCGGCGTCGGCGATGATGACACTTCCCACTTTGTCGACAAACAGCTCGCCGATGATCAGTACCGTTTGGTTCGCCACGTCGGCGACGTAGACCGTGTTGAATGTGCCCGCCACGTAGATCAAGTTGACGACGCTCAGGGTGGAATTATTCTCCAGGTTGAGAGTGCCGGTTTTGTCGACGAGTACGCTCTGAGCCACTCCGGCCGGATCGACTGGATCCGTGAGTTTGACGACCGCGCCCGTTTTGACGGTCATGGCGCCCTTGTCGACGACTCGGACTTTGCCTTCAAATGAGTGAACGAACGTGCAAAAGCCGTTCTTAGCGATCAGGAATCCGGTGTAGGGTTTGCCCCCGTTTGGCACGGCGACAGTCTCGAAGCCCACTTTGGATGTGGCAGGTATCGGGAGGAAGGGAGTGAACCCCACCTGCATGTCACAGTAGTCCCCGACGTTGAAGTCCGCCCCGTTCTTGATCGTGTAGTTCCCGAGGAAGATCGACATCCCCGCACCGGTCGTTGCGGTGCCCAACCCCTCTAGCGAGATCGTGCTGCCGATCGTGATCGCCCCGGATTGCGGGTTCAGGTTCGCCGTCGCGCCGAAGCCGTTCGCGCCGGTCAGGTGCACCGTGCCGAGCGTGCTGCTGCTGTTGAGCGTGCCGCCGGTGAAGTTCAGCGTTACCGTTATGTTGAGGTCGTTGCCCGAACCGGGCGATCCGACCATGGCGATGTTGCCGCCGGCCATGTAGAGCGAGCCGATGGTCGTGTTATCTTGGAGTTCGACCGTCCCCGTGAAGTCGGAGGACGTGACGAACCAGTCGAAGGTGTAATCCGCGGGCACCGTGAACCCCCCGCCGCTGGCGACGAACACGGAGTCGCCGCTGATCGGGACGAGATGGTCAGGGTCGTAGTTGCCCGACGAGTATCAGTTCGCGGGATCGCTGTAACCGCCCGAGCCGGCACCGGCCCAGTAGAAACTCGCCGCGGAAGGCGTGAGGCGGTCCTCGAGCATTTCACACCCCAGTCGCGGTCTCAGCCGCGCAGAGGTGGGGGGGGGGGGCGCTCGGTTTGGGCGAGCGGCGGAAGAGAGACAGGAACATGCGTGACCCTTTCGGGTGCGAGTTGTTCGCCGGCGCGGTGAAGAAGTGGGCGTCACCGCGTCGACAGCACGAGCAGACAGCAGTTCCGGTCGAGTGTCAATGAGAACTCGGCGAGACGTCCGAGCGATCCGACGCAAGTCCTTGCGGCGCAACGTCAGTCCAGCGTTCGGACATCATTCCACGGTTGGGTGTGTGGTATTGCGCTGGAATGACGTTCCGCGGAATTGGCGGATCAAAACGCCACCGGCCGGCAGATGATCGGTCGAGGAAAACCATGCCGATCCGTCCGCTGACCGGTTCGTGCAAAAATCTCCGTCGCGGCGGGGCCACGCGACGGAGAATGACTCGTTCCATTCCGAACTTGCACTCAATATCCGAACTTCACTTTCCAGTAATCGACCGGAGCTTGCTTGCGGCCCAACCACCAATGGCCGTCTTCCCATTCGAGGGTGACTTTGCGCCAGCCGAGCGGGACCTTCGGGAACGGGTAGTACGGCCCGATGAACGGGAAGGCGCTGTACGGGTGGGCCGTCGGGTAGGCGACGCGCGAGACGTTGTTGTAAGGGGCGTAGGTCGGCCACGCGTTGTTCGGCAGGGGCGGGGCGCCCATTTCGTAGCCGCCGCCGGGGCCGACCGGGACCGGATCGACGACCGGGTCGCCGATCGGACCGCGGTTGAGCACCATCGGCGGGGCCGACGGCGGCAAGGCCGACGGGGCCGGTTGGGCCAGCGGGCCACCGATCGCTTGGGTCTGGGCGACTTTCGTTGCTTTGAGGCCGTCGCGGACGAGCTTGACGCCCGGGATCACGCGGATGTCTTCGAGCATCGCCGTCTTCTGGGCGTCGTCTTTGCACATCCCGGTGATCGTGATCGTACCCGCGTTGGCGGTGATCTTGATATCGGCGTCCAGTGACGAACCCGTTTTGATGAGCTTGCGGGCGCAGGCGTCGGCGAGCGCTTCGTTGCCGGTCGACGGGGCGACGGCGGGGATTTTCAATTTCGGCGGCTCTTGGGCGGTCGCGGTCGAGCCGGCCCAAACACCCAGCGCGGCGACGAGGGTGCCGATCGTTCGTACTTTCACAGTCCGTTCCTCCATGAACCGGGGACGCGGCGAGAGTCTTGTAGCTTCTCGCTCAGTACCACTTCTTTCGATCCAAACGGGCCAACCGGAATAGCCGGGATGCCGTTTCGGATCCCCCGGATCGGGGCCGACGCCAAAACAACCGGCACACCTTACCCACTCCACCATCCGTCGCATTCGGAAACGGCCCGCGTTGACAACGGCCGATCCGAGCCATAAGATTTGCAACACGCACCTGTAGCTCAATTGGATAGAGCATCGGTCTACGGAACCGAAGGTTACTGGTTCGACTCCAGTCAGGTGTATTTGCCTAACCCCTAGCCCGGATATTTCATCAGTCGTAGCCGAAGCGACGTTCTCTGGAAGCTGGAGTCCCTTTTTGCTCCGCGTTCTCTTCCGCATGCTTTCGGGGCGGAGTTCCCCCTTTCCCCCACGGCTCTGGGGGTGGCGTCGTTCGG
>JANXTU010000465.1 GCA_025352235.1 Fimbriiglobus sp.
GCTGCTCGCCGAACTCCGCCCGTAAAAGCGGGCCAACCGAAGTCGGGATCCGGACGTCCCGATCCGCGGTAACGCCGAACGCAAGGGTTGCAGAAAGGAGACGGGGCGGAAATGTATTCTCCGTGGAACCGAGCAGTCCGCAAAGAGAGGCGGCTCCGGGGGGCTCACGCCCTCGTTCTGATGTTGAAATAAAGGGTGGGACAAGCTGGGATTCACTTGTTTAAGGACTATACTGCCAAGTGGATCGGGTTCCTGGCGGAGGATGTGAAATCGATGGAGTATTCGGCACATGCCCAACGCCTCCGGTAGATCCTTCACCGCCCCAGCCACAGGGACAGCCAGCATCGTGATTCCAAGCATTGCACATCTTCAAGCAACTCCTTTACAGTTCCACCGAAAGTGAGTGTCCGCCGGAGCTAGGTTCTGATAGTCTTCATGCGTTGTCAACAACTATCTTCCAGTCAGACGGACAGTGAAGATTTGCCAAGGCCCCACCCGCCTTACAAAACCAGTTCAGGATCCCCTGCCATGCTCCGCATCCTGTTCGCACTCGCCTTCGGCGCGTCCGTCGCCACCGCCGCCGAACCTTGGAAGACCGTCAACGTCTGGCCCGCGAAGGCGCCGGGTGAAACCAAGGAGCTGCCGCCGGAGGTGAATCTTTGGAAAGACACCGACGGCAAAGTTGGTGGCAAGCCGATCATCAAGCTGACCAACGTGAGCACGCCGACGATCGCGATCTACAAGCCGGCGAAGGACAAAGACACCGGCGCGGCGATCATCATCTGCCCCGGCGGCGGGCACAACATCTTGGCGTTCGACCACGAAGGGACCGAAGTCGCGGAGTGGCTCAACACGCTCGGTGTCACCGGCATCGTGCTGAAGTACCGCGTGCCCTTCCGCAACCCGAACAACAAATCCGAGGCCGCCGTGCAGGACGCCCAACGCGCCGTGCGCCTCGTCCGCGCCCACGCCAAAGACTGGGGCCTCGACGAAACGCGCATCGGCATCCTCGGCTTCAGCGCCGGGGGCGAAACCGCCGGGCTCGCGGCCATCAATCACAAATCCGAACTGTACAAGGCCATCGACAAAGTCGACGATGTGTCTGCCCGGCCCGACTTCGCCGTGCTCGTTTATCCCGGCGCCCTTACCGACAAGAAAAATCGATTGAAAGAGACCATCACGATCACGAAGGAGACGCCGCCGATGTTCTTGGCCCATTCCTTCGACGACCCCGTCGACGTCCGCAGCAGCCTGCTGCTCGCGCTCGGGTTGAAAGACGCCGGCGTCGGCTGCGAGTTGCACACTTACGCCGGCGGCGGCCACGGCTGGGGCATGCGCAACACCGGCCACCCGTGCAACACTTGGCCCGCCCGCTGCGGCGAATGGCTCGACAAGCAAGGCTATTTGAAGAAGTGAGGATCGATCGATCCGGATGCTGACTCGAAATGAACTCCGGCGGATTGAGAATTACCTCCTGTCGCGAATCGGGGGACGGCCGTGGCGACCGCCGAAGCGCTGCCGACACCCGACCGCCCCGCGCCGTGGCGCGAATTCGCCGCGGCCCCGCTCGTCCCCATCGCCCTCGCCGCGACCCTCGGCCTCCTCCTCGATCGTTATTTCGGCGGCTCCGTGATCGTGGGTCTCGCCGTCGCCTGCGCCGCCGTGCTCGCTTGGAAATTCGTCCGGCACCCGCGCGCCGCGATCCTGCTCTGGCTGGCATTCGCCGGTCTCGGCGCGGCCAATCACCACGCCCACCTGCACGAGTTCCCGGACGACGATGTCGGCCGGCACATCGATACCGAAAAACGATTCGCCAGCGTCCGCGGCACGTTGACCGAAGATCCGATCACCCGGCACCGCAACCTCGCCGACCCGCTCGCCCCCGCGCGCCGGCACGACCTCGACGTGAGCGTGTTGGAAGTCACGGCCCTCGAATCCTCGAGTGGAACCTGGCAGCCAGCGTCGGGCCGTGTCCGCCTGTGGGTCGAACACCCGGCGACCGGCGAGCCCGCTCCGGCGATGCTCGGGTTACGAGCCGGGGACACGGTGCAAGTCGTCGGACAATGGCGGCGGGCCCGGCCGCCGGGTAACCCCGGCGAGCGCGACGCCACCGAGTCGCTCCGCAATCAGCGGCTGCGCGGCGAATTGCGAGTGGCGGGAACCGGCGCCGCGATCACGCGCTGGGACACGGCCCCTTGGGGCTATACCCGGATCTTGTCGACGGCGCGCCGACGCGGCACCGCCACGCTGAACGAAAGCCTCCCTGCCAGCGAGGCCAATATCGCCCGCGCCCTGTTGCTCGGCGACGGCAGCGCCCTCGACCGGGCCGAGTGGGACGCGTACGTCCGCACCGGCGTCGTCCACGTCCTCGCGATCTCCGGCCAGCACCTCGTGTTGCTGGCCGCCTTCGTTTGGATCGCGCTCGGCGCCTTCGGCCTCCCGCGCCGTCGGGTCGCGTGGATCGTGGCCGCGATCATCGTTGCCTACGCCCTGCTGACGGGGTTCCGCCCGTCGGCGGTGCGCGCCGCCGCGATGGTCGTCCTCGTCTGCGGAGCCATCGTCCTGCGCCGGCGGGTCCATGCCGCGAATTCACTGGCGCTCGCTTGGCTCGCCGTCCTCGCGAACAACCCGACCGACGCCTTCGATCTCGGCTGCCAGCTCTCGTTCTTGTCGGTCTTCACCCTGATTTACGGCGTCGGCCGGTGGGTCGAACCGAAGCCGCGAACGCCCCTCCAGCAGTTGATCGAGAGTACCCGGCCCGCGTGGTGGCGCTTCGGGCGCGGCCTCCTGCGCGCGGCGGTCGCGGCGTATCTCGTGAACTTCGCATTGTTCGTCGTGAATGCGCCGCTGTTGATCGCGCAGCAAAACGTCCTCTCGCCCGTCGGGCTGCTCGTCGGGCCGATCCTCGTCGGGCTCACGTCGATCGCCCTCGTTGCGGGGTTTCTGCTCTTCCTGCTGGCCCCAGTCCCCGGCGTCGCCGACGTGCTCGCCACGGTCACCCGGTTGTCACTGAGCGCCTGCGACGGCGTCGTCCACGCGGCCGACGGCCTCCCCGGCGGAGTTGCCTACCTCCCCGGCGTACCGACTTGGTGGCTGCTCGGATTCTACGCCCTCGCGCTCACGATCCTGTTGAACGGCGTCGCCCGCAGTCGGTGGCTCGTCGCGGGCTTGCTCGGTTGGATTCTGCTCGCCTTCGCGCTGCCGGTGGATCGGCCCGCGGACGAACTGCGGATGACGTTCCTCGCGGTCGGCCACGGGAGCTGTATCGTGCTCGAAACGCCCGATGGCCGGTGCCTGCTCTACGATGTCGGCACCACCGGCGGGCCGGACGTGGTGCGGCGCGTCGTCGCCCCGTACCTCTGGAGCCGCGGAATCCGCCGGGTCGACGAAGTCTTCGTCTCGCACGCCGACGCCGACCATTTCAACGGCCTCGTCGAGTTGACGCAGCGCTTCGCCGTGGGCCGCGTCACCTTTACGCCGAGCTTCGCGGAGAAGCCGACTCCGCAAGTGGCGGAGACGCTGCTGGCGTTGAAAAAGCGGAACGTCGCAACGCGGACGGTCTCGGTCGGGGAGGAATTCTCGGCGGGAGAAGTGACGTTCGAAGTGCTGCACCCGCCCCCCGTCGGCCCGCCGGGGATCGAGAACGAACGGAGCCTCGTGCTGCTGATCCGCCACGCCGGGCACGCGTTTTTGCTGACGGGCGATATCGAAAAAGCCGGCGCGGCGCAACTGCTGGCGCAGCCGCCGCGGCGCGTCGACGTGTTGCAAGCGCCACACCACGGCAGCCGAGCGGCGTTCCCTCCACAATGGAAAGCGTGGGCCGATCCGAAGTTCATCGCGGTCGGCCGCGGGGATCTCTACGCCAACTTCCTCCGCGAAGACGACGTCGGCCCGAATTCGGTCCTCTGGGATACGGAGAATCTCGGGGCGATCACCTTCCGCAGCCACCGCACCGGTTTGACGGCGGAAGCCCACCGCACCGGCGAACGCCGGGTCGTCGTCCGCGGCGGGCTTTGAGCGGCCACGCGTCGCCGACCGCATGATGGCGTGCGATTGTTCGCCGTGCTCGCGGCTCGGGAAATGGTCTGTGTCAGAAGTCCCACCTTGGATGTCCTCGGCCCCGTAGAATGTCCCCGCATCGAACACCGGACTCGGAGGACTCATCATGCGTCGATTGGCACTGGTTCTACTGACGGCCGCATTCGGCGCGGTCGCTTCCGCCGAAGACACGGCGGTGAAAGTCGCCGGGCTCACGGGCACCGCGCCGGCCACGTGGAAAGAGGAAACGCCATCGGGCACCATGCGCGTTCTGCAATTCAAGCTGCCCAAGGCCGAGAAAGACAAAGACGACGCCGAACTCACGGCGTTCGTCTTGAAGGGCGGCGGCGGCATCGACGCGAACCTGAAGCGCCAAGAAGTGAAGTTCAAATTCGCCGAAGGGGTCAAAAAAGAAGACGCCATCAAACTCGAGAAGGTGAAGGTCGGTACGTTCGACGGCAAGTACCAAGACATCACGGGCAACTTCCAATCCAAAACGGCCCCGTTCGATCCGAACTCGAAGGTCGTCGAAAAAGAAAGCTACCGTCAGCTCTACGTAATCTTCGAGGGCAAAGACGGCGAAACGGTGTCGCTCATCCTCGTCGGCCCCGCCGCCACCGTCGCGAAGCACAAGAAGGGCTTCGACGAATTCCTGAAGTCGCTGAAGTGATCGAGTGAGCCCACCTCGTCGAGACCATCGGATTCAACCGTACTTCTTATGGCAAGCTTCGGAGCTGATTCTCGGCGCGCGGATCAGGCCGCCGTCGAGTTTCTCGCCGTCCGGGTCGAGGTACATCCGCCCGGAGTTGCCTTCGATCTTCGGGTCGTAGCCGATGATGTGCACGTTGAAAATGTAAGCCGTCTCGGAGACCGCTTTGAACCAGTGGATGTTGTCTTTGTGATCCGAGATCGTCGATAGGTCGCCCGGTTCGAAGGCCTTGTCGATGGTCGGTTTGATGATGAAGTGTTCCTTCTGAGTCTCGACGCGGTCGTAGTGCTTCCCTTCCCATTTCCCCTTCAAGATGATGAAGCCCGTACACATGTTGCTGTGACCGTGCGGTACGATGGAGCGGCCCTTCTTGCAGCCGAAGATCTGCCGGCCGAAGCCGATGTCCGCCGGGAGTCCTTCGATCTGCTTGAGGTCGATCCCCGAACTCGACGCCCCGCTGTCGGGCAGTTTGACCTTCTTCTCGATATCGTCGAGCTTCACGAGTTCGACGAGCGACTTCAGATCGACGGTGCGGTAGAGCGCCTCCATCTTCTTCTGGAACTCGAGGTCGGTGAGTTTGCGGCCTTTCAAATCCTTCGAGATTTCAATGAGATCCTTCAACCACGCGGCGATGGTCGGCTTGACCGACTCCGCGAAGAGGTCCCGGCTCCAGAGGGTTTCGATCAACCCGTAGGCGACGAGCGAGCCGAGGGCTTGGGCCGAGAATTGGCGGCGGGACGCGGTCATGGGACTACCGGGGGCGGGGGATAGGAAGGGGTCAATCGAAACGATGCCGGAGGCGGCGGGAATTGATGTCGAGGGCTTCGAGAATACGGCAAACGGGTTCGGATTGAATCTGGTTCGTCTCGGCCCAACAGATCACGTCGAGGTTTTCTTGGCCCGATTTCAGCCGATCGAGGATCGGCTGCAGAATATCGCGGTCTTGTGCAAAGTTCGTTTGGAGTAGGCCAAAATCGTTGCGGTCGAGTTCGATCCAGAACTGCGTGCCTTGGAGGTGTTCGAGCCAGCGCGCCCGCAAGTAACCCCGCCAATGTTGGTTCACCCACCGCTTGATGGCCGCCTCACCGAGGTCATAGCCGACTCGCTCGCTTTCGATCCACTTGAAGTCGTTGATCTCACTCTCGCTTTCGACGTATACGCTCAGCCTCGGAACACGGGGTTCCGAATGCGACATCGACGGGGAGAGGAGGTGCCGTTCCATGTGAAGATCATTTTACAGCGCCGGACGCGATTCGTGCAAGTCCTCTCGCCGCATTCGAGAATATTCGAAGTCGTCGACAGGCCCGCAGCTCGCATCTCGAGCGATTCCGCCATACATTTCACCGCATGAAACACATCTGCCATGCCGGCGAAAGAACGAGCGTAGCCGAGGTATTTGCCTCGGCCACACTTCGCCGAATCTTTTCGCTGACTCTCCTCCCGTTCCTCCTCGCTGCGGATTGGCCTGGGCACCTCGGGCCGACGCGGGATGGGCAATCGACCGAAACCAAATTGAACTGGGATTGGCCCGAGGGCGGTCCCGCGGTGGCGTGGAAGATCCCCGTCGGCTCCGGGTTCGCCGGGGTCGCCGTGGCCGAGGGCAAGGTCTTTTTGTTCCACCGGATCGGGGACGAAGAAATCTTGGCGGCGCTCGACCCGGCCACTGGCAAGGAACTTTGGAAGTTCTCTTACGCCACCAAGTACCGCGACGATTTTCAGTTCGACAACGGGCCGCGCTGCGTGCCGTGGATCGCAAAGGGCGTCGCTTATCTGTACGGGGCCGATGGCGACCTGCACGCCGTGGAAACTAAGGCTGGGAAGGCGCTCTGGGGCAAGAACCTCTTGGCCGCGTACAAGCCCAAGAAAGGCTACTTCGGCGTCGGCGCCGGGCCGCTACTGATCGCCGGAAAGTTGCTCGTGAACGTCGGCGCGAAGGGTGCCGGGATCGTGGCCCTCGACCCGGAGACGGGCAAGGAACTCTGGAAGTCGTCCGACGACGGCCCGAGTTACAGCACTCCGGCGACGATGGACCTCGGCGGCAAGCCGCACGCCGTCTTCTTCACGCGGGCCGGGTTGCTCATCGTGAATCCGGCCGATGGCACCGTCGCGTTGAGCCACCCGTGGCGGGCGCGCATCGACGCTTCGGTGAACGCGGCGACTCCCCTGATCCGCGGCGAGGAAATCCTGCTGACGACCTCGTACAGCACCGGGGCAATCTTGCTGAAGCCGAAGGGGGCCGAGGTCGAGGAACTCTGGTCGACCGACAAGGCGATCTCGGCCCAGTACAACACGCCCGTCCGCATCGGCGAATTCGTCTACGGCATCGACGGCCGGCAGGAAGGCAAAGCGGCCCGGCTGCGTTGCATCGACTGGAAGACCGGCAAAGTCCGCTGGACCCGAGAGAAATTCGGCCTCGCCAGTTTGATCGCCGTCGACGGCGGATTACTCGCGGTGAACGAAGACGGCGAGGCGATCCGCTTCGATGCGTCATCCGAGAAGTACGTCGAGCGCGGCCGCGCACAACTCCTGACCGGCGTCGTCCGCGCCGCCCCGGCCCTGAGCGACGGACTCTTGTTCGTGCGGAACGAGAAGGAACTCATCGCCGTGAAACTGAAGTGACGATCAAAACCATCGCCTTCGATTTCGGAAACGTGATCGCGCACTTCGACCACCGCATCGCGGTGGCGAAGTTGCTGCCGTTCACCACCCTGGTCGCGGACGAACTCTTCCGGTCGATCTACCGCGGCCAACCCGAAATCGATTACGAATGCGGCCGACTTTCGACCGAAGAGTTCTTCCGCACGATCCTCCCCGAATCGAAGTTGACGTGTTCCCTCGAGCAATTCGTCGCGGCGTTCGAGGACATCTTCGCGCCGAACCCCGAAGTGTGCGACCTTCTCCCGTCGCTGACGCCGCGCTACCGTTTGCTCCTCGCCAGCAACACGAACGCGGCCCATTTCGGGAAGTTCTCGGTCCAGTTCGCTTCGGAGCTGCGCCACTTCAGCGCGCTCTGCCCGTCGCATGTCATCGGCCACCGCAAGCCGAGCGCGGACTATTTCGCCGGTTGCCAAGTTCACGCCGAGGCCGATCCCGGCGAATGCCTGTTTCTCGACGACCTGCCGGAGAACGTGGACGCCGCACAACAACACGGCTGGATCGGCCTCGTCTACAATCCCGGTAGGGACATCGGACGGCAACTGCGCGGAATGGGGATTCAGTTTGAGGACCCCATTCGATAAAATGATCGGTGTGACTCGCACTCTCCCGACCGGAGCCTCCGCGGCATGGATATTTTGCAACAGGCCGACCCCGAGCTTTACAAGGCCATCGAAGGGGAGCGACACCGGCAGCGGCACGGCCTCGAGATGATCGCATCCGAGAACTACACCAGCCGGGCCGTGATGGCCGCACAAGGCTCGGTGCTCACGAATAAATACGCCGAGGGTTACCCCGGTAAGCGCTACTACGGCGGCTGCGAATTCGTCGATGTCGCGGAGACGCTGGCGCTGACCCGGGCGAAACAACTCTTCGGCGGCGACCACGTCAACGTGCAGCCGCACTCGGGGGCACAGGCCAACATGGCCGTGTTCCTCGCGATGCTGCAACCCGGCGACACCATCCTCGGGCTCGACCTCGCCCACGGTGGGCACCTCACCCACGGCATGAAGCTCAACTTCAGCGGCAAGTATTTCAAGGTCGCCAGCTACGGCGTGACCAAGGGCGACAACCGCATCGACTTCGACCAGATGGTGGCGCAAGCGCGCGAGCACAAACCGAAGCTCATCATCGCCGGGGCCAGCGCCTATCCACGGATACTGGACTTCCCCAAGTTCGCCGAGATCGCCAAAGAAGTCGGCGCGGTGCTCCTGGTGGACATGGCCCACATCGCCGGCCTCGTCGCGGCGAAGGTCCACCCGGACCCGGTGCCGCACGCCGAGTTCGTGACGACGACGACCCACAAGACCCTGCGCGGCCCGCGCGGCGGCACCATCATCTGCCGGGCGCAGTACGCCAAGGCTATCGACTCCGCGGTGTTCCCCGGTGTGCAGGGCGGCCCGCTCATGCACGTCATCGCGGCCAAGGCCGTGGCGTTCGCCGAAGCCCTGCGCCCCGAGTTCGTGACGTATCAAACCCAGGTGATCGCCAATGCCAAGGCGCTCGCGGAAGCGCTGTTGATGATCGGCTTCCCCATCGTCTCCGGGGGCACCGACAACCACCTGATGCTCGTGGATGTGTTCACCAAGTGCGGCATCGGCGGCAAGCAGGCCGAGCAATCGCTCGACGCCGCCGGGATCACCGTGAACAAGAACATGATCCCGTACGACCCGCGCAAACCGATGGACCCGTCGGGGGTGCGCATCGGCACGCCGGCGCTAACGACCCGTGGGATGAAAGAACCGGAAATGCGGCAGATCGCCCGTTGGATCACCGACGTGTTGACGAAGCCGACCGACGACGATCTGCTGGCGCGTGTCCGTGGTAGCGTTCACGAGCTGTGCGAACAATTCCCCGTACCCGAAGATGCGGTGTAACCCATGAAAGGCCCACAACTCCTCTTGTTCTTGGCCTGCGGCGCGTTCGTCTTCCTGGCGTACTTCGTCTTCGAAGTGCTGCTGTTCCGGTATTCGTGCCGGCTGGCCAAGGTCCCGCGCCCGGGTTTCCTCCGGTCGGTCGCCATTGTCGTCGTGGTGCTGTTCGCCGTGAGCCTCGCCGAAGGGGCGCTCGGCGGGCTCGTCCGCGAAGCCTACGTCTTCGGCGGCTACCCCTTGTGGGAAGCCGGATTCGTCGCCTTCTTCCTGGGCCTGCCCGTCCACATGGCCGTCTGCTCGGCGCTGCACGCCAAGATGCTCGGCCGACCGCTCAGCGAAGGATTGTCGGTCTGGCTCGTGGAAAAGTCGATCAAGCTCGGGCTCATCTCCATCGGCGCGGGCCTCTTCGCCCTGCTGATCTTGGCCAACAAAGCCAACGGTTGAGCTCGCGTGAGATGAGTTTGGGTGCCCTCCGACTCCGACTGCACCTCGCCGGTTACCCGTCGCCCCGCCCCTGCGGTTCCTATCCTGAGGGAAAGGCGGTGGGCCATGATTCGCGTCGGCGCGGTGAATTACCTGAACACGAAGCCGCTGATCGAGGGGTTGGCGGGGCTTTCGCCGGATATCAATCTATCGCTCGATCTGCCCAGCCGTTTAGCCGATCGGCTCGCGGCCGGGAAACTCGACGTCGGGTTGATCCCGGTCATCGAGTTCTTTCGGGCCGGGTCTTATTCGATGATCCCCAACGTATCCATCGCGTCGCGGGGGCCGGTGCTCAGCGTGACGCTGTTCAGCAAGGTGCCGTGGAACGAGATTCGTACGGTGGCGTTGGACGAGGGGAGCCGGACGAGCGCAGCGCTCACGAAGATTTTATTGCGGGAGCATTCGCGCACCGTCGGGACGCCGGTGCCACCCCAAACACCGATGTGCTACCGGCAACTCCCCATCGACGCGGATCCGGAATCGGCCGGCACCGACGCGGTATTGCTCATCGGCGACCGGGCCATGAAGGCCTGCTTGCCGAGTTTCCAATATGCCTACGACCTCGGCCAAGAGTGGACCGAGTGGACCGGCTTGCCGATGGTCTTCGCGGTCTGGGCCGTGCGCCCGGGTGTCGATCTGGGCGCCGCGGAGTCGGTGTTCGTACGAGCCAAGAACCAAGGGTTGGCGAAGGCCGGGGTGATCGCGGCGCGGGAGGCGACGATCCTCGGACTCGATCCGGGTTATTGCCGGCGCTACTTCACGAACATCATTCATTACGACCTCGGGCCGGTCGAACTGGCCGGGCTGAAACGCTTCTATCAACTGGCCGTGGCCACCGGCCTCGCGCCGGAAGGAGTGGAACTTGAAACCTACCATCGACCAAATCTTGTCGCGTGCCGTTGACGGCGAGCGTCTGTCCAAAGACGACGCAGTCGCTTTGATGGACTGCCACGACTTGCACAAGCTCGGGCGGGCGGCGCACGCCGTCACGATGCGGCTGCACCCGGAACCGTACCGCACTTACAACATCGACCGCAACGTGAACTACACGAATGTCTGCGCGGCCGTGTGCGACTTCTGCGCCTTCTACCGGAAGTCCGGCGATGCCGATGCGTATGTACTGAGCCGCGCGGAGTTGTACCAAAAGATCGAAGAGACCATCGCGCTGGGCGGTGATCAAATCTTGATGCAGGGCGGCATGCATCCGAGCCTGAAACTGGAGTGGTACGAGGAGCTGCTGCGCGATCTGCGCACCCGCTATCCCAGCGTGAACTTGCACGCCTTCAGCCCGCCGGAAATCTGGCACTTCCACAAGATCAACAAGATCCCGCTCGTCGAAGTGCTGACCCGATTGAAAGCCGCGGGCCTCGGTAGCTTGCCCGGCGGCGGCGGGGAAATTCTCGTCGACCGCGTCCGCAAAGCGCTGACGAAGAACAAAGCGCTGAGCGATGAGTGGATCGAAGTCTGCCGGCAGTGGCACAGGCTTGGCGGCAAGGGCAGCGCGACCATGATGTTCGGCCATATCGAAACCAACGAAGAACGCGTCGAGCACCTCGACCGCATCCGGAGTTTGCAAGACGAAACCGGCGGCTTCACGGCCTTCATCTGCTGGACGATGCAACCCGGCCACAAGATGAGCGACTACCCGGAGCAGGGGGCGTTCGAGTACCTGCGCGTGCAGGCCATTGCCCGGTTGTACCTCGACAACGTGCCCAACATTCAATCGAGCTGGGTGACGCAGGGGGCCAAGATCGGCCAACTCTCGCTCTTCTTCGGCGCCAACGACATGGGCAGTTTAATGATCGAAGAGAACGTCGTCGCCAGCGCCGGGACGGTCCACCACCTGACGCTGGAACAAATCCGCAGCAGCATCCGCGAAGCGGGTTGGGTACCGCGCCAACGGGACGTGTACTACCGGCTGATCGACGCCGCGCCGGCGGTGGGGGTGTGAAATGCCATTGATCGATCATTTCCATCCACCGCTCGACGGGCGTCGCCATTGGCAGTCCTTTTTCCACGCTTGGACGTGTTCGATCGCCGACTCGCTCAATCGCAGTTTGCCGTC
>JANXTU010000479.1 GCA_025352235.1 Fimbriiglobus sp.
GAAGGCGAGCCTGTTCGAGTACATCGAAGTGTTCTACAACCGAATGCGCCGACACTCGTCGCTGGGGTACGTCGCCCCGGCGGAGTTCGAATGTTCCGAAAACTCTTAACTGCGCGCCCGTTTTTCGTGGGGAAGTCCAAGTTTCTCATCCGCGAAATCGAAAGCGGGAGGGCTGGTAGAGTCGAGCGCCCTGGGAGCGCCGTCATCCACCCAAGAGGTGGCAACCCAGCGGCCCGACAGCTTCGGCCAAGCGGCGGTGATCGGTCGGCGGAGGTACATGGCCCTTCCGCTGTAGTCGATCACGGCCCCGAGCAACTGGAGCGATTGCAAACTCAGCGTCCCATCGTGGCCCAGCCTTTTCCTGATACCGTCCACAGCGATGACCATGAAGTAGTCGGCCACGAGCAAAGAATCGAATGGTCCTACCATCATCCCGTCGATGTCGACGGCCAGCCCTTCCAACACCCCGCCGAAAGCGGTGTAAGTTATTTTGTCTTTGTATTTCAAGCCAAGCTTTTTGATGATCGCGTTGTCCATGATGCATGAAGGCGCCCCACTATCTACAAGAAGAGAGATCTTCTCTCCTTTCAAGTTGCATTCGTAGTAAAACAGCCCGTTGCGTTCTGTCAGCTCGACTCGTTGGTATCCCGCAGTCTTGCAGACCTGATCGATGTCGAGTGTGCCGGCCGCATGCGACTGTCCGCCCAGCATGTCGCTAGCAATCAGGAATGCCGCGAGTGAAATGGAGCTGCGCATGGATGGCTCACAGGATCGGATGGTGAAAAAGCCTCTAACACAACCTCGGGAAACGACCGATATATACATCATCCGCAGGTTGTTTGAGGGCCGTTGTATATTCGGAGATTGTTCAGTTGAACTGTGGACCAGGCGCAGGTCAACCCCAGAATTGTAACATCTGCGCATTCTTCTTAGGCCGTGTGGACCCCGTCGAACCGGGCGCCGGGGCCGATATCCCCGTGGGCTGCGACCGAGCGGGAATCCGGTTTCGCGAAGGTCCTCTCCGCTCCCCCGGGCTACAATTTCACCGTCGCCCTCTCCATCGAACAAGGTCGAGCTATGGATTTCGCGCTGCCGCCCGTTGGCGAAGGGTTGATCGAAGTCGAACTCGTCCGCTGGCTCGTGAAGCCGGGGGATCGGGTCGAGCGCGGCCAATCGCTGATGGAAGTCCTCTCGGACAAAGCGACGATGGAAGTCCCCTCGGCGTTCGCCGGGCGGATCACCGGCACGCTCGCCGAGGCGGGGAGCAAAATCAAAGTCGGGAACGTCGTGATGACCTACTCCGGCGAGGGCGAGGCGGCGGTCGCGCCAGTGCCGCACGCCAGCGGCGCGAAGCCGATGGTGGTGCGCGGCGAACTCTCCGGTCTCCTCCGCGCCGCGCCGCATTCGAATGGCACCGCGACGGTCGCTCTGCCGAGCGCGGCGCCGTCGGTACGCCATTTGGCCCGCAAACTCGCCATCGATTTGGGGAGTATCCGCGGCTCCGGCCCCGGCGGCCGGGTGCTGCTCGAAGACCTCGCCCAGCACCTCCGGCCGTCCGAACCGACCGAAAAAAAGGTCGCGGCACCGAAGATCGATTACGGGACTCCCGGTACTCGGACAAAACTGCTCGGCCTGCGCCGCAAGATCGCGGAGCACATGGTCGAGGCCAAACGCGCCATCCCGCACTACGCCTACATCGACGAATGCGACCTCACCGACCTCGTGCGGATGCGGCTGCAACTGAAAGAGACCTTCGCCCAAGTCGGGGTGAAACTGACGTACCTACCGTTTGTGGTGAAGGCGGTCGCCCGCGCGCTGAAGCGAATCCCCGTCGTGAATTCCACCTTCGACGAAGCCACCCAAGAGCAGACGCTGCACGACACGTACCACATCGGCATCGCGGTCGCGGCCCCGAACGGATTGATCGTCCCCGTGGTGAAGGACGCAGACAAAAAAGACGTCGCCGGGATCGCGTTGGAAATCGAACGCTTGAGCCAAGAGGCTCGCGCCGGCAAATCGAAACTCGAAGACTTGAAAGGCGGCAGCTTCACGGTCACCAGCGTCGGCAACATCGGCGGTCTGATCTCGACGCCGATCATCAATTCCCCCGAAGTCGGCATCCTCGGTTTGGGGAAAGTGGTGAAGCGACCCGTGTACGACGCGGCCGGGCTCATCCACCCCGCCGATCTCATTTATCTGTCGTTCTCGTTCGACCACCGCGTTCTCGACGGGGCCATCGGAGCCGCTTTCGGGAATGCGGTGATCGCCCAATTGCAGAACCCCGCGGCGCTGTTGTTGCCCGAGCGCTTCGCGGGGTGACGGCCTTCGCAGCTATAGTAAACTTGTTCCTTCCGCTTCCCGCGCCGGTGGCACCATGATTCCATTCGACGGCACCGAGACGTTCCCCCTCCCCCCTGCGGAAGTCTTCGCCAAACTCGGCGATGCCGGGTTCCTCGCGGGGTGCCTGCCCGATACCGAAGTCGTGCGTGCGACTCCGGACGAGGCGGTGTGGAAGTCGCGGCCGAAGCTCGCGTTCTTGTCCGGCGTCATCGACACGACCGCGACGGTGATCGAGCGGCGCGGTACGGAGACCATCCGTTATACGCTGACCACGAAAGCTGTCGGCAGCGGCAGTACCGTCGAGGCGAGCCTGACACTCGAGCCGGTGGACGGCGGGACGCGCGTGCGCTGGACCGGGGCGATCACGGGGTTCAGCGGGTTGCTGAAACTCGCCCCAAAGGGATTGATTCAGGCCACCGCAACCAAGGTGATCGCCGACGTCTGGCTCGCGGTGCGGGCCAAGCTCGTGCCGGCGGGCTGAAGCCCGGCGTTGGCGGCGCGCTCGGCCAAGATCTTCTTCACCAAGAAAAACCCGCCGACGAGCATGACCAGCACGAGGACCCCGAGGATGGCGAAGCGCAGCGGGGAATTCTTGTAGCTCGTCTCTCCGTCGTCCGAATCGCGGCGGGAACCCTTTTTCTTTTTCTTCTTCGGCTCGTCGTCTTCGTAATCCTCGTCGTCCTCCGCGTTCGCGACGACTTTCGGCTTCGCCGGTTTGACCGGGGTCGCGGTGGGCTTCGTCGCGCGGACTTTGAATTCCGCCTCGCACTTGGGGCACTCGACCACTTCGCCGAGGTCGAAGCCGTCGGGGCTGGAGATTTTGGCCCCGCACTCGGGGCAGGCCGTTTTCGCAATGGTCATGGGTGGTCCTCGTTTATCCGTTCGACACGGCCGCTTTTTCCCGGTGCTCGGAAAACTCCGGCAAACGCGCTCGCCCCTCGGCGGTAGAATGAAATCGCCATTTCGGAGGACTGTAGCATGATCGCGACCATCGACGCCATCTATCGGGACGGCGCGTTCCACCCGACGACCGAGCCGCCTGAACTGGAGGAGGGTAGCTTGGTACGGATTTCATTCGTTGAAACACACCCGGTTTACCAGCCGCACGATCCCGTAGCCGTCCGGGCAATGCTCAAAGCGATCGCAGATTTGCCCGAGGAAGAAGGCGGTGACAAGCGCATAACCGGTCGGGAGCACGACAAGTTCCTCTACGGCGACGCCAATGGTGCTTTATGATTCTCGTCGATACCGGGGGATGGTACGCCTACTTCGTTTCTTCGGATTCGGATCACGAAGAGGCCGCCAAGTGGATGTTGACGAACAGCGAGCCTTTGCTGACGACGGACTACATCATCGATGAAACCTTGACCTTGCTCCGAGCGCGCGGACAAAAACGGAAAGCGCTCGAGTTCGGGCGGTTGATCTTCGCCGGTCGATTGGGCAGAGTCCACTACCTCACCCCTTCCGAGATCGCCGCGGCGTGGGATGTGTTCCGCACCTTCGCCGACAAGGAGTGGAGCTTCACCGACTGCACCAGTAAAGTCGTCCTCGAATCGCTGGGTATTCCGACGGCGTTCGCCTTCGACCAGCACTTCCGCCAGTTCGGCACTGTCACCGTCGTGCCGTGAGTCACCCGTTCATCTCGGTGGCTTCTTCCCAGTGTTCGTACAACTCGGGCAATCGGGCTTGCGCGTCGGCGATGTCCTGCATCAATTCTTGGACGCGCACTCCGTCGCGGTAAACCTCGGGCAGCGTCAGCGAGGTTTCCATCTCCATCATCTTCGCTTCGAGTTCCGCGATCTCGGTTTCGAGTTGCTCCGGTTTGCGGTACGGATACTTGCGTTTCCGCTTGCCGCCCGGAGTCACCGCGGCCAGTGCCGTAGCCTGCGCCGGTTTCTTGGAAGCCGACTTTTCGGCGGCCTCCTTCGCCGCGTTCTCGCGGTTGGCCCGGAGCAGTTCGTAGGTGTCGAAGTTGCCGTAGACCATCTCGATGCGTTCGGGTTCGAACACGATGAGCAAATCGACGACGCGGTTCAAAAAGTAGCGGTCGTGGCTGACGACGAGGCAGGTCCCCTCGTAATTTTTGAGGGCATCCTCCAAGCTGTCGCAGGCCCAGAGGTCGAGGTGGTTCGTCGGCTCGTCGAGGATCAGCACGTTCGTTCCGGCCACCGTGAGCTTCGCCAGCGCCGCCCGGCTGCGTTCGCCCCCGCTCAAATCCTTCACGAGTTGGTCGCAGGTTTCACCGTGGATGCCGAAGCTGCCGAGCAGGTTGCGCATCGTCTTTTCGGTGAGCGCCGGGTCGGGTTCGGGCCAGACGGCGCGGATCACCGTTTCGTTCTCGTCGAGCAATTTCAAGTGCTGATCGAGGTAGCCCGGGAAGACGAGGTGACCGCGCTGGATGGTGCCCTCGGTCGGTTCTTCGCCGCCCAACAGCATCTTCAACAGCGTCGTTTTCCCGCTGCCGTTGGCGCCCATAATGCCCAGCCGCTGGCCCCGTTTGATGTCGAAGTTCAACCCGCCGAAGAGCTTTTTGGAACCGAACGATTTGCCGAGTTCCTCGCAGTGGAACACGACATCGCCCGAGCGCATCACGTCTTTGAAGCGGATGTTCGGCCCGCTGACTTTCGTCGGTTTTTCCAAGCGATCCAGCTTGTCGAGGGCCTTCACCCGCGATTGCGCTTGCTTCGCCATCTGCCCGTACGACGAGCGGCGGATGTAGTCTTCCTGCTTGCCGACGAACTCCTGCTGGGCTTCCCATTCCTTGAGTTGGCGCTCGAAGCGCTCGTCGCGCAGCCGCACGTATTGCTTGTAGCTGCCGGGGTAGCTCGTGATCTTTTTCGCGTGGAGTTCGATGGTCTTGTTCGTCACTTTTTCCAGAAAGTACCGGTCGTGGCTGACGATGATCATCCCCTGCGGTTGCCGGGACAAATACCCTTCGAGCCAGCGCGTCGTGTCGATGTCGAGGTGGTTGCTCGGTTCGTCGAGCAGCATGATGTCCGGCGCCGACAGCAGCAACTGCGCGAGCAGAATCCGGCGTTGTTGGCCACCGCTGAAACTGACGATCTCGCGGTGGAAGTCCTTCTTCAAGAACCCCAGACCGGTGAGGACGTCGTCGACTTTGTGATCGAGCGAGTACGCGTCGTTCGAGGCGAGAAGTTCGTTCAAGCGGTCGAACTGCGCCGCGAGTTGTTTCTGTTCGAGCGGATCGTCGCAATGGGCCATCTTGTCGGCGACGGTGTGGAGTTCCTCTTGGGTCGCCAGCAGTTCGTCGAACGCACTCTTGGCCTCTTGGAAGAGCGTCCGGCCCGGCGGGAAGTGGGCCACTTGCCGTAGGAGGTCGAGCCGTGCCCCGGCGTGCCGCTTCACCGTTCCGGTGTCGGGTTCGTCTTGCCCCGCGAGGACGCGCATCAAGGTGGTTTTACCGGCCCCGTTCGGCCCGACGAACCCGACGCGCTCCCCGGCGTGCAACTCGAGCGCGACGCCGTCGAAGAGCGGGGTCGCGTCGTA
>JANXTU010000317.1 GCA_025352235.1 Fimbriiglobus sp.
ATCGTTTATGGCGAAGCGGACGAAATGGGGCTCGCTTGGGCCGGCGAAGTGTTGCACGCGTTCCGGCACGACGGGTATGACGCGGCCTGGGAGAAACTGGTGGTGTGGCGGGGGCGGTGGCGCGGGGCCAAGCGGGCGGCGGCCGACGCGCTGCTGAATTACGTCGGCGACCGGCGTGAGATGATCCAATATCGCGAGTTCGCCGAGAAAGGCTGGCAGATCGGCAGCGGCCCGACCGAAGCGTGCTGCAAGACCCTGACGCAGAGGCTCAAAGGCTCGGGCATGCGTTGGGACGCCGACAACGCCGAAGCCCTGATGGCGCTGGAATCGCTGCGCCAAAGCGACCTGTGGAAGAAGTACTGGGCAACCCGACTCCCGCAAACGACTTGAGACCGCCAGAAAGATTTGCCAGACCCGTGAGCCTCGGCCGACACATTCTTCACCCCAACAGCGTTTTTAACTGCGGATGCGTACTGTTCGACGAGGTCTGCTACTGCTAAAAATGCCGAAGCTCGGCTTTTTCACGTCCACGACGAACACCACCGACACGGGCACACCCCAGACGATCCACCGGGGCAGCCGCACAGCCATCCGCACCGGCACGAGGCCCTGCGGCACTCGCACGCCCACTACCCCGACATTCACCACCGGCGCGATCACTAGCCGGTCCGTCGCTCACTTTTTCGCGGCAGGGAAGCCCGCTTCGAGCAAGTCGGTGTAACCCGGCTTCAAGGCGCGCACGTCGTAGCCGAGTTTCTTGAGTTCATCCGCGGCCTTCAAGCTCCGGATCCCCGACCCGCAGTGGAGGTAGACGACCTTGTCCTTCGGGATGAACTTGGCCACCTCCTCCGCTTTCGCCCCGGCTTTGAGCACGCTGAGGGGCAAGAGTTTGGCGTCCTTCAAGTGGCCGTCGTCCCACTCCGACTTCTCCCGCACGTCGAGGAGTACGGCCATGTCGTGGCCACGGCCTTCTTCACCGCGTCGGGCGTGTCTTTGGTCTGCTCGGCGCCCGACACCGGAGAAGTCAAGCTCACACCGATCAGCGTTGCGCCGACCCAATTCGCCATTCGCATTCTCACGGCTTGAAGTAGCCATACCCTTCCTGCTGTTTGCGGATCACCTCGCCCGCGCCCGAGGGAACCGTCGTCACGCCGGGCAGGAGGTTCTCCTTCGGGATCGACTTGTCCCGCAGCGTGTTCTCGCAGGCGGTGAACCGGACGCCCTCCTTGATGAGCCGGGCCACCTCGTCGCAGTGTTCGCTCTTGTCCTTGACCAGCAGCCCGATTCCGCCGCCGTGACAGACGACTATAATCTCCGCCCCCTTTTCCTCCTTCAAGATGTTGGCGACGTTCTTCAGCCCGTGCTTCTGCCGTTCACCGTCGGTGAAGTTGATGTGGACGACAGCCTTCAACATGGGTTTTCCTCCCTCTGGTGCCTTGACACGATCTTGTGACTCGCCCCGCAACCCCAGCCAGACAGTGAGGCCGACCGCCACCAGCGCCAACGGAATGAAACGCTTCATCACACTGCCCTCGTTCGAGTACGTGTCACTATGACGGTGATTGGATGGGCGCGGCAAACTCATCGGGCGGTCATCTGCTCAAGGATGACCAATATGACGACGAGCAACGGGGCGAAGACGAGGATGAAGACGGCAGGGGACACCCGCACGAGTTCGGGTAGCATCAGCTTGCCACGATCCCCCCACTTCAGAAGCGTGCGATCCAGCAACTCCGACGATTCCGCATACAACGAGCCGACCATGAGCCCCAAGATCCCGGCGAGCGCGTCGAAATTTCCTTGACCCAGCGCGGCGGCGCCCGTGCCGGGACAGTAGGCGAGCAAAGCGAATCCGACACCAAACAGCAGGCCGCCGAGGACGTTGGCTGCGTACCGGGTCGGTTTGATGTGGAGCTTGACCAAACCCAGAGCGTTCAAGCCAAAGACGCCGATCATCCCGACCACTATGGCCGTGAGCATCACCTTGATAACCGTGAAGTCTTCCAGCAGCAGCACGCCGATTAGGACGTGGTACTTTGCAACCCCGCCCTTCTGGAGCAGGAAACCGAAGGCGAGACCGAACAGCAGTCCCAGCGCGAACTGATTCGCGCTGAACGGTACGCTCGCGGGCTTGTCCTTTTGGGGGCCGTCTTTGTCGAGGGGAGTTGGGGTTGTTCCGAGCCAGCGGATTCCGGCGGTTTCGTGATGTCGTTTTTCGCGGTGGCCATCGTCGCGTCTCCATTCTGGGTAACCGGCTATACCCGGAACATCAATAACGCGGGGCGATCCCGCCTACGAAGATGCACGCGACCGCGACCCACGACCCGACCGACAATTGCATCGTGCCGCTGATCCCGTGCCCGCTGGTACACCTGCCGGCCAGCCGCGCGTCAAACGCCATCAAACCCCCGCCAATGAACGCGGCCCCCAGCCGCAGCGCCAAGCTGTCCTCTCCGAACCGTGCGCTCCACATGGTCGGGAGCCATTCGCCGGTCAACTCACCGCCCAGCCACGCGGCCAGGAACGCCCCGCCTACGACCCCGACAACGAGCATGACTTCCCAGTCCACCTTCGGCTTGAAGTCCTGGTAGTACTTCAGCGACTCGGTATGACGACGGACAAACAGATTGCCCACCACCCCCGCCAGCCGAGCGTATGCCGATGATGCCCCAATCGGCTTATCCGAGAAGTAGAAGGTCGCCATCGAGAGCAGACCGATAAGCGCGCCCACGAGGTACGGCGACCAAGCGGGGCCGGGGTAAGCGAGTGGGTCGGTCCCCGGCGCTCCTCCCGCCATGGCTAAGCCGGGGGTGGCGAGGGCCAGAGCGACCCCCGCTGATGCGGTTGCCGTAGCAAGTACTGGTGAGCAGTCGCCGCAGTTCGGAGTCGGCCTCGATGGCCGCGCGTTCGTCGGGGCAGGCGACGAGCAGATCGTCGGCGTAGCGCACGAGCCGGACATCGTGTCCGGCCCGCCGGAACGGCTTGTCGAGGACGTGGTTCAGGTAGAGTTCGAGTGCGAGGGGGCTGAGCGGCCCGCCCTGCTTGAGGCCGCGGCGCGGCCGCGACCGAGGCGGGAGCACGCGTTCCAGAAGGGCGCGGAGCCTCGGGCCGGGGAGGTGTTTGGAAAAGACGTCGAGCAGCCGGCCGACGGGGACGTTGCCGAAGGCGTCTTTGAGGTCGTGGGTCAGCCAAACCGGACGGCCTCCGCGAGCGAGAGCC
>JANXTU010000537.1 GCA_025352235.1 Fimbriiglobus sp.
GGCTCGCCCGCGAGGTGCGGAACGCGAATGCTGGCCTCAACCACTTTTCGCGGAGCGAAAAGCGACGTTCTCCGCTCGGCTCGGCTTTCAAAACCGAAGGTGGGGCGGAGTCGGACGCATCGGAAAATCGGCGTTTCGCGAAGTGTCACACATAAGTACGTCGAGCATAAACACGCCGAGGCACCCGACCGGGGTGCCTTTCGCATTGATGCCAAGAGACCGCCGGATGCCCACGCTACAATTGCCACAGGGGCGACCATGAACGAAGAATTGCGACCGCTGACCGAGCTGGCCGAGAAACTGTTGATCGGTCACTACTCGCGGCACGTCTTCTTGTGCACGGGGGAATCGTGCGCGGCGGCGGGCGTCGGCGAGGCGGCGTGGGACGTGTTGAAGCGAGAATTGAAAGAAAAGGAGTTGTCGCTGGCAACCGGGCCGGATGCGTGCTACCGGACGAAGGTCGGTTGCTTGCGGATCTGCCGCGGCGGACCGATCCTGCTCGTCTATCCGGAGGGAACTTACTACGGCGGCATGACCGCCGAGCGGATTCCCGAGTTCGTGCAGCGGCATTTGATCGAAGGTCAACCCATCGACGAGCGGATCTTCGCCCGCAATCCGCTGCCGATGGGAGCGCCCGACTCGTGACCGAGTTCGGCCCGCCGGATCATGTTCGACCGAGGAGTTGACCGACCCCGTTTCGGTCGGCGACGACGATCTTACTTGAATTCGTCGATTTGCAATTGCATGCGATTCAAATTGTTCGGTTGAAGGCGGCGAGATTCGGGCAGCTCGATTCCCTTGACGGTTTCTTTCTTCCCTTTGCGCAACACGACCGCGTCGAATTTCTCACCGGACTTCGCCGCGGCGATCATCGCTTGAAACGCCTCGACATCGGCGGGAAGATCTTTGCCGGCCCATTGCAGAAGGATGTCGTTCTTCTTCAAGCCGGCCTTTTCCGCCGGGGTACCGCGGAGGACTTCGACGATCACAATCCCGGCTTCCGACTTGAGGTCGAGTTGCTCGGCCAAGACCGCCGACGGTTTTTCGAGACTGACGCCGAGGCGGGGTTGGGCGGCGTTCAACCGGGCGTTACCCATGTTGAAGTCGGCGAGGGGGAAGGGGATGTCGAGGCGTTGGAATTGCGGCAACGGCAGATTCGGGAAGTTCGGTTGCGGGCGAAGCGGTTGCGCGTCGTCGGCTTTTTTCAGTTCGGCTTCCATCGCTTTCTTATATTCGTCGCGGGCCATTTCGATGGCGGCGCGGGCCTCCGGATCGTCTTTGAGTTTCTCAATCGACCCCGCGAACTCCTTCAATTGCTTGTCGTACTGCTGGCGAAGGTCGCTCTTCGGGGCGGGCCCATCCCGGCCAGCGGGGAAGGGCATGATCTGGAATTGCAGCGGGGCGAAGTTGCGATCGAGCATCATCGCTTTCTGGAGCTTCTGGATCAGCTCTTGGGCCTTCGCCGGGTCGCGGGCCTGCATCGCCGCGGCGATCTCTTTTTGGAGTTCAAGTAGTTGGTCGAGTGGCTCTTTGGCTTCGGGCACTTCGACGCGCGGGCGGGGTTTGTCTTGGGCCATCCCCGACGACGTCAGGCACGCGGACAGGCCCAGTGCCACGAACCATTTGCCGGTGAAGCGGACCATGCCTCGGCTCCTGAAAAGTGAATGACGACTGTGACAGTATACCTCACCGGGACGACGTTTGGGATGCGCCGTTACACTTCGGTACCGAGTCGCGAATCTTTCGGTACATTACCCCATCGGCGGACGATTCGGTCCCGGGGGAGGTCGTCGATGCTCATCGGACAACAAATCGGGCCGTTCCACATCGAGAAAGAACTCGGCAGCGGCGCTATGGGCACCGTTTATCGCGCGCAGTTCGACAACAAAGGCAAAGTCAGTTCGGTGGCTCTCAAAGTCATCTCCTTGGGACTGCTCGGCAACGATTCGGCCATGGCCCGCTTCGAGCGCGAAGCGAAAATCCTCAAGCAACTCCGGCACCCGCACATCGTCCGATTACTGGCGACGGGGAAGTACCGCAACACGCCGTTCATCGCGATGGAATACGTCGACGGCGAACCGATGGACCGGATGCTGATGCGCCGCGACCGCATGGGCTGGGACGAAGTGTTGGGCTACGGCAAGCAACTGTGCGAAGCGCTCCAGCACGCCCACGACAAAGGCATCATTCACCGCGATTTGAAGCCGTCCAATTTGATGATCACCACTGCCGGCATTCTGAAACTCACCGACTTCGGCATCGCCAAAGATACGGACGTGACGGCCCTGACCGGGGCCAACAGCACCATCGGCACGGCCGCGTACATGTCCCCCGAACAGTGCCGCGGCGAGAAGAGCCTCTCGGCCAAGTCGGACCTCTATTCGCTCGGCGTCGTTTTTTACGAACTCATCACGGGCCGCAAACCGTTCGTCGCGGAGACGACGATGGACATGTTCCTTAAACACGTCAACGAAATCCCGGTGCGGCCGACGAAGTACATCCCCGACCTGCCGATCTGGGTCGACAACCTCATTATGTTCTTGTTGGAAAAGAAAGTCGAGCAGCGCCCGCTCGACGCGCAGACGGTGGCGCGGATGATCGCCGACATCGAGTTGAAAGTGCAGGATCAGCGCAGCCTCGGTGTCGAAGCGGCCAACGCCCGGCGCGTCGATCGCAAGGTGAGCGACGCGACCCTCGACGAAAACGATCGCGAAGCCGCCAAGCTGCTGCGCGGCGGGAAGAAGAAAAAGAAGAAGAAAAAAGAGGTGCCACTCGGCGAGAAGAAGTGGCCCAAGGCCGTGGGGTTGGGGGCGATGCTGGCGGCGATCGTCGGCGCCGGCATCTGGCTGGCGTGGCCCGAACCGCTGCCGAAGGCCTATGCGAAAGTCGAAGCGGCGGCGCCGGACGACAAGCTCGAGGCGCTCTCGGGCTTCCTCAAAAAGTACGGCTCGAAGCAAGATCCGACGGTCGAAAAAGCGAAGGTCCAGTTCGCGGAGTTGATCGTGAAGGAAGGGGAGAAACAGCTTTTCAACCGCCGCAACAGCAAACTCGCGGGTTTGCAAGAGGGCGAAAACAAAGAGTTGATGGCCAACATCTGGGCGGGATTCGACGCCGAGGAAGACGGCAATCTCAAACGCGCTGCCGACTGCTGGGAAGCCGTGCGGGAAAACAGTCCGCCGCTCGATCCGCAAAAGTATGAGGGAAAATCGGACGCGTGGCGCGTGGGGACGAAAAGCATCGCGGAAAAACGCATCGTTGACATCCGCGATGTGCCGAAGCGATTGGCCGACTTAGACGGTAAAATCGCGGTCGCGAAGTCGAGCGAAACCCTGGCGAACGCGACCGACCCCGAGCGCTTGGCGCTGCGGGCCTTTTGGCTCGAGCGCTTCGGCGACAAACCGAAAGCCCGCAAGGAATGGGATGCCCTCGCCCAACTGACGGCCAAGGACATGGCCAACCACCTCTGGCACCTCGCCGCGGCGGAGCAACGCAACCGCATCGTCCTCGATAAAGGTAAAGAGGCGGAGGCGGAAAAAGCCCGGATCGAGAACTTGCAGAAATTGTTCGCCAAATCGCTCGTTGATTGGGAGTCGGTGAAAGACGACCCCGAAGCCCGCGTCGCCCAGCGCGACATCCGCGCCGCCTGGTTCGAGATCCGCGCCTTATACGAGGATGAATCGACACCCGAAATCAAAGCCGTGGTGAATCGGGCGAAGCAGTTGCTGGAATCGAACAAAAATTAGTGGCGGGAAGAGATCGAGATTCCCCAAAGTCCCGGGTCGGCAAATTCCGAAGAATACGGCTGACCAACCCATTCGCGGAGTCGCCGACGTGATCCGCGCCGTTCTAAGATTCTGCGCGGCCCTGCTCACGATCGCCGGCGCAGCCGCACAGCCGCCGGTCGCGGAAGAATTGCCGATCCCCGTTCGACCCGCACCCGAAACCGAGCGCTCGTGGTCCGGCCCCCCTCAGAAGGCCAAAGCGGAAAAATCGTTCTGGGAAACGGTGCCGCCGATCCAGCCGTTCCCGCGGCAAGGGAACTTCAACATCGCCCCGACCGGGCCTGGCTATTACACGCTATTCGATCAACTGTCGGGTCGGGAACTCGCGGCACGCCCGAAAGCCCCGATGCTGCAATGGGGCCAGAATGCCAATACCTCGTTCAACCTCGACTACCGCTACCTCGATGATCCGAAGAACAAGGAATTCGATGTCTTCGATCCGCTGAAACGCATCCATCTCGGCGAGGATTGGCTCCTCAGCACCGGCGGCGAAGTGCGGAATCGCTACGCCTGGATTCAGAACCCGGCGCTCTACAATCGCCGGCCGCAGGCCGGGGCGACCGACGATTTCAATCTGTTCCGCACGCGGATCTACGGCGACTTGTGGTACCGCGACGAATTCCGCTTCTTCACCGAGTTCATTACGGCGCATGCGTCGCCGCAATCGATCCCGCGCGCGGCATCCGATGTCGAACACAACGACTTCTTGAATCTCTTCGCCGAACTAAAAGTGTTCGAGCTCGATGGCCACGGCGTCTACGCCCGACTCGGCCGACAGGAACTGCTCTTCGGTTCGCAGCGGGCGCTCTCCCCGTCGGATTGGTCCAACACGCGGCGGGCGTTCCAAGGCGTCCGCGGTTCGTGGCGCAACGACGCCATCGAAGCGGACATTTTCGCCGTGAACCCGGTGATCCCCGACCCGGAAAGAATTTCGAGCATCGACCGCAATCAGCGGCTCGCGGGGGCTTGGTTCAAATACCGCTTCACCAAAGATGCGAGCGCCGACCTGTACTACCTCGGCTACGAAAACGACAATCCCGGAGTCGCCCAAGGCCGGGGCCGCACGACCGGCGGCTTCGCGGTACATACGTTCGGGAGTCGCTTCGTCGGCGAATACCGGCAGTTCCTCTATGACTTTGAAGGGGCGATCCAAGGCGGGCGTTGGGCGGATCAGTCGATCCTCGCGGGGATGGGGGTCGCGGGGCTCGGGTACTACTTCAAGGACGCCCCGGCGACGCCGACGCTATGGGCGTATTACGACTACGCCACCGGCGACCCGAATCCGAACGCCACCGGCGTCCACCGCACGTACAGCACGCTCTTCCCGTTCGGCCATTCGTATTTCGCGGGGCTCGACGCCATCGGCCGTCAGAACATCCGCGATTTCCATTTGGAACTCGGGGCGTTTCCCGCGAATTGGTTGCGCGTGCAGCTCGGTTATCACGTCCTCGATTTGGCGAACGCCAAAGACGCGCTCTACAGCCCATCGGGCGGGGTCGTCCGGCGTGACAGCACCGGGAATTCCGGAACCGACGTGGGGCAAGCGTTGAGCGCGACGCTGCAAATCCACATCGACCGCCATCAAATCTTTTTCGTCGGGTACAGTCACCTCTTCGCCGGGGACTACATCCGCAATACGGCCGTCGTGCCCGCTGCCGCCCGCGATCTCGAGGCGCTCTGGATTCAATACATTTTGAAGTGGTGACACGCATCTTTCTGCGCAGGCTCGGGAACCGTGCTTCCTTAAAGGTTCCGATTTCGGCCGGGCAATCTTTGGCACATGCGTTGCATCACTTTCGTGAGAGAATCGACGCCGGTCGCGGCGATTCCGATTGCAACTCTCCCGGAGGATACAGCATGTCGGTCAAAGAAAAAGTCATGGACGCGGGCCAAGCCGTCGCCTCGACGGCGAAGAGCGTGGGCCACAAGATCGCGGAAGGCGCCGAGCAGGCGACCGACTGGGTCAAGGGAAAAACGGGCCTCGCGGCCGACCAGGGCGTCGCCGGTGTCAAGGAACGGATGGACGTGATCGCATCTTGCGGTCATAAGATCGGCGTCGTCGATCACGTGGAAGGCACCTCGATCAAACTGACCAAGAAAGACAGCAACGACGGCCAGCACCATTTCATCCCGTTGGAGTGGATCGAACGCGTCGACAGCCACGTTCACTTAAAAAAGAATTCGGTCGAGGCGACACAACAGTGGAAGTCCGACGCCGCGAGTTGCGGTTGCGGAAGCTGATTCGAGTTCGACCGGACGAAACCTTCGCACTACCCCACCGTCGCGTGGGGTATCGTCGTTGCGGGATGGCAAAGTCCGTTCCCATTTCTACCCGTACCATGTTCGGTCGTCACCGTCTGCGGTTGGCACATCTCTTGCGAACTCGAGCCCCGCAGTTGAGAAATCGCCCGCACCATCGAGAGAAGACTTATGCCCGAAGACGCGACCTCGCAGCGCCTCCGATTGTCGTCGCTCACCTCGCTCGCTTCGGAAGGTCTGACGGCATTCCCCTCCCGGACGAGGGTTCTCCCCAAACGATTGGCTTCGAACGCCCGGCGGATCGCGGAAGCGTACCGTGCCTTGCAAGCGATGGCCTCCGAGCAAGATGCCGTGCCGCTGGAAGCGGAATGGTTGCTCGACAATTATTACATCATCGACGAGGTCGTCCGACAAACGCGCGAGCATCTGCCGCGATCGTACTACCGCGAGCTGCCCATTGTCCGCGTCGGCACCCAAGCGGGTCTACCGCGCGTCTACGCTTTGGCGGAAGCGATCGTCGGTTCCGGCGACCGCGTCACGACCGAAGCGAACATCCGCGATGCCGTGCGCGAATACCAGCAGACGACGGCGCTGACGACGGGCGAATTGTGGGCCGTGCCGATCATGTTGCGCTTGGCCGTGCTCGAACAATTGCGAGTTTTGGCCGATCGGCTCCTCGCGTCGGTCAAGTGCCGACGCGACGCGCGCGAGGCGCTACAGGCCCACTCCCTCGGAAAACGGAAGACCTTGCCGCATGAGCCGACGGATGCCTACGCCTCCGCGATTTGGGAAGCGATCCGCGAAGAAGGCCCGTCGAGCGAATATTTATCGGAATGGATCAACGCGCACTTGGCCGATCCGCACGCGCTGAGCCACCGCGAATTCTGCCGGCAGGCGTCGAATCAACTCTGCATCGGGAATGCCGTGACGACGCTGCGTCTATTGTGCGTCATCGATTGGAAAGTCTTTTTCGAGAGCACGAGCCTGGTCGAAGCGGTCTTGCGAACCGATCCGGGCGGCGCATACGCCAGCCAAGATTTTCTCACCCGGGACCGCTGCCGCTGGGCGATTGAAAAATTGGCGCGCGGGAGCGGTCGACCCGAAGCCGATGTGGCCCGGACCGCAGTGTCCGCCGCGCGGCAAGCGGTTCCTCCCCGTCCCGTGGCCCGCGATTTGATCGGCGAAGGGCTGCGGGAATTCGGCCGGGGACTGGGTTACCGCGCGCCGTGGCAGAAGCGGCCGCGCGATTGGGCGATGCGCCATCCCGGGCCGGTGTATTCCGGGCTGATCCTCGGCTTCGGCCTCGCGGCGCTCGCGGTGCCGCTCGGCCTGTCGCTTGGATCGAGTTGGTATTGGGCGATGGGGGCGCTGCTGTTCGCGGTCGTCGTCGCTTCCGAAATCGGCACCGGGCTGATGAACTTCGCGGTGCGCAAATCGATCCCGCCGCGGGTGCTGCCGAAGCTGGAATTCTCGAAAGGAATCCCGCACGAGTACGGCGCGTTCGTCGTCGTTCCCACGCTGATCGGGCATGCGGATCAAGCCGCGTACTTACTGAACCGGCTGGAACAGCACGCTCTCTCGTCCGCCGATTCCGCCCTCTCGTTCGCGCTGCTGACCGACTTCGGCGACGCCCCGACGCCGACCTTGCCGGACGACGCCGACGCCGTCGAAGCGCTGCTCGCGGGGATCGCGCGGTTGAACGCGACCTACCGACCGGGCAGGAAGCCGCAGTTTTTCTTGTTCCACCGCCGGCGCTTGTTCAACCCCTCGGAAAAATGTTGGATGGGCCACGAACGCAAGCGCGGCAAACTCGACGAGTTCAACCGCCTCTTGCGAGGGGCCGGGGACACGAGTTACTCGGTTCTGTCCTGCGCAGCCGCGGAGATCCCGCGAGTGCGGTATGTCCTGACCCTGGATACCGATACCGTGTTGCCGCGCGATGCGGCCCGCCAGATGATCGCGACGCTGGCGCACCCCTTGAACACCCCGCGGCTTTCGGACGACGGTCGCCGCGTGGTCGCCGGTTACGCGATTTTGCAGCCGCGCGTGAGCTTCTTGTACCGCGCTGGTTTCCGGTCGTGGTTCGCCCGCGTCTTTGCCGGTTCGACCGGGGTCGACCCGTACTCGTCCGCGGCGTCCGACACATCGATGGACCTCTTCGCCCGCGGCAGTTTCACGGGGAAGGGCCTATACGAAGTCGACGCGTTCGCCGCGACCGTCGGGCGGGCGTTTCCGGACAACGCCGTTTTGAGCCACGACCTGATCGAATCGAATTACGCCCGCTGCGCGCTCGCTTCGGACATCGAAGTGTTCGACGAATTCCCGGCGAAGTACCACGCCTACGCTCGCCGGGAACACCGCTGGATTCGGGGCGACTGGCAGCTCTTGCCTTGGCTGGGTCGGACCGTTCCCGGACCCGACGGCGCCCGGTACCCTAATGTGCTGCCCGCGCTCGAGCGCTGGAAATTGATCGACAATTTGCGGCGCAGCCTCGTCGCGCCGTCGGCTCTGGCATTGCTGGTATTGGCTTGGACGCTCCTGCCCGGTTCGGTCTGGGCGTGGACATTGTTCGCCATTGCCCCGTGGATCTTACCCGGCGTGCTTTTGATCCTCGACACCGTTTGGCATTTGCGGAGTCGCCAAGCGCTGCGCTCGCTCGAATCGAAACTGCGCTTCGAAATCGCCAACACGACCGGGCAAGCTGCGCTGCAATTGTCGCTCCTCCCCGATCAGGCCCGACTGGCCGTCGATGCCATCGTGCGGTCGCTGCACCGTGTCGGGTCCAGCCGGAAGAAAATGTTGGAATGGGAAACCGCCGCTTCGGCCGAGGCCCGGCTGGGGGCCGGGTTGGGCCAATTCGTTGGGACGATGTGGCCGGCCCAAGCCATCGCCGTGGTGATCGCGATCCTCGTCGCAATCTCAAATTCGGCGCAGTTGGTCGCGGCTTTGCCGCTGCTGTTGGCGTGGTCGCTGTCGCCGTACATCGCCTATCGCGTCAGTCGCGCCAGGACGGTCGGGGACCCGGACCTGACGCCGAT
>JANXTU010000566.1 GCA_025352235.1 Fimbriiglobus sp.
CTCGTGTATGGTCGTAGTGGTGGGTCGCAAGAGCTAATTGCTTAAGATTATTTCCGGAAGACATACGGGCCGCCGCCGCGCGGACCATTTGCACGGCGGGTAGCAGTAGTCCGATCAGAATCGCGACGATTGCGATCACCACGATGAGTTCGATCAAGCTGATCGCTCGGCGAGTCCTATTCAAATTCATCGGTTTATCCCCGTTTGGCATCGGCCCAACTCACCCACTTATACTCTCGTTTGTCTTCTTCGGCACTCTCGCGACTGTGAATCTCTTGCTGAATGTAGCAACCGAAGGGGCTTCTCCAGTTTTGACTTTGCAAGTCACGACGATGCTGTAGTCGCCCTCGTCGAACCCTGGAAAATCTTCACTGCCGTCCGTCGTTTTCTTTTTCTTTGTTTTAGCTTGAAGGAGTTGATTCGTGCTATCGTAGTCAGCATCGGCGGCAAAGATGAATTCGACGGCCGAATTGGCGATCACTTTGCCTTCGTTGTCGAGTTTGTAGACGAGGATTGTCCCATCCGTCTTGCTCCCGACCAATGTCACACCTGTGGTCGGCTTCAGATTCATCGTGACCGTACACAAGTAGTTGTTGTTCGCCCCTTCATTGGCCGTCGGCAAGACGGTAAAATTCGCCGCCAGCGGATCGGGGATCGCCAAGGTGTTCGTATTGCCGTCGGCGGCTGTACCAGTCACGATGCACATGGCTGCAGTGAGGATGATACCGGCGAAGCGAAGCATGGTGCTACCTCAAGTAGAAAGTCTTGGTGATGTTTTTGATAGTACCGAGGGGGGGGGGGGGGGGCGACAAGGCCAGTTTCGCGGATTTCGAGCAATTCCGTCTCAACGACCCAACAGGCGTGGCTCACTCCCATTCCAGAGCAAGTCATTTCGTACGCCCGTGTTTTGACCCCGCCCTAAGTCGTTGCGGCGCATGGTCTGTCCAGCGTTTTGCCATGATTCCAGCTTTTTGCAATGGTTCCACGGGAGGGTGTGTGGATCTGCGCTGGAATCATTTTCGAGCCCTCACACCCACTTCATGACCACACCCAAGTAGTTGTCCTTGTCCTTCAGAAGACCCTCGTAAGCGTCGCCGAGTTGCTCCGGCGCGATGGTGTGCGTGTTCAGCCCGGCCAGACTCAACCGGCCGGACGCGATGGCCCGCAGGAGCCAGTACTGGGCTTTGTCGATGTCCCACGCCCCGGCCAAGCGCGTGTGCGCCGGTTCGAAGAGCATGTTGCCGTGGGCGCCCGTCACTTCGATGTAGCGGCGGTGGAGATCGTCGTAGAAGTTGACGTCGTTCGCCTTGCCGCGCGGGCTGCCGACGACCACCACCTGCCCGGCGTCACAGGCCAAGCCCATCGCCGTCGGGATCGCGGCGGGGACGCCGGTGGCGTCGATGACGACCTCGGCTCCCTTCGCGTTCAGAAACTTCGCTAGTTGTTGTTTCGCATCGCCGGCGCTCGGGTCGATGACGTGATCGGCCCCGGCCTTCATGGCGGCGGCTCGGCGCATCGGCACGCCGTCGATGCCGACGACCGGCGACATCCCAGCCGCGATGGCGCAGCGCAGGGCGAATTGGCCGATGATCCCCTGGCCGAGTACGGCGCAACTGCGACCGAGCGTGAGGCCGACGCGGATACTCGCGCCGAAGCCGTAGCGGGCAATGACCGCGACCGCGGCTTTCTCAAAACTCAGGTTGTCGGGCATCTTCCAGACCCGGCAGCGCTCGTGGCCGACGGTGAAGAGCTCGGCCGAGGCGTGGTTGCCGGGGAAGCTGACGCGATCCCCTTCCTGGAAGTTGCCGGGGAACTCCTTGCCGACCTTCAGCACCCGGCCGGCGGCGCTGTAGCCGCTGCGGAAGGGGAACTTCCAATCGGGCAAATTCGGATCGAGCAGCCATTGGTGCGAGCCGGTGTAGACGGCGAGTTCGGTCCCGGCGCTGATGCCCGAGTACTCGGCGGCGAGGAGGATCTGATTCGGCCCCGGATCGGGGAGCGTGACCTCGCGGACGCCGACTTTGTACGGTTCGAGGATCACGGCTTGGCGGGCGTGGTTCATGGAGTGGTCACCGGAGGCGGGGAAAAGGGCCATTCTAGTTTTGCGTGGCCATTCTTCAAAATTACACACTCCTGGCCGTCTCGCCGTGTCTATGAGTCTGTCATGTCATCGCGATGAACCTTAGCTCTTCGACCGGCCGGCTGAAGAGCGAACGCCTCGTTCCCAATGACCTCCCAGATAGGATCACCGAAGATGCACGACATCGTAGACACCGCCGTGGCCGCCGGCTCGTTCAAGACGCTCGCCGCAGCCGTCACGGCCGCTGGCTTGGTACCGACGCTCAAAGGCGCCGGACCGTTCACCGTGTTCGCCCCGACCGACGACGCCTTTGCCAAACTCCCGGCTGGCACTGTCGAGGCTCTGCTCAAAGACATCCCGAAACTGACCGCGATCCTGACGTACCACGTCGTCGCCGGCAAAGTCATGGCCGCCGATGTGGTGACCATGGACGGTAAATCGGCCAAGACCGTGAACGGCGCCGAAGTGAAGATCAGCACGACCGGCGGCGTGAAGCTCAACGGCACCGCCAACGTAGTGAAGACCGACATCGAATGCACCAATGGCGTGATCCACGTCCTTGACGCTGTGATTTTGCCACCGGGGTAAGTTGAACCAGCGAAGTGTAGCCCGGCGGAGTCATCCGCCGGGCTTTTTCTTTGTAGTGATTGAACAAATCAGTCACGCGGGTCGATTGATGTAATCCTGGTCGTGGGTGAAAACCGTCAACCTCGCGGCCGTCGCCGCGATCAGAATGCCGATGTGTTGGGACCGGTCAATTCCCACGGAGCGGGCGGTCGTCAGAAGGTGTCCAAAGCCGCGCAAAATCGCAACGAACGGATCTTCAAAATCGCTATCAACCAGGAGGCTCGCCACTGGTCAACCGACTCGGGACATTGCCTTCTTTCCGTCGCGCTATCCCCATTCTATCCTCAGCTCTCCATCAACAACCGCATCGGGTCGCTGAAGAGCTGGACTAGGCGGCTCGTGAATCGGGCTCCGTCGGCGCCGTCGACGACACGGTGGTCGTAGGTCAAGCTCAACGGGAGCATCAACCGGGGGATGATCACGCCGTCCTTCACCACGGCCTGCATCGAGGATCGGCACATCCCCAGAATCGCCACTTCGGGGTAGTTGACAATCGGCGTGAAACTGGTGCCGCCGATGCCGCCGAGGTTGGTGATGGTGAAGGTGCCGCCGCGCATTTCGTCAATGGCGAGCTTGCCGGCGCGGGCCTTCTCGGCGAGGGTCTGCACCTCGGTGGCGATGTCGCGGACGCTCTTTTTATCCGCGTCGCGGATCACGGGGACCACGAGGCCGCGCTCGGTGTCGACGGCGATGCCGATGTGGTAGTACTTCTTGTAAATCACTTCGCCGGCGTTCATGTCGTAGCTGGCGTTGAAGTTCGCGAACTCCTTCAGCGCCGCGACGCAGGCCTTCACCGCGAGCACCGTCCAAGTAATCTTCGGCGCGCCCTTCGGCAGTGTTTCGACGATGCGCTTGCGCCCCGCTTCGAGGTCGGTGATGTCGGCGAGGTCGTTCTGCGTCACCATCGGCATGGTGCGCCAGGCAACGGTCAGGTTCTTGGCGATCGTCTCGCGGATCTTGGCGACCGGCTTGCGTTCGACTTCGCCGAATTTGCTGAAGTCGGGCAACGGCGGCAGTGCGAAGGCGTTGACGATGCTCCCGCTGATGGGGCCGGACCCCCTGGATTTGGCCGCCGTGCGTTCGACGCGGACGAAGCCTTTGACGTCGTCGAGAGTGACCCGGCCGCCGCGACCGGAGGCTTTGATTTCGAGCAGGGCGACGCCGAGTTCGCGCGCCAAGCGCCGCGTCGCGGGGCCGGCGGGGGTGAGGTCTTTCTTGCCATTTGGAGACGCGACGGGTGCGGGGTTGGCGAGCCGGGTGGCGTCGGCCACCGGATTCTGTTCGATGGGAGCGACCGCAACAGGGGCCACGCTCGAGTTCTCGCGGCGAAGGGCGCTTCCCAGCAAGATCGCGATCACGCCGCCCACGGGCACTTTATCCCCAGCCTTCACCGCGATGCTCTCGACCGTCCCCGCGACATCGCTCGGCACCGGCATCGATGCTTTGTCCGTTTCCACTTCGATCAGGTCTTGGCCGACCGCGATGGTGTCGCCCGGTTTCACCTTCACCGAGACGACGGTGGCGGAGTCGATCCCTTCGCCGAGATTCGGAAGTTTGAATTCGACTTGAGAAGGGGCCGCGGGTTCGGTCTTTTCGAGCGGGGGACGTGAGTCCCCCGTGGATTTGACGGGAGGAGCAGCTGCAGCCACGGGGGACTCACGTCCCCCGCTCGGAGCAACCGGTACCGGCTTGACTTCGCCGTTGCCGCTGAACGTGAGCAAGACGCTGCCGATCGAGACCTTGTCCCCCGGCTTGACCTTGATGTCGCCGACGGTTCCGGCTTCCGTGCTCGTCACGGGCACGGAGGCTTTGTCGGTCTCGACATCGACGAGATCCTGCCCGGCGGTCACGGTGTCGCCCGGCTTCACCTTCACGGCGACGACGGTCGCGGAGTCGATGCCTTCGCCGAGTTCGGGCAGCTTGAAATCGTTCACAGAGGCACCTTCTTCAATTTCGAATTCCGCACTTCTTTTAGACTGTCCACGGCGCCGGGGCGTCCGGGTTGATGCCCAAGTCCGCGATGGCTTGTTTCACCACGCCGCGGTCGATTTCCTTGCGTTCGGCTAAAGCGAACAACGCGGCCACGGTCACGTGTTCGGCGTCGACTTCGAAGAACCGCCGGAGGTTCTTGCGCGTTTCGCTGCGACCGAAGCCGTCGGTACCCAGCGCCGTTAGGCGGCCGTCGAGGTACGGCCCGATCTGCTCGGCCAGCGTCCGCATGTAGTCGCTGCTGGCGATGATCGGGCCCTTGGTGTCGGCGAGAATCTTCCGCACATACGCCGTCTTCTTCTCGGCCGTCGGATGCAAACGGTTGTGCCGTTCGCAGTCCAAAGCGTCCCGTTTGAGTTGCTGATAGCTCGTCGCGCTGTAGACGGTGCTGGCGACGCCGTACTTCTCGGCGAGGATCTTCTGGGCCCGCAGCACGTCGTTCAGAATCACTCCACTGCCGATGAGTTGCACCGTGTGCTTGGCGTTCGGCGGCGTCACGGTGCGGTACGGGTACAACCCACGGATGATCCCCTCGCGGCACTCTTCGCCGGGCATCGCGGGCATGTCGTAGGCTTCGTTGTAGACCGTGAGGTAATAGAACTCTTCGACGTTCTGCACGAACATGCTGTTGATGCCGTGCTCGATGATGACGGCGAGTTCGTAGGCGAACGCGGGATCGTACGCTCGGCAACTCGGGATGGTCATCGCCATGAGGTGGCTGTGGCCGTCTTCGTGTTGCAGTCCTTCGCCGTTGATGGTGGTGCGCCCGGCGGTAGCGCCCATCATGAAGCCGCGGCAGCGGGCGTCGGCCGCGGCCCAGGCCAAGTCGCCGATCCGCTGGAAGCCGAACATCGAATAGTAGATGTAGAACGGAATCGTGTTCACGCCGTGCGTGCTGTAGGCGGTGCCGGCGGCGATGAAGCTCGCCATACTCCCCGCTTCGTTGATCCCCTCTTGCAGAATCTGCCCGGTGGTGCTTTCGAGGTACGCCGTCGAGGTCCCGCTATCGACGGGCCGGTAGAGTTGCCCCTTGCTGCTGTACATGCCGAAGGCGGCGTACATCGGCGGCATGCCGAAGGTTTGGCCTTCATCCGGCACGATGGGCACCACGAGCTTGCCGATGGCTTTGTCCCGCATGACGCCCTTGGCCATGAGGTCGACCCAGGCGAGCGTCGTGCTGCGCGGCTTGATCGTCGCGGAGTAAAGGAAGTCGAACGACTTCCGATCCGGCGGCGGGCTCGGGGTGAATTCCTTGCGGCGCGTCGGGTTGAACCCTCCGAGTGCCGCGCGGCGCTCCATCAGGTATTTCATCTCGGGGCTGTCGGCGGCGGGCTTGTAGAAGGGGACGTCGGCGAGTTGGTCGTCGGTGAAGGGCAGTTCGAAGCGGTCGCGGAAGGTCCGGAGCGCCGAGACCATGCGTTTCGATTTTTTCTGATCGTCGGTCAGGGTCGCGTCGGGTTCGATGGCCCCGGCGAGCATTTTCAACTGGTGCGTGGTGTTCTTGCCTTCGCCGCCATCGCCCGGGATGCCGTAGCCTTTGACCGTCTTGACGAGAATCACCGTCGGTTGGCCCTTGCAATCGACCGCCGCTTTGTAGGCCGCGTAGACCTTGATCGGGTCGTGGCCACCGCGGCGGAGATTGGCGATTTGATCGTCCGAAAGGTGCTCGACCATCGACTTGAGTTCGGGGCTGTTGAAAAAGTGCTCGCGGATCCAACCGCCGCCCTTCACCACGTATTCTTGGTATTCGCCGTCGACCACTTCCATCATGCGGCGTTGGAGGGCACCCGTGTAGTCGGCTTTAATCAGTTCGTCCCAACCGCTGCCCCAGACCACTTTGATGACGTTCCAGCCGGCCCCGCGGAAGAGGCCTTCGAGTTCCTGAATAATCTTCCCGTTGCCGCGGACGGGGCCATCGAGCCGCTGGAGGTTGCAGTTGATGACCCACGTCAAATTGTCGAGCTTCTCGCGCGCGGCGAGGGTGATGCAACCGAGCGATTCCGGTTCGTCGCATTCGCCGTCGCCGAGGTAGGCCCAGACGCGGACATCGTCGGTCTTCGCCAAACCGCGGTCGCGCAAATAGCGGTTGAACCGGGCGTGGTAGATGCTCATGATCGGGCCGAGACCCATCGACACGGTCGGATACTGCCAGAACTCGGGCATGAGCCACGGGTGCGGGTAACTCGACAGCCCGCCGCCCGGTTGGAGTTCTTGGCGGAAGTTCGTGAGCTGCGTTTCGTTCAATCGTCCTTCGAGGAAGGCACGGGCGTACGGGCCGGGGCTGGCGTGCCCCTGGAAGAAGACGACGTCGCCGGGGTGGTCGGCCGTGCGGCCTTTGAAGAAGTGGTTCTGGGCGACTTCGTACAGAGTCGCGGCGCTGGCGAAGGTGCTGATGTGCCCGCCGACGTTGGTATTCTTGTTCGCCTTCAGCACCATCGCCATCGCGTTCCAACGGACGATCGATTTGATCTTCCGTTCGATCTCGCGGTTGCCGGGGAAGCGGGGTTGGTCCTCGGGCTGGATGGTGTTGACGTAGCCTGTCGTGACGCCGCTCGGCAGTTTCGCCCCGGCTTTGCCGGCCACGGCGATGAGGGTTTCGAGCAGGAACTGCGCGCGATCCGGGCCTTGGTGCTTGATGAGCGCTTCGAGGGAGTCGAGCCATTCGGCGGTTTCAATCGGGTCAGTGTCCACGGGGAGCCGGCCCTTGGCGAGCACGTCGGGGTTGGCGTGCATAATCTCGAACCTCTTCAAAGTGGGCCATCCGGCAAACGGTCGGCCGCAGGTGCCATCGCATTCGATCAACTGGTAAGATAGAAAAGCCGTTCGGACGCGTCCATACGTTCGGGCGAACCGAGCCGTCTGGGGTCTGGCAAATCTTTCTGGCGCACTGGAGTCTTGGTCTCGATCGGGGTCGTGTCACCGCAACCCCAGTACCCGTTTTGATGGAAACAAACCCTGCCGATTCTTCCAACGGAATGTGTGACACCCCCCGTTGGAAGCATTGGAAGAATTGGAACAATCGAAATTCATTTGGAAGCCTCGGCCGATGGACTTGGCTCGACAAGGACTTGCGGCGATTCCACGCCGGGTGGAACTCGGTGGAAAATGCGACCGTGCTGGAAGAATCGAGTTGGACGAATCGGCAGTCGCGATGCTCGGACTCACTTGGAATTTCAAGCAGCACAAATGTTGCCAGAAAGACTTGCCACACCTACCGTCTGGAACTTTCGATGTCGCGATACTTCTTGGCCTTGCCCGTCTTTTTAGTGATCCTCGGCGCGGCCCCGGGCCAAGACGTGCCCAAGTTAGGGCCGATTGCGGCGAAGCGTGTCCAAACGACCGAAACGACCCTCGCCACGGCCGTCGCCGCCATCGCCAAGCAGTCCGGGATCGAGGTCGATCTGTCTTCTGTCGACGGTGCGGCGAAAGTCGAACCGATCCCCGCCGCCGATTTCTGGCCCGCGCTCGAATCGCTCGCCCGGCAAACGGGAACTCGCTTCGGCCCGAGTGCCGGCAAGGTGAAGTTCGCCAAAGGCCCGGCCGCGCCGAGTTCGGTCGATGGGCCTTTCCGCGTGAGCGTGAAGCAGGTGACGGCGAAGCGCGACTTCGACACCGAGAATACCTATTACGACGTCCTCCTCGAAGTGATGTGGGAGCCGCGTTTCCCCGTGTATCTCATGGACGACACGCCGAAGATCGCCGCGGCGAGCGCGGGGAAAGTGGCCCTCACCGTCGGCCCCGGCGGGGGACGCGTGCCGACACTCGGTTACCGCCAACTGGCCACCGTGCGCCTCGGTGGCATCCCCCGGAGCGCCGCGACCATCGACGTGCTCGCCGGGAGTTTCAACGTCGTCGCGGCGGACAAAATCTGGGCCGTGGAGTTCGCGGACCTCACCGGTGACAAGCCGATGTCGCAGTCGAAAGACGGCGTGAAGGTGACCCTGCAACCGGTGAAGCGCGCGGCCAAATCGGCGCAATTCGATTTCAGTTTGGAATACCCGCCGAGCCACCCGGAGTTCGAAAGCTTCGAGCAATGGGCGAGCGCGAACCGGCTCCGACTCTACCCGCCGAACGCACCGAAGGGGTTCGAGCCGAACGAGTACTACACGAGCGAAACCGGCCGGCGCATCGCCGCGAGTTACAGTTACGAGGCGCCCGCCGGAAAAGCGGCGACGTTCGCCGATTTGAAAGGCTGGCGGGCCGTCTACGAAACCAGCGGCCCCATGGTCACGCAGACGGTGAAATTCGAATTGAAGGGAATCGCGCTGCCGTGATTCAATCGTAATCGACCACCAGATCCGGGTTCGACTTCCGGACTTCGTCGCGGATGCCCTTGGTCACCTTCGACTTTCGCACTTGGACTTTTTTCAGCGACTTCGCTTCCGCCGCCACCGCCAGCAGGCCGGAGTCGCCGACTTTGGTCTCTTCGAACGAGAGCCTCTCCAACGCTCGCTTGCTGGCGAGGAACTTGAGGCCGTCATCGGTGATCTTCGTGCGGTCCAAATCGAGCTGCTTGAGTTCGCGCAAGTTCGCGATCGCTTTCATGCCCTTGTCGGTGACGCCGGAATCGTTGAGGGTGACGACCTCCAGCCCGGCCAGTTCGGCGATGTCCGCGAAGCCGGTGCCCGTGAGTTTGGGCAATTCGCCCAGGTGCAGTTCTTTCAACTTCAACAATTGGGCGACCGGCTGAAAGCCGCCGTCGGTGAAGTTCGTCCCCGCGAGGTTCAAGGTCACCAGCGCCCGCGCCGCGCAGAGCGCGAGGACGCCGTCGTCGCCGACGGCAGAGCCTTTGACGTCGAGTTCGACGAGCCGTTTAAACTGCGCGAAGGTTGCGCCGGTCTCGGCGAGGGTCAGGTTCGTCTTGTCGAGCTTCAACGATTTCAGGTTTTTGAGCGCGGCGAGTCCGCGGAAGGCCGCGTCGTCGATGACCGCTTCCGAGAGGCAGAGGGTTTCGAGTTGGGTCGCCGCGCCCAAGGCTTTCCAACCCGCCGGGGTGATGCGCTTCACCCGGCTGAGGTCGAGGTCGACGAGGTTCGGCAGCGCCGCGATCGCCTTCAAACCCTCGTCGGTCACGTCCGAACCTTCGAGTGAGATCGACTTCACCATCGGCAGTGCCGTGATGGCTTTCAAGCAGGCGTCGGTGTTCTTCGATCCGAGCAACCCGAGGCGGTTCAACCGCGTCGCCCCAGCGAGTTTCTTCAAATCGACCGCTTTCACGTCGGCCGGTTTCTCGTCGGTGCCGAGGAAGTTGATCGTGATGAGGGCGTTCTTCTCGCCGATGTGCGACACGTTCCGCAACGGCGTGCCCCCGGCTTTGGTGGCGTAGGCCTCGGCCGCTTTTTCGAGCGAGAGATCGACCTTCACCGGCGGCGTTTTCGGCGGTTCCACGGGAGGCGCTTGGGCCAAACCAACGGCGCCGATCAGGACGAGTAAAACTCCTGCCAAGATCAAAGAGCGGAACATGGAACAGCCCTGGCGGGAATCGGATGCGGCTATAGTACCGGCAACGGAACCGACACGAAAGAGACGAGGCGGACGGCCATGTCCAACATCGGCGGCGTGATCTTGTGCGGCGGGCAATCGACCCGCATGGGCGGGTCGAAGGCATGGCTCCCGTTCGGCGACGAGTGCCTGCTGCCACGCGTCGTCCGGATCGTCGCGTCGGTTGTCGATCCGGTGGTGGTCGTCGCGGCCGTTGGGCAGGAACTCCCGCCGCTACCGGAGGGCGTCGCGATCGTCCGCGATCGTCACGACACCCTGGGACCATTGGGGGGACTCGCAGCCGGGCTCGCGGCACTGGCCGGCCGTGCGGAGGCCGTGTACGTGTCGTCGTGCGATGTCCCGTTTTTGAATGCCGACTTCATCCGCGCCGTGATCGGCGAACTCGGTGCACACGCCATCGCAGTGCCGCGGATCGGGGACTACCCCCATCCGTTGGCGGGCGTATACCGTCTCTCGGTGCGACCGGTCGTCGAAGCGATGCTCGCCGAGGGTCGCTTGCGACTCCGCGATTTGTTCGAGTCCGTACCGACGCGCTTCCTCAAAGCCGACGCGTTCGCGGATTTGGAATCGCTGATCAATATCAACACGCCGGACGAATACGCCGCCGCCTTGCAAATCTTCCACGGGTAATCCATGCATCCGCACAAGCCGCATTTCGACCGCCACGCCGGTTCGACCGAAAACGTCGCGTTCATGAAGCGCATCAGCAAACAGAAGATCGACCCGCCCGCGGTCGTGCCGGGGATGGATGCGGCTGACCTCATCGACGCCGCGTTCCTCAGCTACAACGGCGGCCGGCTGCGCGAGGGTTGTCAACTCTACGCCCAACGGATGCTCGCCCCCGATTGCACCGTCGGCCTCGCGCTCAGCGGCGCGCTCACCCCCGCCGGCCTCGGCATCTCGTGCCTCGTGCCGCTCATCGAAGCGGGGTTCATCGATTGGATCGTCAGCACCGGGGCGAACCTCTACCACGATACGCACTACGCCCTCGGCATGGACCTCTACCAAGCCGGGCCGAACCTGCCCGACTTGGAGCTGCGCGAAAATCAGGTCATCCGCATCTACGACATCATCTTCGACTACGAGAACCTTCTCGGCACCGACAAATTCTACCGCACCCTCTGCCGGGGCGAAGCGTTCCAAGGCACTTTCGGGACGGCCGAGTTCCACGGCCTCGTCGGCAAATACTTGGCCGAACGCGAAGAGCAAACGGGCATCAAAGGGAAGAGCCTGCTCGCTTCGGCGTACCGCTGCGGCGTGCCGATCTTCACGAGCAGCCCCGGCGACAGCAGCATCGGCATGAACCTCGCCGCGCTGATGCTGGAGGGGAACCAACTCCGCATCGACCCGCTGCGGGATGTCAACCAATCGGCGAGTATCGTCTGGGATGCCAAGGCCGACGGCGGCACGTCGGGCGTGTTCATCCTCGGCGGCGGATCGCCCAAGAACTTCATGCTGCAAACGGAGCCGCAGATTCAGGAAGTCCTCGGCCTCGCCGAATCGGGCCACGATTACTTCCTGCAGTTTACCGACGCCCGCCCCGACACCGGCGGCCTCAGCGGCGCCACGCCGAGCGAAGCCATGACCTGGGGCAAAGTCGATCCGGATAAGCTGCCCGGCACCGTGACCTGCTACGTGGATAGCACCTTGAGCCTACCGCTGATCACGGCCTACGCCCTCAGCCGGACGAAGCCCCGGCCGCACAAACGCTACCTCGACAAACTCCCGGCGCTGACGGCGAAGTTGGAGGCGCGGTATGCCGAGATCCGCGCGGAGCGGGGGGAGTGAAGATGATTTAGGGTTTGAGTGTCACATTCTCGAAGAAGATGCGATAATTCTCCGAAGATTCGCTGATGCCCGGCTCGTTGATTCTGTAAATGTACAAGCGGTTGTGAGCCAGTACGAACCGCATGATGCCTTCGACTCCCGTCTTTTCCTTCACTTTAAATTCTCGGCCGGGATGGCCATCGACCGTGAATTTTTTGTCGCTCAGAATTTGGCGTGCGCGCCCCAACCTTTCTTTTTCCCCATCTAAGAATTCGTCGGTGTTGGCCTTGGCGATGGCGAAGAATTCAGGTGTGAACTGTGTAGTCGTCATCTGCATTCCGTTCGTTGCTTCTGGACTATCGCTGACTGTCAAAGCAATAACATCGAACTCGCTGCGTTTACTGAATTTTGTCTGAGGTATGCCGAGAGTATCTTTGAAATAGATAGAAAAACTTGGAAGAAGATCGTACTCCGACCATCCGGCGGGAATTTCCTTGGAAACGGGGGCGCCGGGCCGGGCTTTCCCTTCAATGCTAAAGGGTGTTTGGGGCGCCGTCGCCGCCGTGCTCGGCTTGTCCTCTCGGATGGTGAAGTACCAGATCATGGTGCCGAGGAAGCCGACCGCGATCAGGGCGACGGCGCCGATCCCCACCAGCATCAGCGGGTTGGTTTTCTTCTTCGCCGGCTTCTTCCCCTTCTTGTTCTTCGACTTCGGAGCGTCGTCCTCATCCTCGTCGTCATCATCATCCCGGACGAGCTTCGGCTTCGATTTCTTCTTCGGCGCCGGCGCTTCGTCGTCCACCGCGACGGCCGCTTTCGCCTTCTTCTTCGGCGCGGCGTCGAACTCGAATTCCCCCTCGTCCTCGTCGACGACCACGACCGGTTTGGGCTTGGGTTTCGCCGGGGTCACCGGCTGGGCCGCGACCACCGGGGCGTCTTCCACGAATTCGAATTCCTCCGCAACCGCCTCCGGCACCGGGATGATCGCTTGGCAGTTTCTGCACTTCACCTTCTTACCCGCGGCCGCATCCGGCGCGACGAGCTTGGTACCGCAAGAACCGCAAACGACGGGGATCGGCATAGGGCACCGGGAGTGCGAAAACGGGTCGTGGAAGAAGAAATGATATCGGCGGTTAAATGGGGGCCAATCGCTAATCCGGCGAAGCCATGCCGACGACGCGACGGACGATGACGAGCGGTTCCGTGATGTGGACGCCGTATTCGAGATAGACCGGGGCCAACGCGACCCGGCGCAGATTCATTTTCATGGCGTGCAAACGATACATCGGCTCGCCGATCTCTGTCGGATTCACGACGAGTTGTCCGAGCAAGCTCCGGATCGCACTCGCGAATTCCGCGAGTCTCTCATAGCTCTCGGCGCGGCGTACCGCCGCTTTCAATTGTTCGCTTGCGAGGCCTGTGAAGGCGACTTTGTACCGGGGACCGTTCATGCTGATACTTTCCCGCGCTTGATTTCGTAGGCGGCGACGATGGCATCCACCTCCGCCATGACTTGCTCGGCGGGGATAGTCGGCTCGTCGTTCTCGATGTACCCGATGAGGTCTTCGACCGTGAACAGCTTCTTGTATTTGGCGTAAATCGCGGCCTTCTGCTCCGGCGTGTAGTCCGGATACGGCGTGGGGCTAGACGTGTTCATCGAACTCTCCAAGTGGGTGAATGTCGAATTCTACCGTCGGGGTTCCACCGGTCCAAGACGATTTCCCATCACCCTCGGTCCGCCAGCGGTACGACATCGCGGGCTGGGGCGCCGGTGTACAGCGCCCGCGGGCGGATCAGCCGATTGTTGTCCAATTGCTCGATGACATGGGCCGCCCAACCGGCGATGCGGCTCATCGCGAACATCGGCGTGTAGAGCGGGATTTCCAAATCCATCGCGTGGTACAACCGCCCCGCGGGCCAGTCGAGATTCGGATACATTCCCTTTTGCGACGCCATGATCCCTTCGATGATCTCGGCCGTGGTTTCCCAATCGCGCAGCTCCGGTGTGACCGCGCGAGCCACGCAATAGTCCTTCAAGATCGCGGCGCGGACATCGCCCGATTTGTAGACCCGGTGGCCGAAGCCCATGATGCGCTCTTTGCGGGCGAGGGCCGCGTGCGTCCACGCCTCGGCCGTGCCCGGGCCGCCGGCGGACTTCAAGACATCCATCACTTTCTCGTTGGCCCCGCCGTGCAGCGGGCCTTTCAAGGCCCCGATGGCCCCGACGACCGCCGCGTGCAAATCGGATAGTGTCGATACGATCACGCGGGCCGCGAATGTACTGGCGTTGAATTCGTGCTCGGCGTACAGAATCAACGAGACATCGAGCGCCTTCACATCTTCGGCCGTCGGTTCAACACCGCGCAGCATCCAGAGGAAGTTCGCCGAATGATTGAGATCTTGCCGCGCCGCGATCGGTTGCAACCCGGCGTTGACCCGGTGTTGATCGGCGATGATCACCGGCATCTGCGCCAGCAACCGCTCGGCCTTGCGGACGTTCGCCTCGTGCGAATTGTCCGCGGCATCTTGATCGAAATGCGCGAGCGCGCTCACGGCCGTGCGGAGCAAATCGAGCGGCACGCTCCACTTCGGCATCGCCGGGAAGAGCTGCTTCACCGGCTCGGGCAACCGCCGGGCCATGGCGACGCGCTCCGCGAAGCCCTGCAATTCCTTGGCCTTCGGCAGTTCCCCGTGGATCAACAAGTACGCGACCTCGTCGAACGTGGCGCGCGTGCAGAGGTCGCCGACGGCATAGCCCCGGTAGCGCAGGCCATCTTCGACCGAAGAAATTGCCGTCGGCCCCGCCACGACGCCTTCGAGGCCGGGGGAGTAAGGCGCGGGGGTGACCATGGTGGGATTCTCGAATATCGGGCGGGGTTGCCCCGTCGCAGTTTCAAAGCTCGCAAAGACACTGTATCGCATCCCCGATCACTCGGCTTCATCCGATGCCGCCGTGATCCCGGCCTCTTCGGAATGCTCTCGCGTTCCCTCGAACGGCGTCTTCTTGAACTTGCTGTTGGCTGGCTCAATCATGTTCATCATGGGCAAATCCAGTGCCAGTTCTTTGGCGAGTTGACACAGGGCAGGCATGTCCTTATTCCAACAAATCGAACTGTAGCCCCGCATGCTGTCGTTGACATCCAAGTAGACGTCCGGCAGCTTACAACTGTGCAACATCGCATTTTTGATGTCGGTATAATTGGAGTCCAGCTTCTTGCAGATCTCGAAAAACTCATTGGCGAATACCACTCTCAAAGCACTGAACGAATTGTGATAGTATTTGAGCAGTTCTGCTTCGGTGCAAGATAACATGGCATGGTTCTTGGGATAGTCACCAAAACACTGCTTGATCAACTCGTGGTTTTTTGGCTCATTAGTTCCTACCGCTAGCAAATTGTTGTTCTCGACAAAATCGACAATCGCGCACCGTTCACGAAGGAATTCGGGTACGAAGCACACGGCAGTCGAATGCTGCTCGGACAACCTCTTGGTTGTCCCAGGCGTCACGGTGGATCTGATGGCAATAAGACCTTTGTAGTTCAGGTCTGACAATTCCTTAACTACACTTTCGACGATGGACGTGTTGCAACTGCCGTCTGGATTGCAAGGCGTTGGGACGCAAACAAATACAACATCGGTTTCCAACACATCACTCAACTTGGTGTTGAGTTTGATATCATGACCGATGACGGTGTGGTTCAACTTTATGAATCCGTACTCGCTGGCTTGACCAACCACGCCCAAGCCCACAATTCCTATTTTCATGATTTGCCCCCTGAGTTTATCCGCTTCGACGTTCAAAGACATCCGTTTCCCGCCACGCTTGTCCATGTGAGGCAGATATGCTTGGCTGTAATCGTCCACATACCCGTGTGGTGGTGTCGTTTTCCAGTCCCAGAGCCTGACGTTCACAAATCCGATCGACTCCAAATCTTCCTGGAGGGTTTTGAAGAGACTCAGTTTCTCTACAAGGTCTGGGGTCTGGTTTGTGCGTCATACCATATTCAACTGGATCCGACATAGCCATTGCTTTTTTCTCGCACCGGCCGCGTTCGTTCCAGAATTTGACAGTTTTGCTCCGAGGACGTCTCGATTTCGTCTGGTCCGTGCTGGCACTTCGGCGGCATGTTGTCGCCCGGAGGCCGTCTGTCCAGGGATGAGCAACGGTTGGTTTCGTCGATCCTACATCACAGACGAGTCGCAAGTCGTTGACCGGCATGGTCTGTCCAGCGAGTGGAAACCGAATCCAGCGTTTTTCGCCGAGTCCACGGGGGGCGCTTTCCCGCTGGACACGGCTGATGCGCGACTCTGCCGCGCGATCGCCTTCGCATTCGATTTCCAAAACCTACAATGGTCGGATGAAGAAATCGGCCCCGTTCGTAGCTCCGCTGCCGTTGTTTCAGGAACTCGCGCCTTGCCCCGATCCGTGGGATGTGGCGCGGAAGCTGTCGCATCTGCCGCACCTGTTGTTTCTCGATAGCGCCGATGCGACCGGGCCGCAGGGGCGTTACTCGTACATCGCGGCCGAGCCTTACGAATGGGAGTGCGTCGAGGAAGAGCGCTTCGGCGAAGGGTCGACGTTCGACGCACTCGCCCGGCATATCGCGGTTCCGCCCCGGCCGACGCTGCCGGGGTTGCCGCCCTTCCAAGGGGGCTTGGCGTTTCTGCTCGGGTACGATCTGAACCTCGAAACCGAGACGAGCGTCCCACCGCCGGCGCAGGACGAATTCGCCGGGCCGCGCTACTGCCTCGGGCTTTACGATTGGGTCGTGAGCTTCGACCATCAACAAAAACGGGCGTGGCTCGTCGTGCACGGCCGGCCGGAATTGGAGAAGTCCTACAAGCGCTGGCTCGCCTTCGACAAGATGACCGAACTGCTGAACGCGCTGCACGACAACTCCGTCCGGCAACCGGCGTGGCGGCCGAATCGCCCGCGCGGGCCGCTCGCGGTCAACCGGTTGTCACCGCAGTTCCCACTGGCGGGTTCACCGACCGTCACGAGCAATTTCAGTCGCGACCGCTATTTGAAGGCGGTCGAACGGGCCGTCGAGTACGTCCACGCCGGGGACGTCTTCCAAGTGAATATCGCCCAGCGCTTGCTGGCCCCGCTGAAGGGCTCGCCGTTGGAACTTTACGGCCGGTTGCGGGCGCGCAACGCCGCGCCGTTCGCCTGCTACTTCGACCTCGGGCAATCGCAGATCCTGTCGGCGTCGCCGGAGCGCTTCCTGCACGCGACCCCCGAGGGCGCCGTGAGCACCGTGCCGATCAAAGGGACGCGGCCGCGCGGCGCGACCCCCGAGGAGGACGCCGAATTGGTGCGCGACCTGACGACGAACCCGAAGGACCGGGCCGAGAACATCATGATTGTCGATCTGCTGCGCAACGACCTGGGCCGAGTCTGCGAGTTCGGCAGCGTGGAAGTCGCCCGGCTGTGCGAGGTCGAAACCTTCCCGTTCGTGCACCACCTCGTCTCCGAAGTGCGCGGGACGTTGCGAGCCGGGCAGACGCCCTTCGATTTGTTGAAGGCGGCGTTCCCCGGCGGGTCCGTCACGGGGGCCCCCAAAGTCCGGTCGATGCAGATCATCGCGGGGCTCGAACCGACGGCGCGCGGCTCTTACTGCGGCAGCATCGGCTACCTCGGCTTCAACGGCTGTTTCGATTCGAACATCTTGATCCGCACGTTCACCGCGCAGCAGGGCTGGGTGCAATTCCCCGTCGGCGGCGGGATCGTCGCCGATTCCGATCCGGCGGCGGAATACGACGAGACGCTGCACAAAGCGGCGGGCCTGCTGCGGGCGCTCGAACCATGATCCTCGAAGGCCTCGTGACGACGACCGACGCCGACGGCCGGCCCCACTTGGCCCCGATGGGCCCGAGGGTCTCCGCCGACTTTTCACGCTTGGTGCTGCGCCCGTTCCCCACGTCGCAGACGGGGCGGAACTTGCTGGTGCACGGCGAAGGGGTCTTCCACATCACCGACGACGCGGCGCTGATCGCCCGTTCCGCCGCCGGGTTGTTGACGGAAGTCCCGAGCACGACTGAGGCTTCAAACATCCGGGGGTTCGTACTCGCCGACTGCTGCCGCAGCTACGAGTTCGTCGTCCGATCCGCGGATACATCGAACGAGCGATTCAAACTGGATGCCGAGGTTGTGGCGGCCCGGACGCATCGGGATTTCGTCGGCTTCAACCGCGCCCGCCATGCATTATTGGAAGCGGCCATCTTGGCGACGCGATTCCACATGATCTCGGAATCGGAGCTCGACGCCGAGTTCCAAAAACTCGGGACGATCATCTCGAAAACAGGCGATGACGCCGAGCTGGCGGCGATGACCGAATTGCGAGACGCCCACGTCCGGTTCCGCGCGGCGGGGGCGCGGCCGTGATCCGTGTCGTCGCCGGTTCCCGGTTGCATTTCGGTTTGCTGCACGTCCCCACCGTCGGCGAACCGGTGGGGCTGCGCCACTTCGGCGGTCTCGGAATGATGCTCCGCGAGCCGGCGATCGCGCTGACGGTGGAAATCGCCGATGCATGGAGCGCCACCGGCCCGTCCGCTGACAGGGCGTTGACAGTGTCGCGGCGGGTCGTCGAACAACTGCCGCTGGAACAACGCCGGCCGCTGAAAATCGCTGTCGAAACTTGCCCGCCGGAGCACGTCGGCCTCGGCGTCGGCACGCAACTGGCGCTGGCCGTCGCCGACGCGGCCTACCGTCTTCTCGGGGGGGCTTCGCCTTCACCCGATGAATTGGCCCGACTCGCAGGCCGCGGCGAGCGCTCGCGCATCGGGGTCGAAGGGTACGCCCGCGGCGGGTTCCTCCTCGACGGCGGGCAGAACCCGGACCGACCGGGATCGTCCGCGATTCTGCACCGTGGCTCGTTCCCCGAATCGTGGCGCGTTTTGTTGCTGAGACCGCGGTCGGCGGAGCGCTGGCACGGCGACCGGGAGCGCTTGGCCTTCGCCCGGCCGCGCGATCCGATTGCCAACCTGCACACCACGGAGCGACTCTGCCGGTTGGCGATTCTCGGAATTCTGCCGGCGCTGCACGACGCCGACCTGCCGAACTTCGGCGAGAGTCTGCACGAATTCAACCGCTCCGCGGGGGAAGCCTTCGCCGGCGATCAGGGCGGACCGTACTGCGGCGCGGCGGTCGCCGAATTGATCCGCTGGCTGCGCGCCGAAGGCGTCGCCGGCGCCGGCCAATCGTCGTGGGGCCCGACGGTCTTCGCCATGATGGCGAGCCGCGAGGCTGCGGAGAACCTATTGCAGCAAGCGGAGACGGCGGGGTGGGAGTTCGAATCGAAGACGATTACCCCGGGTTGATCACTTCCCGTTTAGCCGGGCGAGCGCGGCCGTCGCTTCGGTCGGGTAGTCGGCGCCGAATTCCCCGGCGGCGAGCTTTTCGAGTAGGGCCTTTGCTTCTTTCGACTTCGCCCGTTCCAGCAACCGCACGATCCGGCCGGCGCGGGCTTCGCTCGGCAGGATGTCGTTCGGGGAATAGCCGACTCTCTTCAAAATCGCAGTGGCGCGGAATTGCGTTTCCGGGCTGTCGGTCGCGTCGGCCGCGGCTTTCAACAGTGGGATGGCCGCTTCGCCGAGCGTCAGCAATTCGGCCTCGGCCTTGCGGCGAGTCTCGAAATCCTCGTCCTACAACTTGGGGATGCAGGCGTTGGCCCGCGCCAGTTTCGCCGAGTCGGTTTTTTGTTTCGGCATGTTCGCGCCGAGGAACTCGACCTGCTCCGCCGCGACGGGGAGGAACGTCCGGAAGGCGGCGCTGGCCTTGAGGCCGTCGTCGCCGATGAGGTCGGCCCAGGCCGCGTCGCGGAGCTTCCCGGTGAGGGCGATTTTGGGTTTCGCTTTTCCGAGGGCCGCATCGGTCGCTACGTCGAGGTCTTCGACGCTGCGGCCGAGGAGGACGTGGTCGAAGTAGGCGGTGCCGGTACTGGCCGACGAAAAGAGAATACCGGTGAGGTTGAAAACGCCGAAGTCTTTGAAAAGGTCCCGGGTGACGACGGTCCACTCGACCGGGGCTTTGGCGACGACGGTATGGCCCTGGCCGCCGAGGGCATAGGGACCCCCGATGTAGCGTTTGCCGCTCCAACTATTGTCGTTGGCGAAGCCCAGCAGAACCGACCCGCCGCCGTCCTTCTTCCAGGCGAAGCGGATGTGCCGGAATTCGTTCGGCCCCGCCGGCCTCTCGACGATCTTGAAAGCCCAGCCCTTCAAACTGCCGGCGTGCCGCTCTTGCCCGGTCTGCTTCAGCGATTCCAACCCGGCGTAGACATTGTCGCGCTCGACTTTGAGGTCGCCGTTGTTCGGGGTCCCCGTCTGCCCGACGATGTCTCCGATGGTCTTGGCAATGCTTTCATCGAGGAGTTCGACGACGGGATCATCGGCTTTGACGACCGGCTTGACGGCGGGAACTTTTTGCACCGGCAGCAACAAGCTGAAACTCAGAGCGATGGCAAACATCGGCCGCTCCCAACGCGGGGTGGTGGAACCTTCCCGCTGTACTCTACCGCAAACGCGAGGGGCGGCAAAGCGGGCCCGGGTGGGATCTGGGGGTATGACAACAATTCTTGGAGCCACGGGGGAATGACTTGTGAATCCAAGCCAGGGGAGGCACCTGAAATCGGACGTAACTCCTTGCCGCGCTAGGTCGTTCCGAAAGTCGGACGTCATTCCACGATAGGGTGGGTGGGT
>JANXTU010000585.1 GCA_025352235.1 Fimbriiglobus sp.
CGGCCGCAGCGTTTCCAGGCTGAATTCGACCGCTCCGTTCTCGGCGCGCTCGTTGTGAAACGCGTACGTTTTCAAGTCGCCCAAGTGCGTCGTCACGATAGCCCGGCATTTCAACAAATCGAGTTCGTCGAGGATCGCCCGGCCGAGCGCGGCCCCTTCGGTCGGGTCGGTACCGGCCCCGAGTTCGTCGAACAACACGAGGCTGTTATCGTCGGCCTTCGACAGGATCGTCGCGATGCGGGAGATGTGCGAACTGAACGTGCTCAGTGATTGTTCGAGGCTCTGTTCATCGCCGATGTCGGCGAAGATATCGCCGAAGAACGGCACGGTGCTCCCCGAACTTGCGGGGATGTGCATCCCGCTGAGGGCCATCATCGACAGGAGACCGGTGGTCTTCAGGGTCACCGTTTTGCCGCCGGTGTTCGGCCCCGTGATGATGAGCAGATTGAACCCGACACCGAGCCGAATTTCAATGGGGACGACGGTTCGGGGCACCGGGTTCGTTTTGGCTTCAACCCGGAAAATGTGTTCGAGGATCGGGTGCCGGGCCGCTCGCAACCAGAGCCGCCCATCCCCGTTCACCTCGGCGGCGGTCATCGCAAATTCGCGGCTGTGCCGGGCTTTCGCCGTGATGAAATCGAGCCGGGCGATGATGTCCAGTGCGTAGATCAAAGGTTTGGCGACCCGGCCGACTTCGGCGCTCAACCGCCGCAAGATGCGTTTGACTTCGCGGTCTTCTTCGCCTTTCAAATGGACTCGATCGGCGCTCAGATTCGCGATCGATGCCGGTTCGATGAACGCCGTCTCCCCGGTGCTGCTGACGCGGTGGACGGTGCCGGGGACTTTGTGCCGGTGGTTCACCGACACGGGCAACACGTAATGGTCGCCGTTCATCGTGGCGTTCGGATAGCTGAGGATCTTCCGCAGTTCCGGGTCGCGCAGCAGCCGTTTGATCTCGGATTTCACCTTCTCATCGAGTTCGAACAACTTCTGCCGCACGGCCGCGAGTTCCCGGCTGGCGATGTCGAGGACGTGCCCGCGCCCGTCGATGCAACCGCCGATGGTCCGCGCGACGGGGCCGAGATCTTCGATGCCCGATAGCAGTTGAATCAGGCCGTCGAGCCGTTCGTCGAGCCGCATGCGGTAGCGGTACATCGCGCCGGTGCAGCTCAACGTTTCGGAAACTTCGAGCAGTTGCTCGGCGCTCAACATCGTGCCGATGCTGGCCCGGCGCACGACCAATCGCACATCGTGCAACCCCCCGAGCGGCGGGGCTTGCTCCAGTTCGAGCGATAGCACCATTTCCGAAACGAGGCCGATTTCGGCGCGGGCCGCCTCGGCATTCGCGAGCGGTTCGACCTGCCGGGCGAGTTCGCGGCCGAGCGGCGACGCCGCGTAGGCGGAGACGATTTCGCGGACTTTGCCGAATTCCAGCAAATCGAAAGTGTGTGCGTCCATGGAGTCGATCGGGGTCGGTGATAAAAACGACGCACCCCACGGGACAAGCGCCCGCGGGGTCGGGTTCGGACTACGACTTTAGAATAGCCAGCACCGCGAGCGGCGGGCCTATTTCTTGTGCCGCTCGTAGGTATCGCAGAAGGTTTCGCCGCCGGCAGGCGATTCGAATTTCGTCGGCCGCGGCTTCTCGGCGGGGGCGTAGCAGATCTTCATCGCCGTCTTGCCGAGTTCGTAAATCCCGTGCAGCTTCGTCCCTTTTTTGATGCCGTCTTTGATCGTCAGTTCGAAGGTGCCCGCTTTTTCATCGACGCTGAAATCCGCCACAGCGAGCCGACGGCCCAGGAGGTTGACCGGGTCGGTGAGGTAGTACAGCTTGTATTCTCCGTTTTCGATGCTCAGGCGCATCATCTCCCGCGAGGCTTTGTTCGGCAGTTGCTCCTTGCCGTCATAGATCGACGATTGCGGAATCCAAATCCCCGTAAAAGCATCCGCGGCTTTCGCGGCCACGTTTTTCACCGCGACCTCTTGACCGCACCCGGCCGAGACCCCGAGCGCGACCACCATCAACGCGATTCCCGTCCGCATGGCACGACCCCCCGAGATAAACTCCGTTCAACCGGGGTCTATGCCGGGATTGGCAGGTGGCGTCAAGGTCAGTCGGAATCGATCGTCGTCCCACTTCCCTATCATTCCCCCCATGACGAAGTTCCCGGATGTGCTCGTTCTCGGCGGTGGGATCATCGGTCTGACCTCGGCCTATTTGCTGGCGAAAGCGGGGCTGCGCGTCGAGGTCATCGATCGGCAGGAATTCGGTCGCGAGGCAAGCTGGGCCGGGGCGGGCATCTTGCCGCCGTTCGGCGACCCGACCGGCGCCCGCACCCCCATCGATGCGCTGCGAGCGAACAGCGTCGCCGGGTTTGCCGCGTTCTCGGCCGAGTTGCCGTTCGACAACGGCTACCGCATCACGGGAGGCATCGAGGTTCTGCATCCGGATTCGGCCTATTGCCTGCCGCTTTGGGATTCGGAAAGAATCGAGTACGAATGGATCGAGGATCGGCGAGCCGGCCGCGTCGGCGGTCAGAGTTCCACGAGTCAAATTCCGACCGCTGACCCGGCCGGCTCGCCGGTGTACCTCCTCCCCGGCTTCGCCCAAATCCGCAATCCTTGGCACATCCGGGCGCTCATCGCCGCTTGCGAAGGCGCCGGCGTCGCACGGACACCCCGGTGTCCGTTGACCGAATGGAAACTGTCACACGGCAACATCGAAGGCATCTTCGATTCCGACGGGCGACTCCATGTGGCGGGGCAGTACCTCATTGCCGGCGGCGCTTGGGCCGAACAATGGCTGACTCCACTCGGGTGCGCGCTCGGAATCCACCCCGTTCGCGGGCAAATTGTGTTGTATCATCCGGCGAAACCGCTGTTGAACCGCGTCATTCTCGATGGAAAACGGTATCTTGTTCCCCGCGGGGATGGCCGCATTCTCGTGGGCAGCACCGAAGAGCCGGAGGCCGGTTTCGCGAAAGCGACGACGCCCGCCGGCGAACTCGATTTGACGCGCTTCGCCGAAAGTTGGATTCCGGCGCTGGCGAATGCGAACATCGAACAGACGTGGGCCGGGCTGCGGCCGACATCCGCCGACGGGTTGCCCGCAATCGGTCCAGTGCCGGGGTTCGACAACGTCTTCGCCGCCGTGGGCCACGGCCGCGCGGGGATTCAACTGTCCCTCGGCAGCGCTCGCTTGGTGCTGGATCATCTGACCGGGCGGCCCTTGCCGGAGTACGCCGGGGCGTTCCGGTTGGATCGCCGGCCGAACACCGACTTTCGCCCGGCCTTCCGCTCTTGAAAGTGGACTCGATGGAACCGCACAGCCACCGCGCGACCGCCCGCCAGCTGGCCGAGGATCTCGGTTGGTTGGAAGAGCACTGCCGGAAGCACCCGGAATTGACGCAGCACGCGGCCCACCTGCGCTTGGCCGGGGCGCTGACGCGGAACGTCATCGGCCCCGCCGTGGATGGGCAAGGGGCGAAGCCGTTGTTCCTCGCGGTCGTCGGTGGAGCCGGGGCGGGCAAGAGCACTGTCGTCAACTTTTTGGCCGGGTCGGTCGTCGCCGATGCCAACCCGCAAGCCGGGTTCACGCGTCACCCCACGGCGTTCTTGCCCGCGACACTCGGCGGAGCCTGGCCGAGCCATCTCGGTTTTCTCGGGCCGCTGCAACGATTGTCCGACGACAAACCGGCGAATCTCGACGAAGACGTCTATCAAGTGAAGCGGATCCCCGTCGGCGACGGCGATCCCCTGGCCGATGTGGTGATTTGGGATTGCCCCGACATGACGACGTGGGCCTCGGCGGGGTACGTGTCGCGGTTGATGGAAGTGGTCGCACTCGCCGATATCGTCGTCTACGTCGCATCCGATGAGCGCTACAACGACGTGGTGCCGACGCAGTTTCTGCACCTGATGATCCAAGCCGGGAAGGCGGTCGTCTGCTGTCTGACCAAAGTCCGCGAGGTGAACGAAGAGGCGATGATCGCCGACTTCCGCGCCAAGATCATCGGCCAACTTCCGGCCAGCATCGGCGAGATCCCCGCAGTGCCCGTGGTGTCGATCCCGTGGATTTCGGACGAGGCCCGCAAAGACCCATCCGGGGCCGGGGCCAAGTACCGCGTCGGGCTGTTGAATCAAATCCTCGCACTCTGCCCATCGACCGAGATCGCCCGCCGGCGGACGTTGACGAACGCCGTGAAGTATCTGGAATCGGCCGGGAACGGACTGCTCGACGTCGCCCGCCGCGACCTGACCGAGTTCGACAACTGGCGCGCGGCCGTGGCCACCGGCCGGCACCAATTCGAAGAGCGCTACCGACGGGAATATCTATCGGGGGAAGCCTTCCGCCGCTTCGACCGCACCACCGAGCAAGTGCTGGAAATGCTGGAACTCCCGGGGCCGGGGAAGATCGTGAGTTCGGCGCTCGCGCTATTCCGGCTGCCGTACAAATACGCCCGCGAGTTCATCGGCAAGACGTTGACGCGGCCGGCTTCGCTGAATCTGTCGGAACAAACCGTGTGCAGCGGGGCGATGGCCTCGTGGCTCGACGCGCTGCAAGCCGAGGCCCTGCGGCGCTCCGGGAATAACCCCCTCTGGAAGCAGGTGACCCACGGCTTCGACGCCGGGTTGAAGTCGCAAGCCAACGACCTCTTCTCCGCGAGTTATCGCACGTTCGAACTGAAAGAGACCGACGAACTCGACCGTGCGGCGCGGGCCGTGCCGGAGTTGTTGACGAACTCGCCGATCTTGCTCAGCGGCCTGCGCGTCGCCACGGTGGCCCTCGACCTCGCGGCCATTGTCGCCGTGATCGTCTTCACCTGGACGCCGGATTGGTCGCTGCTGTTGATTCTCCCCGCCGTCTCACTCACGCGGCAAGTCGTGGAACTGCTCGTCAAGTTCGCCGTCGACCGGGGCCGCAACAAACTCCGGGCGAAGCGCGAGGCCTTGCTCGCTGAACAACTCACCGGCCCGGTGGCGACGTGGCTCGGCGACTGGCCTTCCAGCGGCGGCAGTTCCCTCGAGCGTTTGCAACTGGTTCTGCGCCGCGTGCCCGATGCCATCCGCGAACTCTCCGCGCTCGCCCGCCCGGCACCCGCTCCGATTCCGAACCCGATGACCCCGGCCCCCACACCGCAACCATGAGCGAACCGATTGCCGAGCCGTTCCTGCGCACGCTCGCCCCGCTATTGAAGGGGCTGGAGCACCGACTCCGCCAGTGGCTCGACGCCCGCCGGCGTTACCCCGTTACGCTCGTCCAGCGCGCCGAAATCGAAGGCCTCGCGGACGACTACCACCGCAAGAACGCGTCGCTCGATGTCGACCGCCCGCTGCTCGTCATCATGCTCATGGGGGGCACCGGCGTCGGCAAGTCGTCGCTGCTGAACGCGCTCGCCGGGGCGCCGGTGGCG
>JANXTU010000586.1 GCA_025352235.1 Fimbriiglobus sp.
AGGGTTCCAAAAGGCGAAAGCTGGCGAAAGCGATCGCGGTCGGAATGACGCAGTTCATCACGACGGGTGGACCGCCTTGCGGGTCGCCCGCCCCAAAGACGATCGAATCGAAGGCGCGCGGAGTGGCGTGCATCATTTCGATGGCCGACGCGGACCAGTTCGTCGACTTGGTGAAGTCGTCGTCGGTCCCCTTCCAATAGAAGGTGAGGGACGCCGGGGTCAGTCGATCCTCGAGCATCTCAACCCCCAGTCGCGATCTCAGCCGCGCAGAGCTGGGGCGGGGGGGCGCAGGACTTCGGTGTGCGCCGGGACAGGAAGCTCAACATGATGGGACCCCTTGAGGGGAATGGGACGGTCGCCGGGTACCGACGACGCGCGTACTAGAGACGACGGCGGGTCGGGTGTCAAATAAAATGTTGCCAATGTTTCTCCCTTTCCAGTGCCGCGATTTTCGTGCATCCTATCGGTTACGACTTCCACCGAGGTACCGCCGTGCATCCTCCCACGACCCGCCTCACCCGCCGCGAGATGGTGCAGGTCGGCTTCAGCGGCGCGCTCGGGCTGTCGCTGCCGGGGCTGTTGCGGGCGGCGCCGGCGCGGCATGCCGATTCTTGCATCGTCATCTTCCTAAACGGCGGCCCCAGCCACCTCGACATGTGGGACCCGAAGCCGGATGCCCCGGCCGAGGTCCGCGGCGAGTTCAAACCGATCGCCACATCCGTCCCCGGAATCCTCGTTTCCGAGCACCTGCCGAAGCTGGCCAAGGGAATGCATCGCTGCGCGCTGGTGAGGTCGGTCCACCACAGCGTCAATAACGCCCACGCCGCCGCGGTGTATTGCGCCCTCACCGGCCACGACCGCGGTGAAAAAGGGGGCGGGGCCGCACCGACCGACTACCCGGCCATCGGCTCGGTTTTAGGCTTGAAGCGCCCGCCCGCGACGGCGATGGTTCCGTTCGCCGCGCTGCCGTACATCACGAAGGAAGGCGCCGGCGGTCCGCCGCAGCCCGGTTTCTTCGGCGGTTGGCTCGGCCGCAATCACGATCCGCTGTTCGTGCTCCGCGATCCGAACGCCGCCGATTTCAAAATCCCCGAATTGGTCCTGCAAGAAGAAACTCCGCCGGACCGGTTGCGTGGTCGGCAAGATTTGTTGAACGCCATGAGCGGGGCGAAATCGAAGGACGCTGTCGCCGCGGAATTGACCGGTCTTCAGCGCAAAGCCTTCGACCTGCTCACGACCCCGGCCATGCAGAAAGCCTTCCAGATCGACCGCGAGTCGCCCAAACTGCGGGATGCCTACGGCCGCAATATCTACGGCCAAAGCGTCCTGCTCGCCCGCCGATTGATCGAAGCCGGAACGCGCCTCGCCTGCATTTCGTGGGCGCCGGATGCCAACGCCACTTGGGATACCCACGGCGGCAACTTCGCCAAACTCAAGGGCGGGCTGCTGCCTCAGCTCGATTCGGCGCTGTCGAGTTTGCTCGACGACCTCGTCGACCGCGGAATGCTTGAGCGAACCCTCGTCGTCGTCATGGGAGAGTTCGGCCGCAGTCCGAAGATCAACAAAGACAACGGCGGCCGTGACCATTGGAACTTCTGCTACAGCCTGCTGTTGGCGGGCGGCGGCATCAAAGGCGGGTACGTGCACGGGGCGAGCGACTCCATCGGCGGGCGACCGAGCCGCTCGCCCGTGACCCCAGCGGACATTGTGGCCACCATTTACCAGTGCCTCGGGTTGTCGGCCGACCTCGAACTCCGCGACAACCAAAACCGCCCCTACCAATTGGTGCCGTGGGGCAATTCGATCTCCGAACTCCTCGCCTGACGGAGGCCCGCCGTGCCCTTCCCCCGGATACTGTGCGTGATCGTCTTCGCCGCTTGCGCCGCACCCGCCTGGGCCGAAGACCTGTCGAAGATGATGCCGGCCGATGCGCAGCGCCGGATGCGCGAAGCGAACCGGCGCGAATCGAAGGCGTTCGCCGAGGTGGCGACGAAAGAGCATTGGGAGAAGTACCGCGACGCCCGCCTGCGATCGCTGCGCGAATCGCTCGGCCCCTTCCCCGATGCACCGAAAGCGATGCGGATCGAAACGACGCGCGAACTCGTAGGCGAGGGGTACCTTATCCGCAACCTCGTGTACGAATCGCGGCCGGGGATTTGGGTCGCAGCCAACCTCTACCTCCCGGCGAAACCACCGGCGAAAATGCCCGGAATTTTGATCGCGCACTCGCACCACAACGGCAAGACCAATGGCGAACTCCAAGACATGGGCGCGACGTGGGCCCGGGCCGGCGCGGCGGTCCTCGTCCCGGATCAACTCGGATACGGCGAGCGCCGGCAGCACGACTTCCGCACCGACCAAGACTTCGACAAACCCTACCGCGTCGGCCGCCAAGACTATTTCTTCCGCTACAACTCGAATTTGCAACTCTCCGCCGCGGGCGAGAGTTTGATGGGCTGGATGGTCTGGGATCTCCAGCGCGGACTCGACGTACTGCTGGAGCAACCGACCATCGACCCCAGCAAAATCATTTTGATGGGGGCGGTCGCCGGGGGCGGCGATCCGGCCGGGGTGGCGGCGGCGCTCGACCCGCGCGTCGCCTGCGTCGTCCCGTTCAACTTCGGCGGCTGGCAACCGGAATCGAAAATCCTCGACGATCCGGACCGCGATTTCGCGTGGTTCGGTGACGGCTATTGGGAGAGCACGCGCGGGTTGAAAAACGGGGCCCGCGATGGCTTCGCCCATTTCGCCATCGTCGGTTCGGTCGCGCCGCGGAAGGTCCTGTACGCCCACGAATTCAGCTGGGACGGCGCGGTCGACCCGGCGTGGCCGCGACTCCGGACGATCTTCGGCTTCTACCGCGCGGGCGATTCGCTGCGCGCCGCCTACGGCAAGGGGAGTGTGAAGGGGCCGGGCGGCGCCGAGAACTCGCACTGCGACCAGATCGGCGCCGTCCACCGCGCGATGATTTATCCGGCGTTGAAAGATTGGTTCGACATGCCGATCCCCGCGGAATACAGCAAGCGCCGCCCGGCCGCCGATTTGGTCTGTTGGACGGACGAAGCGAAGAAGAAGTGGAAGCCGATGAAACTGCACGAAGCGCTGGCCGCGCTGTCGGAGGAGCGACTCGGCGCGGAGAAAGCAGCGCGCGACAAACTCGCGCCGGCCGAGGCGAGGAAGTCCGCACAGCAACTCTGGACGAAGCGACTCGGCGATGTCGAACCGGTCGAAAAACCGAAGGTCACGAAGGGGAGCGCCGCGTCGGAGTACGCGTTGGAGACCGACGAGGGGATCACCGTCCCGCTGACTTTGATGCTGCCGAAGGGCGCTCCGGGACGCGCGGCCATCGTGGTGATGGTGGCCCAAGCCGGCCGCGCCGCATTCGCGCGCGACCGCGCCGACGCGATCGGAGTTTTATCGGAGGCTGGCATCGCCGTTTGCCTCGTCGATGTCCGGGGCACCGGCGAATCGCAAGTCGGGACTTCGGCCGACCGGGGCAGTTCCCGCACGTCGATCTCGCAGACGAACCGGATGCTCGGCCGGCCGGTGCTCGGCTCGCAGCTGCGCGACCTCCGCACCGCGATCCGCTGGTTGAGAACGCTCGATACGATCGACGGAAAAAAGGTGGCGGTGTGGGGGGACTCGTTCGCCAAGATCAACGCCACCGATGCCAAAGTCGCGGTGCCGCTCGACCTCGCTGGCCCGGCCGTCGGGGAGCCGAACGGGGCGAGTCTCGCGTTGCTGGCGGGCCTGTTCGAGGATGGCCTCGCGGTCGTCGCGCGCGGCGGGCTCGCCTCCGTCGGCTCGATGTTCGCCGGACCGCATCTGGCGATCCCGCACGACGCGGTCCACCCGGTGGTCGATCTGGTGCCCGAAGTGCTGCGGAGATCGGGCGCCGCGGTTATGATCGACGGCGCGGTCGATGCCCGGAATCGGGCGGTCGGTGACAAGCCGCTGTCACCGACCGCCGCAGCGAAGTGGGTCGCGGGGAAGCTCGGCGCGAGGTGAGTCGGTGGATGGGTCGCTACCCACCTTTATGGGCGGCGTCGCGATCCGTGTTAGTGAATCACTTCTTCCCCGCTGGTTCCGAGAATCGCTCGATGATTTTCTGCGTCTTAATCTGGTCACCGATGACCGTCAGCAAATCGGTCAGATTCATGGTGTGGACCTCGAAGATGCACAGGGCCATCTCGTTCTCAGTGCGCTCGCCGTAGACGACGCGTCCTTTGTTTCCGGAGTTGTCAAACCGCGCTTCCATTTTCAGTTTCGTCCCCTTGGGCAACGTGAACGGTTCGCGGTAGAAGTAGTTGTCTTGCTGGTTGAAGTCCCATTTCTTCACGTGGACCATCGGTCGGATTTCTCCGCTGGGGAGTTCGGCCCAACACTTCATCTCGGTGCCCAAGCGGTGCATGTGCGGGGCGGTCAGCACGAAGGTTACGTCCGCCGGCAAGGTGTACTCGGCCTTGCGGGAATAGTCTTTTTCGCCGGGTGCGATGTCGATCGCCCAATTCTCGACCGTGAGTCCGAAAAGGACTTTGTCCACCGGCTTTTTGGCGAAGTAGACGCCGACTTCGGTGCGGTCGGTTTCTTCTTTGCCGCTCGGGTGATAATGCATTTGCAGCACCGCGTCCGAACCCTTGGCCAGGAAACGGCCCATCCCTTCGGGGACGCGCCGGACCGTCGTGCCGGGGGCGAAGCCACCGAGAGCCCCGCTGGGCAAAAACCCGACGCCCCCCTTGAACGACTCGTAGCCCGGCCTGCCGTCTTGCCCGTCGAGTTTCGCCGCCGTACCGCCGCCGTCGAGATAGCAGATGGCGTGGTGGAGAACCTTCCGATTGCCGGGCCGAACCTCGATGGCCGTGACCATCCGATCGACTTTGTTGTCGGTCAGGGGAATCCAGAAATTGCGGATGATGTCCGGCCCGTCTGCAGGGATGGTGAACGCCTTCGGCATCCGGATCACAAGGTCGGGTTCGCCGAGTGCCCAGCCGTCCGAGTATTTCATCTCGGGCAGCGCATCGGCCGCACTTCCTTCCGGCGCTCCCTGCTTCACCCACGCGGCGACGGTTGCAATCTCGGTTTTGGTCGGTCGGCGTTCGCCGAGGAAATGCCCGTAATTCGGCACTGCCTTCCACGGCGGCATCGCCCCGCCCTCCATCTCATGCAGCAACTGCTTGGCCTTCTTCTTGGCATCGGCGAATGTCAAGAGACTGAAGGGAGCGACTTCGCCGGGGCGGTGACAATCGGCGCACTGCGCCCGCAGGATCGAGGCGATGTGCCGGTGGTAGGTCACGTTCGCGGGGGCTTCGCCTTCCTTCAACAGCTCGTCTTCAAAGTGGCAACCGACCGGTTTCGTCGCGGCGACCGCCACAGGTTTCCCAGCCGCGACGGCCTCGATGGCGTCTCGGAGGTCGTGCGATTGCACGGTCGCTTTGGGCTTGCCGGGGGCTTCGTACCAATCGTCGACGCGACCCCGGTAAAGGAGTTCGCCGCTCGGCTTCAAGACGAACGCTTCGGGAACGTGCGTCGGTTTCAATTCCGAAGCGAGTTCGGATGCGCCGTCGAAGAGGACGGGGAAGTTCAACTTGTATTCGGCGGCATACTTCGCTGCGTCGGCCCGGGTCGACGAACTCCCCGAAACGACCCCGTAGAACTCGACCGACTTAGACAAACCTTCGGCGAGCTTATTCAGCGTCGGCGCATAACGTTGGCAAAGCGGGCACTCCGGCCCGAGGAAGACAAAAACGATCGCCCGCCCGTTCGGCGTCTCGCCGATGGATCGAGGTCTCCCGGCGGTATCGAGTAATCGCGGGAAGTGCACCGGTTCCGTGGCGAACGCCGGGGCGGTGCTGGCCAAGAGCAGAATCCCTGTCAGCAATCGTTTCATCGATTGGCACCTCGGTAGGAATCTCGATTCGTTATTTTGTACCCGCGATCAATCCTTCGGTCGGGCTGCTGGCGTTGGCGTAGAGCCTTTTGGGGATGCGCCCCGCGAGGAAGGCCAATCTCCCCGCTTCGGTGGCGTAGCGCATCGCCCACGCCATGCGGAGCGGGTCGGCGGAGCTCGCAATGGCTGTGTTCAACAGCACGCCGTCGCAACCGAGTTCCATGGCGGTGCTCACATCGCTAGCGGTGCCGACGCCGGCATCGACGATCACCGGATAGTCCGGGTCGTTCTCTTTGAGATATTCCAAACAGATGCGGATGTTGTTCGGGTTCAAGATCCCCTGCCCGCTGCCGATGGGGCTGCCCGCTGGCATGACGCTAGCGGCGCCGGCCTCCTTGAGTCGCTTCGCCAAGATCGGGTCATCCGAAGTGTAGACGAGGACCGTGAAGCCTTCCTTGACGAGGATTTCGGTCGCTTTCAGGGTGTCGATCGGATCGGGCAACAGCGTGCGTTTGTCGGCGAGGCACTCGAGCTTGACCCAGTCGGCGCCGGGATTTTCGAGGTTGGTCAGCAGTTCCCGCGCGAGCCGGGCATGGCGGACCGCATCCTCGGCGCTGAAGCACCCGGCCGTGTTCGGTAGAATCGTCAGCTTCGTAAGGTCGAGCGAATCGAGGAGGCTGTTGCCGTCTTGGTCGATGAGGCGTTCGCGGCGCACGGCAACCGTCGTCACCTCGCAACCGCTCGCGATCAGGCACTGCTGCATGAGGCCGTGCGAAGTGTATTTCCCAGTGCCGGTGAAGAGCCGGGAGTGGAAACGAAACTTGCCGATGACGAGCGGTTTGTCCGCCGGGGGCCCGGAGGGTTGCCCGCCGCCGACGAGCGTGACGATCTCGACTTCGTCGCCGTCGGCGAGGGCGTGCTGCTCGTGCTGAGCGCGCGGCACCACGGTGCGGTTCACTTCGACGGCGAGCGTTTTGGAGTCCTTGCCGAGGGTGCGGAGCAGCTCCGCCACTGCCATCGGGCCGGGGAAAGTTCGGAGTTCAGAATTCAGCGTGATGCGGGGCATATTCGAGCCAGTGGTAAAAAGCTTAAGGTTTGCCGCTGTAGAACACTTGGCTGACTTCGATTGTACTTTGTTGAAAATCGATCGAGAAGTAAAAGGCCAAAGGGCTGACGATGCAAATGCGAGTTCGATTCTGCCGGGATTCGCTACAGCCCAAAGGGTCGCGACTCAACACCTCTTGAACCTCTCGGAGCGACCGGATCAATTCGCCTTTAGCCCCGGGAAAATGGGTGGAAATCCGCTTGAACTGTTCAAAAGCGACGATGGAATACGCGATCGAGTACATCAGCTTTCCTCGATCATCTTGATGACTTCGTCCATCGAATAGCGAATGGGGTTGGCCAAAGCCGCTCGGTTCGCCTCCTCGTCCATCGTGGCGAAGGCGAGATCGTACATCACGCTCTTGAGTTGCTTCTCGCGCTGCTCGTGCTCTTCCTGCGACAGCAGCACACCGAAGACTTTACCCCGTGCATCAGTCACGGAAATCTGACCGCCGGCTTCGGCGAGTTTGACGGCGATGGATGGATCGAGTTCGATGGTCGTCATGGCGATTCCCCTCGGGTTTCCGTTATTCTACCAAGTGGTGATCCTGTTCGGAAAGCACATCGCAGTATAAACCGATTCTCCACCGTTCCCACGGTTCTCCCACGATGCCACACCGCCCGCCTTACGCCGAATTCGCCGAACTTGCCGCGGCGCACACGGTCGTTCCCGTCTATCGGCAGCTCGTGGCCGACACGCTGACGCCCGTCTCGGCCTTCCTCAAAATCCGCGGCGAAGGCTGGGCCTTCCTATTCGAGAGCGTCGTCGGCGGTGAAAGGGTCGGCCGCTACAGTTTCCTCGGCGCCGGGCCGTTTCAAACCTTCGAGGCTTACGGGAACCGCGTCCGCGAACGGAACTCGTCCGGCGAAGTCGTTGAACACGAACATGCCGATCCGTTGAAACTGCTCGAAGAACGGATTGCCGCGTTCCGGGGGCCCAATGTTCCCGGGCTGCCCCGGTTCTGCGGCGGCGCCGTCGGTTTCGCCGGTTACGACGCCGTGCGGTACGTCGAGAAATTGCCGAACGCCCCACCGGACGATCGCGGCATCCCCGACCTCTGCTTCGGCTTCTACGACCGCATGGTGATCTTCGACCACATCAACAAGACGGTCTGCGTCGTCGCCCATGCCCGGATCGAGCCGGGAATGAATTCGGAAGAGGCTTACCGAAAAGCCGGCAACGCGGTCGATGCCCTGGTCGAGCAATTGCGCGCCCCGATCCACGGTCTACCTTTGACCGACATCGACATCCCGAAGAGCTATTCGCTCCCGGAGCGGTTCCGGTCGAACTTCACGCGGGAATCGTGGCACGCCATGATGGCCAAGGGCGTCGAGTACATCTTGGCCGGGGACGTCTTCCAATACGTACCGAGCCAACGGTTCGAGACGACGACGACCGCGGAGCCGTTCGATATCTACCGGGCGCTGCGGGTCATCAACCCGAGCCCGTTCATGTTCTTCGTCAGCGCCGGGCCGACCACCCTCGTCGGGGCCTCGCCGGAAATTCTGTGCCGCGTCGAGAACGGCACCATGACCGTCCGCCCGCTGGCCGGGACACGCAAGCGCGGCGCCACGCCCGAAGCCGATGCGGCGCTCGCGGTGGAATTGCTCGCCGACCCGAAAGAGCGCGCCGAGCACATTATGCTCGTCGACCTCGGCCGCAACGACGTCGGCAAAGTCTGCCGGTTGGGCTCGGTGAAATTGACGGACTTGATGGCCGTTGAGCGCTACAGCCACGTTATGCACATCAGCAGCACCGTGACCGGGGAACTGCTGCCGGGGATGAGCGCATTCGACGCGATGCGCTCAGCTTTGCCGGCGGGTACCCTCAGCGGGGCGCCGAAAGTCCGGGCGATGGAAATCATCGACGAACTCGAGCCGCACCGCCGCGGACCCTACGGCGGGGCCGTCGGTTACATCGACTTCAGCGGGAATATGGATACCTGCATCGCCCTGCGGACGATGGTACTGCAAGGGCAAACGGCGTACATCCAAGCTGGTTGCGGCGTCGTCGCCGACAGCAAACCGGACGACGAATACCAAGAGACGATCGACAAAGCGATGGGGCTGATGCGAGCGCTGGAAGTCGCGGAGACGCAGTTGTCGCAGTAGCGAAATGAGTCCAACCGGATGTGGGACACCCCGCTTTGGAACCATTTGGAAGAATTGGAGCCGAGGCGAAGAGGCCACGACAATCGCTGCACCTGATCGCCGTGATGTTCGTGGTTGCACTAGAGCGGACATCACGTTTTCGTAGCGGTCCAGTTTTCTCTTCGCCCCAACGGGGCCGACTTTTACAGCCCAGGGCGGGAGCCCTGGGAACCAAGTTCCAATTCTCTTCGCCCTGAAGGGGCCGACGTCGGGCAAGACGG
>JANXTU010000598.1 GCA_025352235.1 Fimbriiglobus sp.
CCGAGCGACATCCGACACAATCCCGACCTCGACGACGTTTTCGGAGGCTGAACCGTGGCCCTGTTCGACGAACACCCGCTCTCGGAATTGGACAAGAAGGCCCACGCCCTGCTCGGCGACAAGGTCGTCGTGAAGTCGCTGGCCTCGAGCGCCGCGTTCAACCGCCTGCCGCGCTACGTCTCGGAGTACCTCATCGCGAAGTACGTCAAACCCGAGACGTGGAAGGCGGACATCGCCAACATCCAGTCCAAGATCGCGGAACTGTTGCCGGACATGGACCGCCGCGAACTGCTGAAGGACAAGCTCCTGTCGCGCGGCGAAGTGACGCTCATCGACCTCGTCGAAGTGCGGATCGACCTGCGCGGTGGCCAACGGATCGCCCGCCTGCCGGCGCTCGGCGACATCAAAGTCCGCGTCGGTGCGAGCCTCACCGAAGAAAACCCCGGCCTGCTTCTCGGCGGGCTGTGGGGCACCGCGAAGGTGAAGTACGCCCCGGAGATGGACGCCGACGCGCCGAACGAATTGGTGACCTTCACGCCCTTCCAAGTCGGCCCGCCCGACCTCGCCGCGTACCGGGCGAAGCGGGCCGAGTTCACCACCGAGGAATGGGCCGGGTTGATGCTGCAATCGGCCGGATACGCCGCGAACGCCTTCCCCGATTTCCGCACGAAGATGCTACTCTTCGCGCGGATGGTGCCGTTGGTCGAACGGAATATCAACATCATCGAACTCGGGCCGCGCCAGACGGGGAAGACGTTCTTGCTCCGCAACTTGTCGCCGCGCGTCTTCACCATTTCCGGGGGCCGCACGACGCCGGCGAACCTGTTCGTGAACCTGTCCACGAAGCAAGTCGGCATCCTCGGCACACGCAAAGTCGTCGTCTTCGACGAAATCGCGCACACCACCTTCGGCGACGGCGACGAGACGATCTCCACGCTGAAAGACTACATGGAGAGCGGCCAATTCAGCCGCGGGTCGATCGGCTTCGCATCGGACGCCGGATTGGTCTTCGCGGGGAATATCGACGTCGAGGGGACGCAGCCGCACCCGAAGTACGACCACCTCTTCGAACCGCTGCCGGGCACGCTGATCGACAGCGCCTTCCACGACCGCATGCACGGCTACATCCCCGGTTGGGAGGTGCCCAAAATCACCCCGGCGTCGGTGGCCACGGGCGTCGGGTTCGTGATCGATTACTTCGGCGAAGTGCTCGTGAAACTGCGGGACGATTCGTTCGTCGACGCCGTGCGCGCCGTGCCGATGCACGCGGGGTTGACCCGCCGCGATCAAACCGCCGTGGAGCGTCTGAGTTCCGGATTGTTGAAGATCCTGCACCCCGACGGGAAATGGACCGAGCCGGAACTGCTGGCCGTCGTGACGTTCGCCAGCGAACTCCGCCAGCGCGTCCACCAGCAGTTGTGCGTGCTGGCGGCGGGGGAATTCAAACCGAGGCTGATCGCCCCCGCGTCGGTGACGCATCACACCGCCGTCGATTTGCAAACGAAGGCGGTCACGCCGATCGCGGATCGGTTGAACACCGAAGCCGTCGTCGGCGCCGTGACGGGCTTGGCCGTGCTCACCAAGGGCGACCGCGAATTCGGCGGCGACACGATCCTGATCCAAGTCTCGGCGCTCAACGGTTCGAGCGGCGTCGAAGTCACCGGGCTCCACGGTGCCACGCTCAAGGATTCCGTGCGCGCCGTTTACAACCTCATCCGCGCCAACTTCCGCGAGTTCAACATCCCCGAGCAGCGGTTGAAAACGCAATTGGTCGCGGTCCACCTCGTGAAGATCGCCGAGGCGAAGGACGGACCCTCGGCGGGTCTCGCGTTCTTGATCGGCATGGTGTCGGCGCTGTCGAATCGCGCCATCAAACCCGGCTTCGCCTTCAGCGGCGAGGTCGCGCTCCACGGCGAAGTCGGCGCCGTCGGCGGGCTGACCCACAAAATCGCTGCGGCGGTGAAAGCCGGGCGAAAGACGGTGCTGATCCCCGCCGCGAATGCCGACGTGCTGAACGAACTGAGCGCCGAATTGAAGGCCGCGGTGGAAATCAAACTCGTGGCCACCGCGAAGGAAGCCATCGCGCTGGCGCTGGTGTGAGGGCCGAGATGCCGCCAATCGAAAAGGTTCCGCCGTTATGATTCCGCACCGCGTCCAGCTCGCCGGGTTCCTCTCGTACCGGGGCGTTCAAGAGATCGCCTTCGCCGGCTCGCCGATCTGGATGCTCACGGGCGCCAACGGCTCGGGCAAGTCGTCGATCTTCGACGCCGTCACGTACTGCCTCTTCGGCCAGCACCGCGGCGGCGGGCAGAACGCCGACGAACTCATCAACAAAGAATCGAACGCCCTCGCCGTCGAATTCGACTTCCACCTCGACGGGCAATTGTTCCGCATCAAGCGCACGCTGAAGCGCACCAAAAGCGGCTCGACCTCCGGGACGCAGCAGGTCTTCACGCTGACCAGCGACGATTGGGAAGCGGTCCCCGACACGAATAAGAAAGTCGACTTCGACAAGTGGATCGCCGCGAAGATCGGCCTGAGCTACGACATCTTCACGTCGAGCGTCCTGCTCTTGCAGGGCAAAGCCGAGAAGCTGCTCGACTCCAAACCGAGCGGCCGCGCGGAGGTGCTGGCGGGGATCGTCGACCTCGGCCGCTATCAACGACTGCACGAGAAGGCCAACACGAAGAAGAATGAGTTCAAGGGCCGCCGCGACGAACTCGCGGCGAAAGTCGGCGGCATCCCCGAGGTGGTGGACACCGACTACGCCGGGGCGCTCATCCGCATCGACGAGAGCGAGCGTGCCCGGGCCGACGCGCAGGAATCGACCCGCTCCGGACGCGAGCGCGCCGAGACGGCCAAGCGCTGGGGCGAAGCCGAACAACGCGCGGTCGACGCGGAAGCCAAGTTGAAGAAGAGCCGAGCGATCCTCGGCGAAGCCGCGGCGATTCAAACGGCGCACCAACGCCTGACGGAACTGAAACAAGTGCTGCCGGCCGTGGAGATCGTGGTGACGACGCGGGCGAAGTCGGCGGAGGCGACCAAGAAACTCGGCAAGTTGACACTGGAAAAAGACGAGACCATCGTCCGCAGAGCGAAAGCCGAGGAGACGCTGGAACAACGCAGGCGCCAGCGCACGCTCGACAAGAAAATGCTCGATGACGCCGAGGTGGCTTACGCCGATTTGAACAAGCGGATCCGCGCGTTGACGGGGAACCTCCAAACGGTGCGGCTGGTCGAAGACGAAGAAACCAAGCTGAAGCGCTTCGCCGAGGAACTCACGCAGTTGCCGAAAAACCCGGACGCCGATTTGAAAGCGGCCCGCGCGGAAGTCGAACGCCTGACCACACTCGACCGCGTGCTGCCGATTCTCGAGCGACTCCAGACCGAGCGGTACGACCTCGCACAGTCGAAAATCGCCGAGGTCGACGCGCGGAAACAGATGGTCGAACTGAAGGCGGCCGGCAAATCGGCGAGCGCCGAGGCCGCCAAGGCCAAGGGGGAACTCGACGCGGCCCGGCTCGCCCGCGGCCAAGGCGACGGCGCGCTCGCCGTGGCCAAAGCCCGGCACGAGCAGGCCAAGGCCGCCCTCGCCGATTTCAAAATCGTCGAAGGGTCCAAGAACTGCAGCGCCTGCGGGCAACCCCTGACGCCGGGGCACTTCGCCGAAGAACTGAAGAAGCGGACCGAGGCCGCCGCGACCGCCGCCGCCGCATTGAAACAGACGACGGCCGACGCCAAGGTGATGAAACAGCGCGAGGACGACGCCGCCAAAGCCGATGCGGATCAGACCGCCGATTTATTGAAGAAACGCGAAGACTATAAGGCGTTGGAAAGCACCGTGACCCAAGCGCAACGCGAAACCGAACGCCTGACGAAGTCGCTCGACCTGCGCTACGCGGAAATGCCCGATCCGTATCGGAAGAAGATCGCGGCGAAGCCCCCGGCCGATTGGGCGGAGACAACCTACCCCGAGCGGGACGAATTGAACGGGTTGCGCGCGGACGTCAAGGGCCTGGATGCGGCCCGCCGCGCGGGGGTCGCGGCCGAGGATTTCCTCAAGAAAATCAGCGACCTGCGCACGCGGCTCGACGCCGCGCAACAATCGCGCGACCGGCTGAAGGCGAACCTCCCAGACGCCGACATCGCGGCGCTGCGCCAAGACTACGCCAGCGCCCAGAGCCGCGACACCGTGCTGACGAATCAGATCAAAGGCGGGAAGATCGCGCTCGCCAAACTCGAATCCGAGATCGACAAACTCGCGGCCGACGCCGCGGACGAAGCCCGGCGCCTCACCGAACTCACAGGCAAACTCCACGCCGAGACGTTGGCCCTGCAACACTGCGCCGACACCATCGACAAGTGGCTCCGGCAACTCCCCGACGCCTGGCGCGAGCGCGCCGAGAAGGCCGGTCTCCAGCACTATTCGGAATGGAAATCCGAACTCGACGAACTGATCGACAAGAAGACCGAAAGCCTATTTCAGCAGCTCGAACAATCGCGCCACGGCCTCGATTCCCTGCGGGCGGAGGCCGATCGCCTCGCCGCCGAAGCCGGCGCCTTTCCCCCGGAGGTCCGTCGCCCGTTCGCCGAGCTGCAAGCGCTCGTCGCGGACGCCGAGCGCGAGTTCGACCGGTGCGACCGCGCGCTCCAAGACGCCCAGAAAGAGAAGCTCAAATTCGACGGCTACCGGGAGTCGCGCGCGGACCTCGCCAAGCAGTGCATCGAGGTCGAAGGCCAACAGAACCGCTACAAGCTCCTCGCCGAATTGCTGGGGCGCGATCGCCTCCAAAGGCACCTCGTCCGCGAGGCCGAACGGCAGATCGTCGACTATGGCAACGCCGTGCTCGACCGCCTCAGCGGCGGGCAGCTCTACTTGAAGCTCGCCGGGTCCAACGACGGCGGCGCCGACAAAGCCCTCGACCTCGACTGCTTCAACCGCGTCACCGGCGGCGAGGCCATCGGCGTCATGTTCCTCAGCGGCAGCCAGAAATTCCGGGTCGCCGTCAGCCTCGCGCTCGCCATCGGCCAGTACGCCAGCCGGCAGCACCGGCCGATCGACAGCGTCATCATCGACGAGGGTTTCGGCTCGTTGGACCGCACCGGCCGGCAGGTGATGATCCAAGAATTGCAGAACCTGCGCGGGCAGTTGAAGTGTATCTTGCTCGTCAGCCACCAAGAAGAGTTCGCCGAAGCCTTCGCCGACGGCTATCGCTTCGAACTTGTCGAAGGCGCGACCCGCGTCACCCGCTTCCAACGTTGACGCTCGAAACGCAGGGGATCGTTCCATGGCCGATTCGCGGAAGCAGATCGTGGTCGTCGTCAAGCCGTTCCGCGCCGCGGCAGTGTTGCAGGCGTGCGCCGACTTCGGCGTCGACGCCGGGATCGTCCGCGAGGCCAAGGGCTTCGGCCGGCAGAAAGGCTACCTCGACCGCTACAAGGGGGGCGAGTACAGCGCCGCCTACTTGCCGAAGGTCGAAATCACAGTCTGGGTCGAAGCCGAGAAGTACGCCGAACTCGCGGAGAAGATCGCCAAGGCCGCGCGCACCGGGCGCATCGGCGACGGGAAAATCTTCGCTGTGCCCAGTGCCTGGCCCCACGAAATCGAGTTCTGAACTGTGGAATCGCGCACCTTCACCGCCCGCTGGATTCTCCCCGTCGCCGGGCCGCCGCTCGAACGCGGCACCATCACCGTGCGCGGCGACAAAATTGAATCGGTCGATCCCGCCGGGGTGCGGAGCGCCGACGAAGACTTCGGAGAAACGATCGTCATCCCCGGGCTGGTGAACGCTCACACGCATTTCGACTTGTCCGGAGCCGCGGGCCGCACGATCCCGGTGCCGGGCGAACCCTTCCCCGCATGGTTGACGCGCGTCATCGCTTTTCGTCGGAGTCGGACTCCGGAACAGGTCGACGCCGATATTCGCCTCGGCATCGCGGAGAGCTTGAAAGCCGGGGTGACGCTCGTGGGCGACATCGCGGCCGGCGGGTTGAGTCGCTCGCAGTTGTCGATGGCCCCGTTGCGCGCCGTCGTTTTCTGGGAACTCATCGGCACGACGCCGGAGCGCTTCCAAACGTCGTTGCATACCGCGATGCTCGGGATGGCGACGCAGCCGAACACCCCGGCGTGCCGTTGGAGCCGCAGCCCGCATGCGCCGTATACCGTCCACCGGCGCGGCTACGAACTCGCGGCGCAGCTTCCTGGGATCCAAGCGGTCCACCTGGGGGAATCGGCGGAAGAAATGGAATTGCTACGGTCCCGCAGCGGGCCGTTCGTCCCCTTTCTGCAAGCTCTCGGGGTCTGGGAACCGGACGGTTTGATCCGCGCCCCGGCCGAGTTCCTGCGGACGCACGCGGAGTTGCGCAGCCTGTTCGTCCACGGGAATTTCCTCCCCGGTGACACCCCGTTGTCAGCGAATCAGTCGTTGGTGATCTGCCCCCGGACGCACGCCGCGTTCGGCCACCCGCCGCACCCGTTCCGGGAGTTCCTGGCGCGCGGGGTCGACGTCTGCATCGGCACCGATAGTTCGGCCAGCAATCCGGATTTGGACGTGCTCGCGGAGTTGCGGGAATTGCACCGGCGCTACCCGGATGTTCCGGGCGAGACCCTGTTGAAAATGGCCACCTCGAACGGGGCGAAAGCCTTGGGGTTCGACGCCGTTTGCGGCACCGTGGAAGCTGGCAAGAGTGCCGACTTCGTCGTCCTGCCTTGCGGATCAACGGGGGATCCCTACTCGGAATTACTGAACGACTCGGCGCCTGCCCAGCGCCGGACGATGTTCCGCGGGGAATGGCGTTGAGGCAGCGGTCACTCCTTCCGCAGCACTTCGACCGACTCTTTCAGCCGCACCAACCCGGCCCGGTAGCGCTCGCCGTCGGTGTCGTGTTCGCCCTGCATGCCGTCGAAGGTGCCGCGCACCCGTCCCTTCTTGTCGATGATGAACAGCTTCGTGCTGTGGTCGAATTCGTCGCCGGGCTTCGGGTTGTCCCGCTTGTTCGCCGTGATCTTGAAACCCTTCTGCAATAGCGGCCGCACGATCTTTTCCTTCCCCGTGAGGAAGAGCCAACGCGTCTCGTGAGCCTTGTAAATATCCGCGTACTTCTTCAAAGCGTCGAGCGTGTCGTTCTCCGGATCGACGGTGAAGGTCACGAGGCGCAGGTCGTCGAATTCCGCGAGGTTCAATTCCTTTTGAAGGGTCTGCATCGTTGTCGTGACAGCCGGGCAACCCATCGTACAGCGGGTGAATACGAACGATGCGATCCAAACTTTCCCTTCGAGGTCTTCGGTCCGCACTTCGCCGCCGTTGCGCTCTTGCAGGGAAAACTGCGGGGCGTCGAAGTACGATTCCGGCACGATGTCTTGGGTCGGCGGCGTGCGCTCGCGTTTTTTCACGGGCATCAGAAACGCCGCGGCGACGCAGGCGACCGAGAGGGCCAAGAACGAATAGACGATCCAAGCCCTCAGTCCGCGGCGCCCGGGGACGGCGGTCGGTTCGGCGGTCATGTTCGCCCCGTTCATTGGAAGTACCGCGGGACGATGCCATCGGCGATGAAGAGGGTCATCACGGCGAGGAGGTACACGAGCGAGCCGCGCAGCACGGTCCGGGCCCCGCGGTCGGTGCGATCCCGCGCGAAGCGGACGCAGCGGGCGAGGAACCAGAGGGCCATCGGCAGCGACCCGGCGAGGTAGATCCACCCGGCCGCGTCGAGGAAGAACGGCACCGCCGTGACGAAGACCAACAGCAGCGCGGTACCGGCGGTGGCGATCCCCGTCGCGCGGCCATCGGGGGAATCGACGACCGGGAGCATCTTCATGCCGCCGCGTTTGTAGTCAGCCCGGTGCATCCACGCGATGGCGAAGAAGTGCGGGAGCTGCCAAACGAACAGGATGCCGAACAAAGCCCAACCCGGCGCGGCCATCCCGCCGGTGGCCCCGCACCAACCGATGACCGGCGGCAGCGCACCGGGGATCGCCCCGACGACGGTGTTCCAAACGGTGACACGCTTCAGCGGCGTGTAGACGCCGACGTACAGGGCGAACGTGAGTCCCGCAGCGATGGCGGCCGCAGGGCTCGGCAGAGTCAGATACAGGTAGACGATCCCGACGAGGCCGAGGGTCAGGCCGAAGGCGAGCGCTTCGAGCGCACTCAACCGACCCGTGACCAACGGTCGCTTGGCGGTGCGGTGCATTTTGGCGTCGGCCCGGCGTTCGAGCCAGTGGTTGAGGGCGCTGCCGCCGGCGGCGACGACCCCCGCCCCGACGAGCGTGTGCAGCAGCAGTTCGACTTTCAAATCGGGGGCCGCGCCGAGCAAGAACCCGACGGCGACCGTGACGAGCGCCGTCATGGCGATGCGCGGTTTGCAAAGTTCAGCATAATCCGCGAGGCGGCTGCGCATGGTATCAAGCTCATCCCGGCGCTGCGCGGTGCGCGGCCGACGGATCGGGGAATGGAGGTGGGCCACGGTCGGCACGGCGATACTCATCGGTGTGGTTCACTCGCAGATAATGTAAGACTTTCAGCCCGCGCCCGCTCCGTTCCCGCGTCGGTTCGATTGACGTCCGCCTCGACCGCAACCGCGCTCACCCGCCTCAAAATTCGCACGGCGAGCACCACCGTCGACGCCAAGATCGCGGTGCCGATGAGCACGTGCAGCGTCCGGATGGCCGCGGCCTCTTCAGTGATCCGCCGCGCCATCGGGGCGACGTTCCCCTGCGAACCGAGCGCGGCGAATTTGCCGAGGTATGCTTCGACGCCGAGGATCAGTTGCGCGGCGAACATCACCAATAGATGCCAGATGGCGAAGCCGAGTACCCGGTGACCGGATGCCGTCGAGAGCGCCCGCGTCGCCAACCAAATGCCGATCCCGACGACCGCGAACGCCGTGAGGATGTGCAACCGCTGCGCGAGCGGGTCCGCCGTGTGCCGGACGACGACGCCCCAAACGAGTTGCAGAAACACCGTCGCGGGTAAGGCCAGCGCGAGCCACTTCAGCCGGCGGCGCTCGGACTCCGGTAGTTGTCGCTCGGGCGATGGCGCCGCCGCGAGGAGCGGGATGCAGCACATCGCCGCGAAGACGACCTGCGCGAAGGTGCCGTGGATTTGGGATAACTCCGGCCCGAGCAGTTGATCGAGGTAGACCCGGTAGCCGCCGAGTAACCCTTGGATCATCACGCAGACGAGCAGCCAACCCGAGAGCGCCCGAACCCATTTGCCGGGTTGCCGGCTGAGAAGGTGTACCGCGCCGGACGCGAGGACACCGAGCGCGAAGACGCCCGTGGCGATGCCGATGGCTTCGGGGAAAATCTCCGGAGGGGGGACATCGGTGCGGCCTTCGCGCAGTGCGATCTGCCGCGCGGCCCGAGCGTCCGATGCGGTGTGCATTTCGCGGTGGAACGATCCGTAGACCACGAGCAGCAAAACGATGGCGATCAGGCCGTAGCCGCGCTCGAGTTTCCGCGGGCCGCTCCACCACGCGGCGAGGGCGAGAATCGACGCGAGCGCCCCGACGGTGAACCCGGCGGCGCGGTGCGTGTGTTCGAGCAAGAAGCCGCGGTGCTCCTCGAGGTTGTATTTGTGCCCATTGAGCGCCAAGAACCACGGCTCGGTCGGCCAGACGGGGTCGGCCATGCCGGCGCGGAACGAGGACGTGAGCGCCCCGAGTGTCAGCAACACGGTGGTCGCCAACACCGTCAGGACGGCCAAAATGCGGACGGATTTCGCGATGGGGGGCGTCATCGGTCGACCCCCGTGTCGGCTGGGAGTTTCGCAGGGTACGGCAGCGCCCGCAGGAAGTTCACGAGATCGGCGACTTCGTCGTCTTTCAAAATCACAACGGGCATGTTCGCGGGTGCGATGCCGTGCTTCAAGGTGCGACCCAAGTCGGCCGGTTCGCGGCCCCAGCGGTACTCCGGTTGCGTCAAATCGGGGATCTTGTTCGGCAGTCCCCAGATATCGAAACGGTAAGACTGCGTGCGGCCGTAGGATTCGTGGCAGCTCAGGCAAGCGTTGTTCGCGAACTGACGGCGCCCCCGGCGAATTGATTCGGTCAACGCTTCCCCTTCGAGTTCCGGTTGTGTGTACACCGCACCGGGCACCTGAGCCTCGATCCATTGCCGATGGCTTTTCCCAGCCGCGGATCGTCCGGCCGCAGTCACGTCGGCGATGTCCTCGTCGGAATCCGGATGGAGTCCGCGGATCAGCAATTCTTCCACTTCGCCCCGAATGCTCAGGTGAATCGCGTACGCGGCGAGAGCGTCGACATCCGCGTCGGGGAGAAGGTCGAACAGTGGCATCGACGTTCCCGGCACGCCGCCGCGGATGACCCGGATCAAATCTTCGACGCGCGGCTTCCCGTTGCGGGCGTTCCCGGTGGTCCGTTTGAATTGCCCACGGCGGAAGTCGCGCGGGTACGGGAACCCGGCCCCGACTCCGCGACCGTCGCCAGACATTCCATGGCACGAACTGCAGCGAACCCGATAGCTCGCGCTCCCGTGCGCCAACGTCTCGGCGTCGAGCGACAACCCGCCGACAGCGGCGATCCCCGCGGGCATCGCCGGCGCCGCCGGGGTGCCGAATAGAGCGTCGAGCGTCTGGTTCATTTGCTCCCGCGGCGCGGCCGGGATGTCCGAGGCCGAGAGAACCTTGGCCCCGCGCCCGGCGGAGCCGGCGAGGTATTCTTCGAGTTTCAGCGGGTCGGGTGCGGCGGTCGGTTGTTCCGCCGGCGGCGCAAGGATCACGGGATCGGTACGCGGGGCGTAGCGCAGGTGCGGCTCGTAGCCTTCGGGCGCGGTCGAACCACAGCCGGCGACGATCCCGAAAAGTACGGAGGCGAGGTGCAATCCGGTCGCCCGGATCGCAGCCCCGCCCCGCCGATTGGTTACGATGTTCAACATGATCGCCGCGGTCTTATAGCACCCCGAGGTGCCGGGTGATGAAGTCGGTGAGGATGAACAAGAACATCAAGAAGACCCAGAAAAACCCGGAGGCCGCCGCGAGCCACGTGAGTTTGTCGGCCGAGCGGAGATCCATGAAGAAGTAGGCCAGAACACAAGCTTGAACCGTCGCCACGGCCAAGCTCGCAACCACTTTCATCGCGCCCAAGTCAGAAAATCCGATGAACAACGCGAGGACGGCCATGCCGGCGAGCACCGCGAAGGTCGCGTAGGAGCGGGCGTTCGGGGTCGCTTCGTGGTGGATCGATTCTTGGGCGTGCACGGCGGCATTCGGACCATGGGACATCGCAAAAGCTCCGGTTAGTGTCCGCTGTGGGTGAGGCCGATGGCCATCTGGAACTGCTCGACCGCTTGGCCGAACGTGTGCGGTCCGCAGAGGTACAAGAGCGGCAGCAAGAACATCCAAGCCATGTCGACGAAGTGCCAGTACAGGCTCATCACTTCGATGTAGACGTAGCGCGACTTGTGGTCGAAGAAGCCCATCTGCGCGAAGATCAACTGCCATGTCAGCAGTCCGAGGCCGATGATCATGTGCAGCACGTGCAGACCGGTCATGCTGTAGTAAAACATGAAGAACAGCTGCACCCGGCTCGGGTTGAACTCCCCTTTGTCGTGCTTTCTCTGGGCTTCGGCTTCCAATTCCGCCTTCGACGGAATCACCTTCAACGCCCGGATCGCTTTGACTTCCGCCTCGATTTCGGACGGGGCGATGCGGTCGGTGCGTTCGCCTTTGTAGTGCACTTCCTCGAGCGCGAGGACGACGTTCTCGTTAAAGCCATCCGAACTACGGTTCAACTTGCCCGAGACTTTCTGGAACATTTTCTCCAGATGCTCGAACTTGTAGAACGCGAGCGGGTCGCGGACTTTCCGAGGGAAGGTGCCGGGGACGAACGCGATCGCCTCTTGTTCCGAGACGGCCGCGTCGAGCATCGGCAGCATCGGCTGCAAAGCGTCGCGTAGTTCCGCGTCGCGCCGCGCCGCTTCCGGTTTCATCGTCGTGTACGAGCCCGGCATCAAGCCTTCTTCGTAATCGAGTTGGTACTCGCGGGCCTTCAATCCCAAGAACGTGGTGCCCAAAACGATTGTGAAGAGCAAGTTGCGCATCAACCCTTTGCGGCTGCCGACGTAAGCCGAGCGGATCGCGAGCGTGATCGTCAAGCTGCTCGTTAGCAGCAGAAACGTGTTCACGCTGGCGATACCGACGTTGAGGGCGGCGCTGCCGGCTTCGAAGTCGCGCGGATACCAGACGCGGTAAGCCGTGTAGGCGCAGAAGGCCCCGCCGAAGAAGAGCACTTCGGTGATCAAGAACAACCACATGCCGAAGCGCACGGTGGCGAGCTGCTGTCCCATGTTGTTGAAGTGGTGGGCGACCGGGCCCTCCACGGTATTAGCTGCCATGGGTGGCCTCCTTCGCCGCATTCTCGGATACGAGATCGGGATCTTCGTGGACAATGTCGCGCACTTTGCCGTCGTTCAACGGGATGATTTTCAGTCCGTCCGCGACGGCATATTCGTAAGGGCCGAAGTAGACTTCCGGCGTCGATTCAAAGTTGTGCGGCGACGGCGGGCTACTGGTCTGCCATTCCAAACCGGTCGCTCGGAACGGGTTGTTCCCCGCGGCTTTACCCGCGAACAACGAGTACCCGAGGTAGAAGATCGGCATGAGGTAACCGATCCCCTGCACGTACGCGGCCGCGGTGCTGAGGACGTTGTAAATCTGGAACTCCGGCGGGTAGTTCGGGTAGCGGCGGGGCATGCCGAGGTAGCCGACGGCGAACTGCGGCAGGAACGTCAGGGCGAACCCGACGAGCATAACGATCGCGGCTAAGCGGCTCCAGAAGTCGGAGTACATCTTGCCCGTGATTTTGGGCCACCAGAAGTGGAGGCCCGCCTGCCAGGCGAACATCATCCCGCCGACCATCGTGTAATGGAAGTGGGCGATGACGAAGTAAGTATCGTGCAGGTGGATGTCGGTGCCGAGCGTCCCGAGGAACAGGCCCGTGACCCCGCCGATGGTGAACAGCACGATGAACCCAAGAGCGAAGAGCATCGGCGCTTGGAAGGTGATGCTGCCACCGTACAGCGTGGCCGTCCAGTTGAAGACTTTGATGGCCGACGGCACCGCAACGAGCATCGTAAGCAGCGCGAAAACCATCGCGAGGTAGTAGCCCTGCCCCGCGAGGAACATGTGGTGCCCCCAAACGAGGAAGCCGACGACGGCGATGCCGACGCTGCTCCACGCGACCGCTTTGTAACCGAAGATGTTCTTACGGGCGAAGCAGGTGAGGACTTCGTTGATGACGCCCATCCCCGGCAGGATCATGATGTACACGGCCGGGTGCGAGTAGAACCAAAACATGTGCTGGAACAAGATCGGGTCGCCGCCGAGGTTCGGGTCGAAGATGCCGACGCCGGCCACCCTTTCGACGGCGAGCATCACGACCGTCACGGCCAGCACCGGCGTCGCCAAGATCTGGATGACGCTCGTGGCGTACATGGCCCAGATGAACAGCGGCAACCGGCCCCACGTCATGCCGGGACAACGCATTTTGTGGACGGTCGCGATGATGTTCAACGCCGTCAAGATGCTGCTGAACCCCGTGATGAAGATCCCGAGACCCGCATAGAGGACGTTCGTGTGGCTGTACTTCGAACTGTACGGCGGGTAGAGCGTCCAACCGGTGTCGAGTCCGCCCACCATCAATTGCCAGACGAAGAAGAGCGCCCCGGCGACCCAGACGTAATAGCTGGCGAGGTTGAGTTTCGGGAACGCCATGTCCTTCGCGCCGATCATCATCGGCACCAAGAAGTTGCCCAACACCCCCGGGATGACCGGGATGAGGAACAAGAAGAGCATGATCGTGCCGTGGGCGGTGAACGCCTTGTTGTACTGGTCGAGTTCGAGGATCGCCCCGGTCGGCGTGATCAGGTTCGTCCTCACCAAGCCAGCGGCGATGCCGCCGAACATGAAGAAGATCGACACGGAGACCAAATACATCAGGCCGATGCGCTTGTGGTCCACCGTCAAAAGCCACGACAGCAAACCGTATTCGTGGTTGAGGTAGTGCTTGTGTTCCGGGTGTGCCGCGAACGACATCTCCGGTTCCGGCAGCATCTGCGGGGTGTAATCGAGTCGGGCGGGTTCGAGCAGAATGTCGGCCATTAGCGCGCCCCTCCTGTCGTGGGTGCGGGGATCGGGGAAACCGGCGAGTCGGGGACGTTCGGCGCCCCAACGGGCGCCGGACTGCTTTCCGTTCGGCTCGGCAGGTCGCCCGGTTTGAGCGACTTTAGGTAGCTGATCAAGTTCAACAACTCTTCTTCGGTGACTTGGGCGCGGGTGTAGGCCGGCATGATCGGCTTCCAACCGTCGCGGACTTCTTTCATCGGGTTGCGGATCGAATTCCGGAGATACGTATCGTCGGCGACGACGGTCGATCCCCCTTGCAACGCCCGCTTCGATTTGTGGATCGCTTCGAGCGTCGGCGCCCGCGATTCGCTCTCTTTATTGTGGCAGTTGAGGCACTGCAGCTTCAAAAACAGCTTGCGGCCTTCCCATGCCGGGGAACCGTCGGCCGGATTCTTGCCGTCGCGAACACGGTAGATCCCTTCGAGCCAGGCGGCGTAATTCTCTTGGCTGAGCACTTGGACTTTGCCAACCATCTGCGAGTGCCCTTGGCCGCAGTATTGATCGCAGAACAAGTGGTAACTGCCGACCTTGATCGGTTTGAACCAGGCGCTCGTGTAGCGGCCCGGAACGACGTCGAACTTGCTGCGGAACGCCGGAATGCCGAAGTCGTGGAGGACGTCTTCGCTGGTGCCCGTGATCCGCACGGCGACCCCTTCTTGCAGGGTGATCTCGTTGATTTCGCGGTGGCCGGTCGGGTGCTGCACCTTCCACATCCACTGCTTGCCGACAACGGTGTACTCGCGGTCGTACGCCTCCGGCGGCGGGTTGATGGCCACGTCGTATTGCCGGACGCCCCAGACGAAGAACGACAGGAAGAACATCAGCGGGATGATCGTCCAGAGGAACTCGAGCCGGTTGGAGCCGAGGATCCGTTTGGGTGCGACGCCGTCCTTCTTGGCGAAGGCGAAACAGCAGTAGATCAACAGCGAGTAGACGACCCCGGCACCGAGGGCGCTCACGCCCGTGATGTACCAGAAGAGCACATCGTACTCTTTCGAGAACTCCGACGCCTGCTCGGGCAGTAGCGGTATGTTCATGAACGCAAACATCGGGCGAACCCCTGCGGGTGAACTTTTAGAAGTGCGGAATTCGGAGTGCGGAGTTCGGAATGAAATCCGGCTCCGCTCGACGATTCCGCGCGACGCACATTTTCTCGATTCCGCTATTCCGCAATCCGCACTCCGAATTCCGCATTCCCCGGGAGCGTCAATTTCGTTTCCCGCCGGGCTTTCCGCCGGGTGAAATACACGATCGCCGCGATCAACAGTACGAACGGTGCGGCCACGAACGCCAAGATCCGCATGCTCGGCTTGTAATGCTCGGTTTTCTGATCGTAGGCCATGCAGAGCTGGGCGAAGTAGTCTTTGTTCGTCGGGGCGATGGTCCCCTGCGAGGCTTCGATCAGCGATAATCGCATCGTCGTCTTCTCGTAATAATCCCCGGACAAGTACCGGGCGATCTTGCCCTCCGGCGTGATTAGCATGATGGCCGCAGAATGTTGGATGTCCCGTTCCTTCGACCCTTGTGGCCGCGGGGTGTTCCCGAGAGGGACGAGTTCGCCCCAATCGTTCTCGACGCATTCGATGCCGTCGCCGTTTTTTTCGACCTTCCGGTCGGCGACGATGAACGGATAGCCGATCGCGTTGGTCACGCGGCGGATTTTCCGCTGCGACTCGGTGACGTCCGAGAACTGACCGGCGCTGGCGGTCAGGAACCACCATCCCGGCGTATTCGGATCGCGACCGTCGTATTGCTTCAAATATTCTTCGCGTTTCTTTCGGGCCAATGCGTACGGTTCGCGGGCATCGACACTGAAGGTCACGACGTTGAAGGCTCGCCCCGCGGCAAACTCGGGATCGTCGGCTTGGAGTTCCCGCAGCACTTTCAGCAAGCCGTTCAAGACTTCGTTGCACATCTTCGGGCAGCGGTAGTAAGCGGGCACCAGAATCGTCGGTTTGCCAGCCATGATCGACCGCAGCGTCACCGGGTTATTCTCGTGGTCGTGGAAGACTTCATCGAGCGGAACCGAG
>JANXTU010000606.1 GCA_025352235.1 Fimbriiglobus sp.
GGAATCGACCCGACTTGGCCCGCCGAGTGACGCCCGATGGACGCATCGATCATTGTTTCGTCGCCGATGGTGCGTCTGCCCGAGGCCCCTTATCCTTCGACCGGGTCGACCGAGACGGCGGATCTCTTGCGGCAAATGATCGATCTGCAGCGAGAGCAACTCGGCTTGATGAGAGCCCGACAGGCCGCGACGGACGACAAAGCTCGCTGGCAGATCTTCTACAACCGCTGGGCCGCGGAGTTCCCCGAATTGCCGGGCCGTTGCAAGGCCGTACTCCCGAACGTCGAACGCGCATATCTCGAACTCATGCGGGAGGTGTCCGACCGCTTGGACAGCGAGGACGCGGTCGATCTCGAATCGGAATTCGCCCTCGCGGAGTTCCTCGATAAGTACGGCGTCCGGCTCGCCCAATTGGGCAACGTCCTCGGGCAAGTTGGCCACTTGGCCCACGTGTCGCCCCCCGATCCGCCCGCCTGATATCCGCCCCGTTTCCAACCGATCCCCCCGACCCGTTTCCGAAGGACGCACCGTGCCGAGGGAACCGACCCCGCCCGACGTGGACATCGCGTCCGCCGACATCGTCGCAATCAAAGACCTCTATCTGAGCGGGCGGTACCGCGCCGCGTTCGATTACGGCTTTCGGTTCGGCCCGCTGCGCGGTTGGACCGGCCCAGCCGCACGGCTCATCGCCGGGCGGCTCGCCATGCAACTCGGCGCCCCGCGCCTCGGCCGGCGCTTGCATATCTTGGCGTACCGCGAAAGCCCGGCCTACCCGGAGGCGGTGTATTACCACGCCCGCTACCGGCTCGAACACTTCGGCCCATTCGCCGGTTGGCAATTCCAAACCCACCACACCGATTGGGACGAAGCGTCGCCGGAACTCCGCGGCGATTGGCTCGCGCTGCAGGCCTTCACCGCGGCCCGCCTGCGCGACTTCGACCGCGCGGAAAAGTTCTTGGCCCAGTCCGAGGCGATGGCGCCCGATCGATCGTGGCACTCCGTCGAACGGGCCGGCGTGCTGGAATTCCAAGAGAAGATGGACGAGGCCCTGATCGCCGCGCGGCGGTCGCTCGAGATTCAAAAATGGTTCCGGCCGGGGGTCCAAGCGGTCGGGCACCTGCTCGTCCGCCGCGGGCGAACGCTCGAAGCCTGCGACTTCTTGACCGAAGCCGCGGCGAACCTCGAAAGCTCGTTGGTGATGGCGCAACTCGCGGCGGTACAACTCGACCTCGGCCGCTTCGCCGATGTCCGCGCTAGCGTGGAGCGCTACGCGAAATTGTCGCCGCTGCTCGAACCCGATTTGCGCGATTGGCTTGCGGCCCGGCGCTCCGATGTCGCCTACTTCCTCGGCGAGATGGGCGAAGCGCAATCGCAAGCCCGTTTCGTGAAGGACGACGACGAAACCTTTTACCCCACGTTCGCGGATCGATTGAAAGAGTCGGCCCCGGCGCGGGCCACGCGGGTGATTCTCCCGCTCGATTTCAGCTACGACCGCACGCCGCCGACGGTGCTGCAACTGCTCGGCCGCTATTGGGACCGCCCGTTGGAACTACCGCCGGGCGAGCCGACCGGCGCCCTCGATGGCGTCCCCGACTCCGCCGAACGCCGGCGCTTCGAGCAACTCGGCTGGTCGGTCCGCGAGTTCTCATTGACGCCCGACGTGTCGAACGAACTCATCGGCCGCGGCATCCCGTTCCAACTGACGCTCGTCGAGACCGGCTTCGGCCAATCGCGGCTCGTCATCGGGGCGGACGACACCCGCGCGTCGGTCTATTTCGCCGAAGCGCTTGAACGCAAACCGATCGAAGCTCCGCTGGCCTCACTGCGGAAGCGATTCGGCTCCACGGGGCCGCGCTGCCTCGCGGTCGTTCCGCCCGGCGAAGTCGCGAAATTCGACGGGATCGATTTCCCCGACGCCGGTCCGCTCGACGCGCTCCACCGGATGCAATCGCTCCTCGCGGAGCGCCGATTCGACGCGGCTCGCGAAGAGCGGGACGCGCTCCTCGCCGACTACGCCGAGAGCCCTTGGGCCGAGTTCGCGCGGCTCGCCTGGGCCAAGACGACCCAGCACCCGGTGCTGCTGCTGGAAGCGGCGAATCGGTTGCTGATCCGCTATCCCCTCGATGCCACCTTTGCGATGGTGAAGGCCAACGCCCTGCGCGAACTCGGGCTGGTCGCGCAGCGCACCGCGTTTCTGCGGGTCGAGGGAGCCCGCGCGGACGCCGACCCGATTCTGATCCAATCGCTCGCGCAAATTCTTCTCGCCGACCCGCGCGAGCAAGCCGAAGCCGAGCGATTGTTGCGGCGCTCGGTGCGACTGCGCCCGCATGCTGCGGCCGGCTATTTCTTGCTCGGCGCGCAGTGGTGGGAGCACGGTCGCTTCGACGAAGCGGTCGAACTCCACCGCTTCGCCAACTGCCTCGACGAGCGGGAGGAGCAGTTCGCGGACGCTTACCTCCGCGTGGCGCGGGCCACCGGGGGAATCTCGGAAGCGGTCCGATTGTTCCAACGTCGCGCGGCGCGAGCCGAGGTGCCGAGCAGCGCCGCGGTGCGTTCGCTCCACGCGGCGCTGCTCGAGCGCGGCGAACCGGAGTTCGCCCGCACCGCCCTCGACAAAGCCATCGCCAAACTCGCCGGGCTCGACCCCGCGACGCCGGCCAAGGGCGACGACCCGGCCCCGAAAGCGGTCCTCGCGGAACTGCGGATCTTTCGCGCCGAACTGCTGGCGAACCGGGGCGACTTCGCCGATGCCGAATTGGAACTCGCCGAGGCCCGCCTCGACGCGCCGAAGTCGCAGTGGTTGAAAGCCTCCGCCCGGATGAACCGCACGAAACCGAGCTACCGCGCGGCCCTGCTCGACCTGCGCGAGTACGACATCCACGACCCGCTGAACCCGGAGGTCCACCGGCTCATCGTCGGTCTGCTCGGCGACACCGAAGGCAAGGTGGCGGCCCGCGGCTACCTCGCGGAGCGCTGCGCCAGCTTCCCGCACTTCTATCCGCTCTTGAAACTCCGGGCCGAGTGGCTGACCGGCGAGACCGATGACACGGCGAAGGCGGCCATTGACGAACTTCTCGCGGTCTGCCCGCGCGACGCGTGGGCCTACCGCCAACTCGCCCTGCTCCACGGCGAGCGCCGGGAAATCGATGCGGCGCTCGAAGCGGCGCGGACCGCGGGCGAGTACGAGCCGGATCATCCGTCGCAGTTCGCGGTGCTGGCGAACGCGACCCGCCGGGCCGATCGCTCCGACGAAGCCGGCGAGATCTTCCGACAGGGTTTGGAGCTGCACGTCGACCACGAATTCGCCATCGTCGAACTGGTGCGGACGGCGCGCGGGGCGAAGGAGAAAAAAGCGGCGCTGCGGTTCGTGGCCGATCAACTCCGCGCACAGCCGACTAACGGCGACGGCTTGTTGGCGTACCGCGATCAAATGCTGCCGCTGATCGACGATCCCGAAGAGCAGGAGCAATTCTTCGCGGAACTCGAGCAGTTCCTTGAAGATCGCCCCGACCTCTGGCAGGCGTGGTCGATCGTGATTCAGCAAATGATCATGATGCACCGGGAGACGGAAGCGACCGCGTTGGCGCGGGAAGCGACCGCGAAGTTCCCGCTGCTGTCGCGACTCTGGATGGATTTGGCCGAAGCTTGTGCGCGGACGGATGCGAACGAGGATCGCATCGAAGCCCTGCGGCAAGCGGTGAAGGGGACGCCCGGCTGGACGCCGCCCGCCAAGGAGTTGGCCGACGCCCTCGTCGAAGACGAAGAGCGGGAGGAAGCGCTCGCGGTGCTCGAAGCGAACCTCGCCAAAGCCCCGCTCGACCCGCTGGCCCACGGGTTCCTCGCCGAGCACCTGTGGGAATCCGACCGCGGGGAGGACGCGCTGAAAGCCGCCGAGCGCGCCGTCCGCCACGAGCCGGGGTACGACTGGGCGTGGGGCGCCGTCGCCAACTGGGGCGAACGCGTCGAGCAGCCCGGGGCGGCGCTGGCGCTCGCCCGCGATTTGGCCGAAGATCGGGGCGGCGATCCGCGCGTCTTCCTCAAGCTCGCCCGGTTTCTGAACAAGTACGACCAGACCCCGGAAGCGCTCGCTGTGCTCGACCGCGCCGCCGCGCTCGAGCCGACTAACCCGGAGCCGTACGATCTGAAAGCCGAACGGCTCGCGGACGTCGGCCGGTTCGACGAAGCGTTGGCGGCCCTGCAACCGGCGCCGCTGCTGGACAGTTTGCCGCTGGTATTGCAGGGCCGCGCGGCTTGGGTCGAAGCCCGCCGCGGGAACTACGGCGCCGCCATCCCGATGATGCAAGCCCTGGTGTCCATCGACCCCGGCTACTACTGGGGCTGGCAGCAACTCGCCGAGTGGTTCAACGACACCGGCAAGGCGGAAGCGTACCGCGAAGCCGCCGAGGAGATGTGCCGGCTACGCCCCGACCACCCGACGCCGCTGACCATGCGCGGCGAGGCGAAGCTGCTGACCGGCGCGCGGGACGAAGGCAAAGAAGATCTCCGCGACGCGCTGCGGTTGCACCCCGGGTACTCCCCGGCGGCCGCGATCTTGTTCGACGCCTGTTTGGCCGACGGCGAACTCAAAGAAGCGCGGACGGCGCTCGCGGTGCTCCAAGAGCACCTCGCCGGGCCCGAGGGGTTGATCAAGCAGTTGATTTACGCCGTGCGGACCAACGACCAAACCCTCGGCGAACGCACCTTCTGCGACATCGCCTTCACGTCCGGGGAAGGGTCGCCGACGCTGCTGCAAATGGCGATGGCCGAGATGCGCCGCGGCGGTTGGGACGAGATCGCCATCGAGACCTTGAGCACGGCGTGGCGCAGCGGCGAGGAGTTCAACCCCTGGGCCGCGATCTTCTGGCTCGATACCCCCGCCGCCGAGATGGAAGACTTGACGGAGCGGATCGCGGCCTGCGACGCGTCGATCCGCGAATATCCGAACTTCCTGCCGGCCCACGACCGCAAGGCGGAGCAGCTCGCCCGGGCCGGCCGATTCGACGAGGCCCGCACCGCCTGCGAACAGCCGCAGTTGCAACCGAAGCCGCTCACGCTCCGCGGCCGCATGGCGTGGATCGAAGCCCAGCGCGGGGACAAGCTCCATGCCATCGCGATGATCGGCGAATGCCTGAAGGAAGACCCCGATTACACCTGGGGTTGGCGGCAACTGGCCCACTGGCACGACGACCTCGGCCAGCACAAAGAGAGCCTCGACGCGGCCGATCAACTCGTGCGGCTCGCGCCGGGGGACCCGTACGCCTACGGGATTCGCGGCGAAGCCAAGCGCATCCTCGGCGACCGTCGCGGCGCGAAAGACGACTACGAACTCGCCTTCCAGATCGATCCGAATTTCGGCGCCGCCGGGCACCAGTTGATCTCCGAGCAACTGGCGACCGACGACCTCGGCGGGGCGCAGCGGACGTTGGCGACCCTGCGCGAACATGCCGACGGGCCACTGTTGAAACTCCGCGCCGTCCAACTCGCCGTGCGGCAGCGCAACCTCGCCGAGGCGCGGTCGCTGATGCGCGGGCTCATCGAAGACGACGCCGTCCCGAAGTCGCTGGTGCGCGATTCGGCCCGCGAGTTCGACGAGCAGGGTTGGGCCGCGGAAATCGACGACGAATTTTCGAAAGCGCTCGACCGGCCCGGCACATCGTCGGTCGCGGCGGGGATTTGGGCCGAGCGCTTGCTCGATGCGGCCGAGCCTTGGAAGGTGAGCGACCGCTTGAAGGACATCGCCACGCGGAACCCCGACGCGGCTCGCGAAGCGGCCCTCGTCCTCGCCGGCGGATTGACGGTTTTGAATCAACCCGAGACGGCGACGGCGACAGTGCAGCGCTTCGCCGACCTGCTGCGGGAAACGGACGACGGCTGGGCCCGCGCCGGCGCGATCTTGACGCGCGCCAAGCAGCACCGCCTCGCCGTGGCTTGGTTGCAGGATTGGCCGAAACGGCCCGAGTGCGAAGCGTGGATGCTCCGGGCGCTCGCGGACGCCCACCGCGCGCTCGGCGAAGATGCCGAGGCGGAAGCCGCACTCCGGGCGGCGCACCTCAAACTCCCCGACGACCTGCCGACCGATCTGAGCGCTTGGCTCGCGATCCTCGAAGCGGTGAACGGCAACACCGAAGCGGCCAACGGCTTCCTCGACGACATCGACCCGCTCGGCCTGCCCGACGGGACGAAGCTGCTCTTGGCGATGGCTGAATCGCTGGTGATGGTCCAGCAATCGAGCGCGAAAGAGCGGTCCAGCGCGTTCCGTGACGCCCGCGAAGATTTGAAAGCCGCCGCCGGCGCCTGCCCGCCCGCCGACGTGCCGCCGGGGGCCGCGCGGTGGTTTCTGAAGGTCGCCCGCCGCCTCGCCGCCGACGCGGGCGGGTTGAAAGCGAGGGCCTGGGCCGCGTGGGTCGGCCTCCGGCCGCCGGTGACGGAGGCGTAGTTCCCCGATTCGATTTCCGAGGTCATCCGAAGTGCACGATGCGCGCTCGCAGTTCCGGTCCGGCCTGATCTTCGGTTTGATCGCTTACATCGTTTGGGGTTTGATCCCCCTCTATTTCCACGCGATTTCGCACGTTTTCGCCGGGGAAATCCTCGCGCACCGCATCGTGTGGTCGTTCCCCATCGTGCTCGGGTTGGTCGCCTTGCAACCGGGCGGTTGGGCGACCTTCACCCGCGTCCTGCGCGACCGCCGCTTGGTGCTCACACTCTTGCTCAGCGCTTCGCTCCTGGCCGTCAATTGGCTCCTCTACATCTACGCGACCGTCAGCCATCGCGTCGCCGAAGCGAGCCTCGGGTACTACATGCTGCCGTTGGTCAACGCGTTCCTCGCCACGATATTCCTCGGCGAGCGATTGAAACCGGCGCACTATCCGGCGCTCGGCCTGATCGCGCTCGGCGTGGCGATCCCGTCCGTCGCCGAGGGGCGCTTCACGTGGTTGGCCGTGGTGCTCCCGGTCTCGTTCGGCCTGTACGGACTCGTGCGGAAGATACTCCCGGTCGACAGCCTGACCGGGCTGACCGTGGAAACGCTATGGATGCTCGCGCCGTCGCTCGGCTTTCTGTTCTACCGGAGCGCGATCGGCGAAGCCTCGTTCGGGAACGACTGGGGAACCAATGAATTGCTGATGCTCAGCGGGATTCTCACCGTCATTCCACTGCTGACGTACACCCTGAGCATCCGGCGGATCCCCTTGCTGACGCAGGCGTTCATCCAGTTCATCTCGCCGACCGTCCAGTTCCTGCTCGCGGTCTTCTACATGGGCGAAGACATGGGACCGGAGCGATGGGCCGCGATTCTGTGCGTTTGGGTCGCGGTGATCGTCTTCATCGTGGATGCGGCGCGGAGTGCGCACCGGAAACCGGCGAGCGTTCCCCCACTGGCTGTCGCAGCCGCGGAATGAATCCGGGCTCGTGGTCGTGATCGCCTTTGTGACAACCGTGCCCGACGAGCGGGAACAGAGCCACCGCCACGAAAAGAATCCCGAGGGGAATCCGCGCGGCGGTCGTTGACGGGCGCGATGCGACGGGCGTGCGACTCATTCCTTCACCGGCTTCTTCAAGTTTTCGTCGAGGAACTTCACCAGCGCCTTCGCGGACACTTCCGTGGCGTTCCCCGTCCAACCGTGGGTCTTGCCCTTCATCACCAAGAATTCGGTCTTCACCCCGGCCGCTTTCAGTTTGTCGTAGAAGCGCTCCGAGTGGATGATCGGCACGATGAAGTCGAGGTTGCCGTGGATGATCAGCGTCGGCGCGGCGGATTTGGTCACGTACTCGATGGGCGATGCCTTGGCATACAGCTTCGGGTCGGTGAGGCACTCCTTCCCGAGTAGCGGCACCATAAAGGACTCGTTGACGCCGGGGGATTCGGCGAAGAGCGACAGTTGGGCCGGGCCGAAGTAATCGATGACGACCTGAACTTGGCTCGACACGCCGGGGCAAAGTTTGCCGTCGAACCCGGCGGTGGAATCGGTGACACCCAGCAGCGCCGCCAAATGACCGCCGGAGGAAAAGCCGAGGGCGCCGAAGCGCTCGGCGTCGAGGTCGTACTTCTTCGCGTTGGTCCGCAGGAAGCGCACGGCGGTCTTGGCGTCTTCGATCTGCGCCGGGAACTTGTGCTCCGGGGCGAGCCGGTACGAGACGCTCGCGGCGGCATAGCCCTTGCGCGCCAGCATTTCCAGCAGGCTGAATTCTTGGTTCTTCTCTTTGCCACCGGGGGCGAAGATCGCCGGCTTGGTCAGATCTTTGCGGTTGCCCGCCTTCCACGCCCCGCCGTGGAAACAGACGATGCACGGGTGCGGGCCCGGCCCCTTCGGCGTCACGAGGTCGAGCTTCAATTTCACATCGCCGACGGTGGCGTAGGTGATGTCGGGTGAAGTCGTGAACTCCGCCGGTTCCGCGGCGTGGGCCGCACCGGCGAGGAGGATCGAAGCGAGGCTGGCGGCGCGGAACATGTCGGGCGCTCCGGGTGGTGGGGGAATTGTACCGCTCACCGGAGCGAGTCGAGGATTTTGATGCGCATCGCGCTCAGGGCGGGGACCAACCCGCCGAGTCGGCCCATCACCAGCGTGAAGAGCATCCCCATCGCGACGACTTGGGCGTCGACGTTGATGGTCAGCGCGACGCTCTTGCCGCCGGGGCCGTTGCCGCCGGCCGAAAGCATACTGACCGACGAGCGGCCGTCCGCGACGAGCCAGGCGAAGGCGCAGCCGAGCGCCCCGCCGACGGTGGCGACGGCGAGCGATTCGAGCAAGAACGACACGGTCACCTGCCAGCGTTTGAAGCCGAGCAAACGCAGCACGCCGATGTCGCGGATGCGTTGGGCGATGGTGGCGAACATCGTCGTCATCATGCCGAAGATGCCGCCGATGGCCATGACGACGCAGACGAGGATGATCGCCGTGAGGAAGAAGTTGTTCGTCTTGGTCAACTCGGCGTAATAGTCCGGCTCCGAGAACGCCCGCAATTTTTGCTGCTTGTAGTTGGTGTTCAACTCGTAGGCGAACAACCGGGACGCGCGCCGGGTGTCCTCTTCGGTCCGCATGACGAGGGTCGTCGGTTTCTCTTTGCCGAACGGGCCGTAAATCAGTCCGATGCGGCGGGCCCAGATTTCCGAGCCGAAGGTTTTCCCTTCCGACTTCATGATGCCCGTGACGAGCCATTGCATCTCGCCGAGTTCGAAGGTGTCGTCGACCCCGAGCCGTTTCTTGCCGTAATCGGGCCCGAGCGTCTCCGCGATCCCTTCACCGAGGACGCATTCGATTTTGAACTTCTCCGGCTTCTGCGGATCGGTTTCGACGCCGGTCTCCCCCATCCAACGGCCGCCGGGATACAGGGTGACATCGTGCACCGCCGCCGCGATCGCCGGGTCGTCGAGGGTGCGAAGTTGCACGAAGCGGCGGCGCGGCGGGTCGGTGCCCGGCACCGGTTGGTTGACGCTGTAATAGGTCTCCCAACTGGCGAGCGGACGATTCTTGCCGCCGATTTCGATCTTGCGAATGGCGATGGGCTTCGGTTTGATCGCTTCGTTCTTTTCGTTCACTTTGGCGGTTTCTTCGCCGATGCTGCCCAGGTCTTTCTTTTCGAGGTAGCTGAAGATTTCGTCGGTCGAACCGTCGCTGAGGACGAAGACGTTGCCGGGGACGCCGCTGTTTTCGGTGAGGTTGTTCATGCCGTTGACGAAGGCGAGCAGGAACGAGAGCAGCGCGATGACGGACGCGAAGGCGACGGCGGTCATCGCGTTCGTCTTCCACCGCACCCGGACGTTGCGCAGGTTGTAAGCTAGCGGCACCTTGCCGATGAACAGCAACAGCAGCACGTCGAAGCCGTAGATGGCGAGGAAAACGAACTGCCAGTGCTCGACCATCGCCGGGGGTAGCTTTTCGTGCAGGGGCGTTCGCAAGAAGGTCCGCAATTCTTCCGACGAAATATTGTTGATCGCTTCCTTGCGCTGAGTCTCGGTTTTGCCCATCAGGTCGCCGGGGGCGAACAGGAGCGTCCGCGGGATCACGGCGAAGGAGCCGCGCTCGCCCAGCGGCAGGCGGCTGACGAGTTCGACCGAACAGGCCAGGATCACCAAGAAGACGACGAACCCGGAGATCAACGCGGTGGCGCGCCGGAAGGTGCGGAGCCAGAAGCCGGGCCGACCGACCGATTCGCTCAGCACCGACTCCTGCGGCATGATGGCCGGGAACGCGAGCAAGAGCGCCGAGAGCGGCAATAGCGACAGGGCGAGGACCAAACACGCCCCGAGCCCGCGGAGGGCGATTCCGAATGCGGAGGCCAGCAATCGCACCGCGAACCCGACCGGGGTGGCGATGGAGAAGCGCTTGGCCAACGCCCGATTCTGATTGGTTGCAGACACGGTCACCTCGGTTAGGCCACTTGCGCAAATACTTCGGAGACCTTCACTTTGCGGGCGTTCCAACTCGGCAGGGCCGAGCCGATGATGCCGACGGCGATCCCGAGTGCGGGACCGAGGATCACGATTTCCCACGGCATGTTCGTGTTGTCGAAGAAGGTGAATTTCACACCGACCGCGCGGGTGCCGTTCTTGACCATCAGCGGGACGAAGTAGACGAACCACGTGCTGAGCATGCCGCCGAAGAGGCCGATGAGCATCGCCTCGGACACGATCATCCCCATGAGCTGCCAGGGTTGGAACCCGAGGACTTTCATCACGGCCATTTCGGTCCAGCGTTCGCGGACGCCGATAGTGATCGTGATGCCGATGACCAAGCACATGATGACGCCGATGGCGGGCATGACGATGTACTTCAGGCCCCAGAAGATGTCCTTGTACGGTTCGAGGAACGAGCCGATGACGGCGGAGAAGGTCTCCATCTTCGCGGCCGGGGCGTTGAACTTGGACGGGTCGTTGACCTGCGCGGCGAGGGCTTGGTACGAGGCTTTGTTCGGCATGCGCACCCAGACGAGGTTGAGGCAACGGTCGGCTTGCGGGTGGGCTTCCCCCTTGGTTTTCTTGTAATCGCCCAGTTTCGCGTCGAGGTAGTCGTACTGCATCGCCGCGGAATTCCCCATGCGGCTGCCCGTGGGGAAGGCGCCGACGATCTTGCACTCGAAGGTGATGTCTTTGTAATTGAGGCTGTAAAACTTCACCTCGTCGCCGACCTTCTTGCCGATGGTTTTCAGACGGTCTTCGCCGATCACGATGTTCCGCCGGTCCCCGTTCATCGTGTCGATCACCCGGAGCATCTCGTCCCAGTTGTCGTCGCCGAGGTCTTCCTTGTTCAACCCCTGCTCGCTCATCATGCCGTATTTCACGGAATTCGGATCGAGGGCGAAGAGAAACAAGCTGTTTTCCTGGGTGAACTTGGCCGGATCGAGGCTCGCCCCGACGAACGACCAGGTCATGAAATTCTCGTTCAGCCCCTCCGTGGCGAGCGCCCGGAAGCGGCGCCGGTTCGGGCTGGCTTCGTCGCGGTCGAGATCGTCGCGGAACAACTGGTCCAGTTCCTCGGCCCGGATCGCGCCGAGCGGGGAAGCGGGAATCCCTTTCTTGGACCGCTCCTCGTCGATCATCGGCCGCGGTTGCGACGACGGCGGCATGGCTCGGATGACGCCTTTCAGCGACGCCGCGTACCCCGGCGGCATTTGGCTCGGGATGCTGAATTTGTCGCTCATGATAACCATCTGCGAGTCTTCCTTCTCCGCCGTCAATTTGCCGATCGACTTCACGACGCCGTAGATCAACGTCAACATGCCGGTGAGGACGAACAGCGCGACGTACGTCAGGGCCGTGCGCAGCAGGTTCCGCCGCAGGCTCCGGAAGACGAGCCCGCCGAGCTTGCTGTACTTGCCGATGGGGTCGGGGAAGTTTTGGAGCACCTTGAGAGACAAGCTCATCGAGCCCATCGCGGCGAAGAAGATCGGCAGCGTGAAGCAGGCCAAGAGGGTCAGGAAGAAAATCGCGCCGAACATCCCGGCGGCGGCGTAGATCGCCGCTTGCATCAGCGAGACATCGGGCGCCGTTTGGCCCATCGCGAAATCCGGGGTCATCGCGAGACCTCGAGGGGGGAAAGGGCCGAGGCGGTGATGGTGTCTTGGCCGACGAGCCGGCCTTTCTCGAGGTGGACGATCCGCTGGGCGCATTTCGCGGCCGTGGGGTCGTGCGTCACCATCATAATTGTCTTGCCGAGTTCGCTGCGGAGCAGGTTGAGCAGGTCGAGCGCGGCGTCGGCCGATTTGGAATCGAGTGCCCCCGTCGGTTCGTCGGCGACGATGATCGTCGGATCGGTGACGATGGCCCGGGCGATGCCGACGCGCTGGCACTGCCCGCCGGAGAGTTGCCCCGGCCGGTGGTTCATCCGGTCGGAGAGGCTGACGATTTCGAGGGCGTTCTCGACTTGCGCGCGCCGCTCGGCTTTGCTCATCGGCAGCAGCAGCAGCGGCAGTTCGACGTTCTCGTAGGCCGAGAGGACCGGCAGGAGGTTGTAGAACTGGAAGACGAAGCCGACGTTGCGGGTCCGCCAGCGGGCGAGTTCGCTTTCCGAGAGCGACGAAATCTCTTGGCCGCCGATGGTGATGGTGCCGTCGGTCGGCCCGTCGAGGCCCGCGATGAGGTTGAGCAGGGTCGTCTTACCGGAGCCGGACGGCCCCATGAGCGCGACGAATTCGCCCTCTTGGACGTCGAGGTTCAAATCCATGAGCACCTCGATGCGCTCGGTGCCCCGGCTGAACGATTTGTACAAGTCGCGGACTTCGACGATGGCCATGATTCGCACGTCCGGGTTCGGGGATCGACTCTATTTGCTCAGGAACGTCACGACCGCGCCCATCTCCGGTTTCAAGTATTGCCCCTGCGTTTCGCCGGGGGGCAGCGTCACACTCACGCGCACGGTGATCACGCTTTTGGCCCGGTTCGCGATCGGCATGATGCGGAACAGACTGCCGTCGTAGGTGCGATCCGGAAACGCTTTCGGTACGATCCGGCAGGATTGGCCGACCGTGAGCTTGCCGATGTCGGACTCCGGGATTTCCAAATCGACTTCCAAATTGGCGAGGTCGGCGATGTCGGCGAGGGAGCCGGACGTCGCCCCGAACGCCAAGGGATTGACGAGGCTGTACAGTTCGGCCTTCTTACTGAGCACCGTCCCCGTGATCGGCATTTTGATGGTGCAGTTGTCGACGCGCCACTGCGATTGCGCGAGCCGCGCTTTGGCAGCATCCAAATCCCGTTGGGCGGCGTTCCAATCTTCTTTGACCGCGGCGATCTTCTCGGGGCGCGGGCCGAGCACCAACGTCTGGAAACTGGCTTCCAAGCCGGCGGTGCGCGCTTTCGCCGCGAAGTAGTCGGACTCGGCCTGCTGGAGTTCCCGCGGCGCCACGGCTAGCGAATTCGTGCTGCCGATGTCCTTCAATCGGTCGTATTCTTGCTTGGCGCGTTTCTCGATGACGGCCGATTCCCGCTTTTGTTCGCTCACCTGGTCTTTTTCGATCTGCCGGACGCTCGCGGGCAAAATTTCTTGGTAGCGTTGCCACGCCCCGGCCAGTCGGCTCTCGGCGGCGCTCACGAGCGCTTTCGTTTCGTCGACGGCGGCCCGGTAATTCGTCGAATCGATTCGCGCGAGCACGGTCCCTTGGGCGTACTGCTTCCCTTCAACGAAGTTGTGCTCGATCAATTGGCCGCCGACGTCGATGGGGCTGACGGCGATCTGCCGGGCCGGCACGAGGTAGCCCGCGACCGGGGCGATGGCGATCGACTGCGATGCGGACCCGCCGCCGGACGATCCGGAGGATTTGTTCGTGGACACGGCGACCGGGCCGCTGTCGGTGTCTGTCGCGGACGATTTGTAGTAGCGGACGCCGACGCCGGCCCAGGCGAGGGAAAGTACGCCGCAGAGGATCCACGGCAGCCACGTGATGCCGCCGAGGAGCCCCTTGGCCCGAGCCGTCGGCCCGCCGATGCGGAGCCGCTGGACGCGCTCCTTCATGTCCCGCGATTCGGCGGTGGGCACCCGCTTGGCGAAGGCCGGCGCTTCGATCAGGGCCACCGGTTCGGCAGTCTCGTTCATCGCCAACACCTCAAACGGAATCGGGGGAAACACCCAACAGCGGACGGAGAACTTCCAAACAGGCATTCAAAACGGCGGCTCGGTCGAGGGCGGCCGGGTCGACCGCGAGCTGATCGCCCAATCCTTGGAACAAAGCCATGACGACCGACGCTTTCGCCGCAGCGGGAATCGGGCCGGTCGCGGGCCCCGACGCTTCGAGATCGGCGACGATGTGCGCGCGCCAATCGGCGTTCGCCGCCGCGAGCTTGGCTCGGAAATCGGGGCGGTGCCGGATCTGCGCTTGGAACGTATGGGCCAAAGAGAACAGCTCGGCCTTCTCGCCGTCCGGCCGGTTCAACATCCGCTCCAATCCGAATTTGGCCCGGTCGAAGACCGACCCCCCCCGCCCCGAACCCGGCGGCCCGAACCCGCTCCGGGCCGCGTCCGCCATCATCTCTTCGATCATCCGTTGCAGCATCCGGTCGAACACCGCCAACAGGATCGATTCTTTCGTCGGAAAGTAGTAGGTCAATTGACCCCGGCTCATCCCCAAGCGGCTCTCGATGCGGCCCAACGACAATCGGTGGATCCCCTCGGTGGCGATGATGTCAGTCGCCGCGGCCACGATTTCATCGCGGCGCCGACGAGCCACCGCCGAATCGGTCGGCTCCGCTTCCACAACCACTGGAGGGGCGTTCGCCGGTCGACCGGGCGGATTTACCAACATCGCTGGTTTGCGGATGGCCATACCCTAAAATAGACCGAACAGTCTAACGTCGTCAACCCTGGCCGCGAATTTTGTTTCGAGCGGTTCACCAAATCCCCGATTCCACCGAACTTCCGAAATGCGGTTCAACCGTCGCGATCCGTCCGGCCGATAGATCCCGAAGTATCGGACTCTCGGGGACGGGTCACATGCCGCGAACTTGGCGAAGTTGGGTTACCCTGGGAATGGTCGCGCTGGCGGGGTGCCGTGCGCCAAGCGTCCGCGTGACCTCGCCCGCCCAAACCCCGGCCGCACCGTCGAAGCCGAGCGAACTCCCCGCCGCCAGCGCCACCACGCTCGAACCCGACTACGCCAAATTGCCGTTGGTCGATCCGCAGAGTGCATCGGCGATGCCGAGGGTGAAAGCCCGTGCGCCCGTCATGGAAGCGACCGTGTCGAAACTCGCGGCCGAGCGGGCCGCACTGGCGACGGTCTTCCAACGCGAGAGCGAGATTCCGCATATCGTCGCGGCAACGCCGTCGCAACCGACGGGGGACGACGGGGCGTTGCTCCGGGAAGTGCGGACGTTATTAGCGACCGATGCTCGCCGGCGCGCCGGCGGCGACGCCGTCCAAGAATTTTTCCGGCTCGCCGATTTTGAAGGTCGGCTCGACTTATTGCGACTGTCGATCGACCGGCTCGATTTCCTGCGGGAAGCGGCCCGGAAAGCCAAGGCCGACGGGGCCCGGCTCCCGGTGGAGTTGGACGAACTCGACGCGCAGCGGGCGAATTTACTGGCCATCCTCGGGCAGGCCGAACTCGGGGCCAAGTTGCTCGACACCGATTTGAAACGCCGGCTCGGCCTTTCTGCGCAGATGCCGGAACGATTGCTCCCCTCCGGGGATTTCAGCGTGCCGTCGGACACCGTCGATGCGGAGGCGTCGGTGAAAATCGCATTGGAACAACGGACCGATCTGCAAGCGCTCCGCACAGCCTATTTGGGACTGACCCCGGAAAACCTGCCGAGTGTGCAGGAGTACCTGCGCGGCGTCCCCGGATCGGTCGGACTGATCGGGAGCGGCTCCGTCGTCCATCCGCCGGCGTGGGATCCACGGCTGCCCTTTTCCAAATTGCTCCGCCGCCGGGCCGGCGAATGGGCCAAGGCGATCGACACCGTGACCGCCGCAGAAGTTGACGTGCGTCGCCAGCAACTTTATCGGTTGATCGAAGAGAAGGAGCGAGCGACGGCCGACGAAGTGCGGGCCACCGTCGCCACGCTCAACGAACAAACCCGGCAAGTCGGCTTGGCCCGCTGGCGCTCCGAGCAGCAGATGTCGAAGTTCGCCGACGTCAAGAAAATGGCGAAGGGGCCGTTTTTGGAAGTCCCCGCCGAATTGGAGACGCTCCGCGCCCGCTCGGAGGTCATCGCCGCCGCGATGGCGTGGCACCAAGCCCGCGGCAAACTCGCCGTGGCCCTCGGCCAGTGAGAACGGGCGTAAGCTCGAAAAGGCGGGCCTTTCGCCGTTTTTCTGGCCAATGCAGTCTCAACAAGCCATACCTTTCCTGCGTAACCCCATATCGGGCATGCAGTAGAGAATGAGTCCAGCATTTGGAAATGATTCCACGCAAGGGTGTGTGACTCTGTGCTGGAACCATTTCTGGCCAGACTTTCCAATGCGTTCGGGGGGCGGACAGAATACAGTAGCTCCTGTCGCCCCGCCATTCCCCGGCTCCCCATGATCCTGTCGTACTTCCTCGCGTCTTGGCAAGCCCGGGCGGCACTCCGCAACGGCCAGCCGGATGTCGCCCGGCGCATTTTGGAGACGTACGCCCACGCCGGGCACGGCAAGGCGCTCCGCACGATGGTCGAGATCGCGCGGGCGTATTGGCTCCGCGCCGAGACCGCGCGCCGGCACGACAACCCCGAAGCCGCGTGGAAGGATCTCCTCGCCGCCGAGGGGCTGCAAACCGGCTTGCCGGAGTTGGTCGAGTTCCGCCGGCTGCTGACGAATCAAGGGCTGGTCGCCTGCCGGGAACAACTGCGGCTCGGCAAGCCGACGCGGGTCGTCGAAGCGCTGGCGAGATTGAAGCAACGCACCGCATTCCATCCCGAGTTCGACGTCCTCGACGAAGCCGCGCGCGAATGGCTGCTGGCGCTCGAGATGGCCGACCGGGGCGATTTCCTCGCGGCGCAGGGGACGTTGGCGAAAGCCAAAGAGCGCACGCCGCCGGAATTGCAACCGGCATTCGAGGCCCCCGGCGCCGATCTCGCCCGCCGCGCGGAGCAGTACCGCGCCGCCGTCGACGAACTGTACACCGCGGCCGAGGCGAAGCGTTGGCGTTCGATCCACCGCTGGGCCGAAGCGGTCTCGGCGGTGGCGCCGAATCACCGCGACGCCCGCAATTTGAAGGCGAAGGCGTGGGGCGCGCTCCACCCGGACGCGGTCGCCGCGGAGCCGGCGTCCGAATCGGGCGACAGCGCCCACATCGCCTGGGTGGGGCTCTCGGCGGAAGCGATCACGAAGACCGCCTACCCGGTCGGCCACCGCGTCCCCGACGCCCCGGAGGAGCCGGCGCGGAGCAGCGTGTTGCCGAAGCGATTCGTCCTCTGGATCGACGGCGTCGGCGGGTTCCTCGTCTGCTTGGCCCCGCGGGTGACGTTCGGCCAAGCCACGGCCCATGGCCCCGTCGACGTGCCGCTGTTCGCCGATGTGTCTCGGTTGCACGCCGAGTTGTCCCGCGACGGCGAAGGGTACGTTTTGGAATCGGCCCGCGATGTCATGGTGAACGGGTCGAACTCGAAGCGGACGATCCTGCGCACCGGCGACCGCGTGACCCTCGGGGCGACCTGCCAGTTCGTCTTCCACCAACCGGTGCCGATCAGCCCGTCGGCGCGGTTGGAACTCGTCAGCGGGCACCGCTTGCCCGTCGCCGTCGACGGCATTCTGCTGATGGCCGAGAACCTGATTCTCGGCCCCGGCCCGCAGGCCCACGTCGTGTTGCCTGACGCCGCCGGCTCGCTGGTATTTTTCCGCTCGCAAGACGGCATCGGCTTCCGCTGCCCCGGCGAATTCCACATCGACAACCGCCCGCACCGGGACCGCGCCACCCTTCCGTTGCCCTGCCATGTGGCCAGCGAGCACGTCAGCTTCGCGCTCGAAGCCTACGGCGCCCGGGAATAAATCCCGGCCCACCGGCTCTTGTTTGCGTCCGAGTCGCTTGTCCCAGCCGGCGCGTTCGACAACCAGTACCAACTCGCGGCCGACTATCCGATCTCGACGTTCTCCTCGTTGACGTCTCGGGTTTGATGGAGAGCCCAACCCGCTTGCCGTTGATCAAAAAGTCGTTGAACACCACCGTCAAAGGCGGCGATGCCGTCGATGGACCGTCACTCCCGGTCGCGCAATTCGCCCGTTCGGGTGCGGCCGAGGGCGTCCGCTTGCCAGTAGCGACGGGTGTCGACATCCAAGCAGGTGAGCCAGCCGCCGCCGTAAGCGTAGGTGTCGATGCAGACGGTCTTCTTCCAGGCCAGCGGTTCGCCTGACTTCTGCGAGGTGTGGCCGACGATGATGGTCTTCCCCGAGACGTGGTCGATGGGCTTGGTCAGGAATTCCCAGAAGAGCATCGCCTCCGGTTGATCGGCGAGGGCGCGACCCGGATCGAGATTGGCGTGGACGAAAATGTGCGTGTCGGTTTCGAAGTAGTCTCCGCAGCGCTCGTCGAGAAAATCCCAATGCTCGTCCGGCACGTCGGCGAGCGCTGCCCTCCCGCCGCGGCCGTACGATGCCAGAGCCTGCGACCCGCCTACGGCCAGCCACATCCGCAGGTCGTCCCGTCCGTGGCGGGCGTTCATCATCATCAATTCGTGGTTGCCGCGGAGGCAGACCAACTGCAGCGACTGGCTCCATGCGATCAGCCGGTCGATCACCCCTTTGGAGTCGGGGCCGCGGTCGACGTAATCGCCGAGGAACACGAGCGCGTCGTCGGCGTTCGGGCCCACGAACTCCATCAGGGCATCGAGCGCGCCCGATACCCCGTGGATGTCTCCGATGGCCAGCGTGCGCACGGCGGTCAGTCCTTCGATTTGGTCAAATCCCAGAGCAGGATCGTCGAATCCGCCGAGCCCGTGGCGAGTGTTTTCCCGTCTTTGGAGAACGCCATCGCGGTGACCGCGCGGGTGTGCCCGGTGAACGTGTGGACGACGTCACCCGAAGCGAAATCGCGGATTTCGATGCTCGACGGCTCCGAACTGTAGCTGCTGCCCGTGGCGAGAGCGATGAGTTTGCCATCGCCGCTGAGCAGCGGCGCGATCGTCAAACCCGTCGTGAGCTTCGCCACGGTGCGGGCTTTCTTTCCGGTGGCCAAGTCGATTTCGACGACGCCTTCCTTCGGATCGACCAAGATTACTCGGCCTTTCTCGGTCGAAGCCGTGAGGAAGAAGTTCCCGTAGTCTTCGGCGAGCGGCATTTCGCACGTCTGCTTCCCAGTCGCGGTGTCGAACCCGTTCAAGAAGAGCTTTTGCGGGATTTTGCCGACGGCGTTGACCCGGCGGACCACAGCGAGCTTGCCCCCTTCGGAATCGCAACCCACCGAGATGACGTTGCCTGCGGGAAGGACGAATCCACCCGTCAATTCCCCTTTGGCCAAGTCGGCCAAGGCGATTCGGCTCGGCTTCGGTTTGCCGCCGTAACCGGGAGAGTGGACCATCGCCACCTTACCGCCATCATTCGAGAAACAGAGCTGGCTGACGTACGTGTTTTCGGAAGGCAGGCTGTAGCGTTGCAGGCCCGAGGGGAGGTCGTAGATGGCCAAGCCGGAGTTCTCGGGGCGAAACCCGATCAGGCCATTCGGCGCGATCTGCAAGCGTTCGGTGTTGAAGTACTGCGTCGCGGGATTGGAGCCGGGGATGCGCAGCGGGATGGCGGCGAGTTCCTTGCCGGCCGTGTCCCAACGGAGGATCTGACCGCCGGTGGCCGAACCGATTATTTCTTGGTCGCCGTTGGTGAAGCCGAGGCCGCCGATCGATTCGGTGTGCCCGCCGGCCGGGGACAATCGCTTGCCACTCGGGCATTCCCAAACGACGCCGGCGGATCCCTTCAGGGCGAAGGCGACGAGCTTGTCGCCGGTCGGGAAGCTGAGGCCGCGCAGCGACAGGTACATCCCGCTGAGCGGGCACTCCGCGATTCCCAACGACTTGCCCGTGGCCACCGTCCACATTTGGATGGCGCCATCGTCACTCGCGGCGGCGATCGACTGGCCATCGTCCGAGAATTGAACCATCCGGCCGAGCTGGCTGCGCCCGAGCAATTGTTTGGTCTTTTCACCGGTCTTCGTCGAGTACAGGGCGACCGCGCCGTTGGCGCCGACGGCGATCGACTGCCCGTCCAACGACAAGGACACCGCGGAAGGATACGTGCTCGCGCGGACCGTGGCGAGCAACTTACCGGTCGCGGCATTCCAAAGTTGGACATGCTGATTCGGGTTAGTCTCGGGGTCGACTTCGACGTTCGGTTTCGACGGTTCGTAGTGGGAGCCCCACGTCGCCAGGGTTTTGCCATCGGCCGAAATCAGGGCTTTGGCCGAGGTGTTCTGGGAGACTTTGATCGAGGCGATCTCCTTGTCGTCGTCGACGTTCCACACGCGCACCGAGACGCCCTTCTCTTTGGCCTTCTCGTCGACGTTGCCGCCGAGCGCCAGGATTTTGCCGTCGGCCGAAAGGGACGCCATCCCATCGGTCGTGTAGCCGCTCCGCTTGATTTCGCAGAGCTTCTTGCCGGTTTCGAATTCCAGGACCGTCACGCCGTCGTAGCGGGTCGCGGCGCCGCGTTTGCCATTGGCCGAGACCACGCTCGGTTGCGATTGCGCGGCGAGTTTGCTCGTCGTCAAGCCAGTGAAGGCATCGATCAGCGTAATGCCGTTGTACGTCTGCGAGAGGATCGTCTTGCCGTCGGGCATCAAGATGGATCCGCTGTCGAGCAGCCGCAGGCGCTCGGTGCCGAGCCGGGCTTTCGCCCCCGTCGGCAGCGCATCGCCATAAGCGTCTTTGGCATCGGCGGCCCGCAGCGCGGGCAGGCCCAGCACGACCGTGAGCAGCGCGGGCCAGCAAAATCGGAGAGACATGGCGGGTTCCGGGATCGGGGTGGGAGTCCGAATCTGATTTTAGCAAGTTTAGCCGATCCGTCATTCCGACGGTTCCGCCCCACCCTCCATCGGAATGACCGTTTCTGCCAATAATGACACCAACGCGTCGGAATGACCTTGACGCCGTCGGATTTGTAGTGGGGTCGCCCGGCGAGCCGGTTTCGTCGGGGCCGGAGTACTACTGGTCGAACTCCGACCCCTGACGGGGCCGGCTCGCCGGTCGCATTCGTACAATCTCCGCAACTTCCCCGCTCCCTCCCCGGATTCGACCATGCCCACGAATGCCCCCTTGCAACGCAAACTCCGGATGGGCCTGATCGGCGGCGGCCAAGGGTCGTTCATCGGCCGCGTCCACGCCACCGCCGCCGTGCTCGACAACCGCGCCGCCCTCGTCGCCGGGGCGCTCAGCAGCGACGCGGCGCGCTCCAAAGCCAGCGCCGCCGATTACGACATCGCCCTCGAGCGTGCCTACACGAGCTACGCCGAGATGGCGACCGCCGAAGCCAAACGTGCCGACAAAGTCGATTTCGTGTCGGTCGCCACGCCGAACCATACGCACTTCGAGATCGCCAAAACCTTCGTCGAAGCGGGCTTCAACGTGATCTGCGACAAGCCGATGACGTTCGACCTCGCGCAAGCCGAGGAACTGCTGAAAATCGTGGAGAAATCGGGCGTCGTCTTCGCCGTCACGCACAACTACACCGGCTACCCGCTGGTGCGCCAAGCCCGCGAGATGATCCTCAACGGGGAACTCGGCGAGATCAACGCCATCCGCAGCAACTACATCCAAGGTTGGCTCCGGACGCGGCTCGAAAGCGGCGACCAGAAGCAGGCCAAGTGGCGCACCGACCCCAAGCAATCGGGCATCGCCGGCTGCTTCGGCGACATCGGCACGCACGCCTACAACCTCGGCCGCTTCATGACGGGCCTGCTGCCGACCGAGATCTCCGGCCACCTCAAGATCTTCGAGGACGGCCGCGCCCTCGACGACTACGGCACGGCCTTGATCCGTTTCGACAACGGTGCTTTGGGCAGTGTCACGGCGTCGCAGATCAGCCACGGCCGCGAGAACGACCTGAGCATCGAGATTGACGGCACGAAGGGGGCCATCCAGTGGCGTCAGGAAGAGCCGAACAGCCTGATCGTGCGGAAGAACGGCGACCCGCACAAGATCTACACGCGCGCCGGCGGGCCGTACCTCGGCGCCGCAGCGGGCGCCAGCGTCCGACTGCCGGCCGGCCACCCGGAGGCTTTCTTTGAAGCGTTCGCGAACGTCTACACGGCGGCCTACGACGCGATGGTGAAGCGGGCGAGCGGTGAGACCGTGGAAGCGGTGAACACGGTCTATCCGAATATTTACGACGGCGTCGAAGGGATGTTGTTCATCACGAAGGCGGTCGAGAGCAGCGCGCAAAACGGGGCGTGGATCCCCTTCCGCCACGCCAAGAGCCGGCGCTGAGCGAAAGACGAGGTTATTACTTCTTCGGCAACTCCAACAACTTTAGCGATTCCTCGATGCGGGCGACCAGTTTCGGGTCGCTGGCGCGGAGGCCGGCGAGGTACTTCAGGCACGCGGCGTCCCCGCACGTCAGCGCGTAGCGGACGATGCCGTTGCGGATGATCGGCGCCGCGGCCGCCGGTTGACCGACGAGCTTCAATACGTCGGCGGTGAGATCCCACCGACCCCAGCGGCGGAGGTCGTCGAGGGCCACGTCGGCGAAGTCTCGATTCGCCAGTAGGTCGCGGTAGCAGTCCGAGATGGGCGCGTTCGATTCCACCGGACGGTTGGCTTGGAAGTAGCGCACCGCGTTGATGGCCGCGAGGCGCAATTCGAAGGGGCGCTCCGCATCGCCGAGGATCTCGCGCACCTTGGCCCAACCGGCTTTGGCGTCGATCAGCACGTAGCCCGCGAGGAAACCGGCGAGGTTCGAGGCGACGCGCTCCGTGAGTTCGCCCGTCAGAGCCTTCGCTAAAATCGGGGCCGAATTGACGTCGCCGCACAACCCCAGCAGCATCGCGTAGACGCCGAGGCGGTCCAGAGGCGTCTTCGGGTCGGTCAAGAATTTTCGCAGGGTCGCGGGTTTCCACTCGGCCTTGGCCAGCGCGATCTCGGCATCGGTGGCCTTGGCGAATTCGGCGAAGGCATCAGCGGCGACAGTCGAGTCGGTCGAATCGAGGTGCCGGAAGAAAAATCCGAGCCGCGCGGCGATGGGTTGACCGGTCAGCTTGGCGACGGCGCGCAGGTAGGCCGCGACGGCGGGCGAACCGGGGACGCTGCTCACCACGTCCGGTTTTCCTTCGACGACCGCGAAGAAAAGGATTTGCGGCTCGGCCGCGCCGGGGATGTACCTCGGAAGCACCAGCATCGTCGCAGTTTTGAACGCGGGACCAGTCTTGACGGTATCGTCGAAATGGAACTCGGTGGTGCCGGTGCGGAGATCCTCGCCGACCTTGGCGTTCTTCAAAGTACCCAGCACGATGGCATCGGCTTTCGAGGATTGCTCGCGTAGGGTGCCCTGCTTGGCCAGACCCGGCCCGCAAAAGGAACACGCCTGCGCCGGGTCGATGGCAAGGATGACGAACACGAACGCGCAAATCGATTTGGCCATGGCATCCTGCCCGGTGAGGTGTGAAAAGAAGAGATTTGCCACAGAGTCACGGAGAAGAATGAAATCGGATCTTCTCTGTGCCTCTGTGGTTAATCCTTTTTCTTGATCGCAGGTTTGGGCCGTTCGTCGGCGAGCATTTCTTCCATGAACTTCACCCGTTCCGGGTCGTCTTTGCGGGCGTTGGCCACATAAGCGGCGGCGGCGGGGTTCTTGCCTTCCTCGGCGGCGCTGAGGGCGAAGCGCAACGCGGCGCGTTTGACGATCTGCTTGTTATGGCTCGGTTTGACCGCCTCTTGCAAGACGAATCCAGTTTGCTCCCACGCGCCCCATTTGCGGAGGTCTTCGATCGGCAGGTCGGCGATTTCCGGCTGGCCGACGAGCGTCTTCATCGCCGCCAACAGGTCGGCCTTCTTCAAGACGTCCGGCCGATATTCCCAGAAGAATCGCAGCACTTTGAGGGCCGCGTACCGGGTCGTGAAGTCTTTCTTGTCGTCCCCGACGATCGTGGTGAGATGGGCCCAGCCTTCGTTGGGCTTCAGCAAAATATACCCGGCCATGAGGCCGTCGAGCCCGCTGCTGAAGGCTTTGTCCGGGTCGTCGATGAGGGCCTTGAGTGCCGCCGCGCCGTCGGCTTGGCCGCAGTGACCGTACATGAGGCCGTAGAGGCCGAAGCGCGAAGCGGGGGTATTCGGATCCTTCAACCACTTCAACAGTTTCTCGGGCGGCAGCGTCTCGGCGACTTTGCGGACGTCCTTGTACTCGGCGTTGCCGAACTCCATGAGGGCGTCGGTGTTGATGACCAACTCGCCGTGGTCGAGGTATTTGAAGAAGAACTGGAGGCGGGCATTCGCGTCTTTCTCGCGGGCCACGATGGCCTGCTTGAGGTAGTCCGGGAGGTCGCTTTTCCCTTTAATTTGTTCGCCGCGGTAGGGGTCGAGCGTCGCGCGGTTGCTGTCGGCCAACACGGCGGCGGAGGCGAGGGCGGAGAAGCCGACGTCGCCGGTCGGGCTGTAGAGACTACAGAACACGAGGAACTTTTCCCCGGCTTCGGCCTTCGGGTCGAGGGGCACGTACCGCGGCAGGACGATCGACTTTTTCCCTTTGAGATACGGGTGCGGTTTCACCACCGTCACGATGTCGAGGTCGGTCGAGCCTTTCGAGAAATCCTCGGGGTCCCGCTTGGCGTTTTTGAGTGTGCCCAGGACGATGAAGTCGGCCTGGCCGACTTCGCTCGAAAGCGTCTGGCCTTGCGTGGCGCAGAATGGGCAGGCCCGCACCTCGCCAAGGGCGAGTGCCAGCGAGCCGAGGAGGGCAAACCCGAGCGATCGGACAAACATCGGCGAACCCTCATCGTGAACCGCGGGACTCCGTTAGAATTATACACCTTTCGCGGCTTTGACTTCGATCAATCGGGCTTCCGTGAGCGCGAACGCATTCTCCGCCTCCGGTGGCAAGCCCGGCTTCAAAACCGCCAAGTAGGTTTTGCTCCGCTTGACGGTTTTCTTGCGGAAGCCGGCGCTCAGACCCAAGCTGTCGGTGAGGTTGTCGTAAATATCCGCCAGCTTGCAGACGGTCACCGGCCACGGACCCGCGGCGAGCGCGGCGTGATATTTGACTTCGCGCTCCGCTTCCGGCAGGCGCATTTCCTTCGTGAGTGCCGAGACCCAATCGGCGACCTCGGTCCCGAATTCTTCGGCGATGTCGTCGTAATCGGTGGCGGTGTCTTCGATGGTGTCGTGGAGCAGCGCGGCCGCGAGGACCTTCGGATCGTCGATACCGAAAACGTGCCGGGCGATCAAGCAGACGCGGAACGGGTGGGACACGTAGGGCGTGTCTTTGTCCTTACGGACCTGATGCCGGTGGGCCCGAGCCGCAAACGCAGCCGCGGCGAAGAGGACTTTGTTGGAGTCGGGCATCGGCGTCACTTTCGATTCGGGTGCGGACGTTGCTGTTGATGTAGCCGAGATGGGCAAAGCTGCGTGTACGCCCGGCACCAGGGGCAATGTCACAGCAGAAGCCGCTGCTTCGATCTTCCCCCGAGCGGTGGGCGTGAGCCCCCGAGGAATGAAAGCGCCGGGAGTTCAATTCCTCGGAGGCTCACGCCCACCGCTAAGATGAACTGCGAGGTTATTGGAATTGGTGGGCTTTGAAAGTGGGCAATGGACAGATATTTGAATGGCCACCAAAGTCAGCGACGAGCCACCGCTATCCCGAACCCACCGGGACAAGCCCGGTGGTTCGTCGATCATACGCACATTACCCCACCGGCTGCGCCTGCGTTTTGCGGTTGGCGATGGCGGCGCCCCAGACGTCGAGGAAGCCTTCGAGTTGGCGGCTTCGCACCGGGTGCTGCAACTTGCGGACGGCCTTGGCTTCGATCTGCCGAACTCGCTCGCGGGTCACTTTAAAAATGCGGCCGACTTCTTCGAGGGTGTACGTGTAGCCGTCGCCGAGGCCGTAGCGGAGCTTGATGATCTCGCGCTCGCGGTACGTCAGCGTTTTCAGCACGTTCTCGATCTTGTCCTTCAGCATTTCGTTGGTCGCCGCGCTGACGGGCGATTCGACCGAATCGTCTTCGATGAAGTCGCCGAAGTAGCTGTCTTCCCCTTCGCCCACGGGGCGGTCGAGGCTGATCGGGTGCCGGCTGATCTTGAGGACGCGCTTGGTCTCTTCGTAGCTGATGCCCGCGGCCTTGGCGGTCTCTTCGATGGTCGGTTCGCGGCCGAGGTCTTGCAGCAACTTCTTGGAGACGTTACGCAGCTTCGACATCGTCTCGATCATGTGCACGGGGATGCGGATCGTGCGGGCTTGGTCGGCGATGGCCCGGGTGATGGCTTGGCGGATCCACCAGGTGGCGTAGGTGCTGAACTTGAAGCCGCGGCGGTACTCGTATTTGTCGACGGCCCGCATCAGGCCGGTGTTGCCTTCTTGAATCAGGTCGAGGAAGCTGAGGCCTCGGTTGCGGTACTTCTTGGCGATGCTGACAACGAGGCGCAGGTTACCGCCCGACAGGTCGCGCTTGGCTTGTTCGTATTCGCCGAAACGCTGCTTCATGATCGCGACCCGGCGGCGGAGGCCGGCCGGTTCTTCGAGCGTGATGAGCATGAGGTCTTGGAGTTCCTTCCGCAGGTTGCTCCGTTCCTCGCGGGCGGATTTGATCCCCTTCAGCGCGTGGATCTGCTCTTCGAGGTCGTCCATCCGCGAGCTGATCTGCTCGAGCTTCTTCATCAGCGGCTGGACTTTTTGCGTCCGGATCGACAATTCTTCGACCAGCGTGACGGTCTTGCGGCGGCGCAGTTTCAACCGTTTGCGGAGGTCATCTTTTTCGGTGTCGGTCAACTCGGCTTCGATCAGCCGGTGGAAGTCGTCGACGTTCGATTCCATCAGCGGTTCGAGGGTGCGCAGGTTGTGCGGCATCCGCTGGAGAATCTTGTCTTTTTCGAGGTTCTCGGTCTGCGAGACCTTCACCGTGCGGTCGAAGGGGAGTTCGCCCAAGTGGACGCGCTTGAGCGTCTCGAAGACGTTCCGCATGGCGTAATCGCACTCGAGCACTTTGCGGCGGAAACGCCGGCGGGTCACTTCGATGCGCTGGGCCAGCGAGACTTCTTGCTTGCGGTCGAGCAGCGGGATTTCGCCCATCTGCGTGAGGTACATGCGGACGGGGTCGTCGATGTGCCGGCCGTCGCCGTCGTTGTCTTCGAACGCCGCAGTGGCTTCGATCACGGGGCGATCTTCGACTTTGACGGCGGGGGTTTCTTCCTCGGCGTCCTCGGCTTCGATGAGCGTGATGCCGTGGGATTCGAGCAATTCTAGCAGATCGGGCAGGCGCTCGGGCTCCGCCGATTCGGGCAGAGCGAGGTTCACCTCGTCGTAGGTGAGCGACCCCGATTGCTTGCCCTTTTCGATCAGGGCCTTCAAAATCTCGTCGGCTTTCCAGCTCATGCGACGCCTCCCATTCCTGCGGACAACTGGCCCGGGACGGGGTCCCGGTCGAAGGGGGTCAGGTCGATCTCGACCGCGGCGGTTCGGGGGAACCGGAGGGTCAGTTGCTGCCGGGGGGCGAGGCTTTGGCTGGCGCTTGGAGTTTGCGGAGCAAATCCAGCGCAGCGGCATCGTCCATGCTGCCGGCCGCCAGTTGAGTCTGGACGGCCTTCTTCGCGAACTCCATTTCTTGCTCGGCGAATCGGTTCACGATCCGACCGAGCCATTCGGGGCGGTCATTCATTTGGCGGCCGACGAATTCCAATTTCATCGCCGCTTCGGCCAAGTCGGGCCGATCCATCAGACGAAACCGCAAACTATCCAAGTCGGCGGTGTGACCATCCTGATGCAAAGCATACAAGTCCGTGAGCATTCGGCGAAGGCCGGTATGTTGCAACATCGACGGTTGCACCCGTTCCGAGGCGACCGACACCAGCGGCGGCTCGGCCAAAAGCAGTTCCAACAGTTGCCGTTCAATGGCCGTGGCGGCGCTCGCTTTGGCCGTCGGCGGAGTCGGTTCTCGGCCCTCGTTTTCAGGAATCACCCGGCCCGGGCGCTGCTCGTTGCGGCGCCGTTCGGCCTTCAATTCGGCCAGTCTGGCCCAAACGGTCTCTTGCCGCAACCCGAGTCGGTGGGCCAACCGCGACACGATCAGTTCCTGCCGCACGGCCCCGATTTGGCTCGGCATCTCGGGAGCCAATGCCATCATACTCAGGATGGAGTCGACCACGCGCCGCGTTCCTTCCACCGTTTGGGAATTTTCTTTGGAAAGGAGGATATTTAACTTGAACTCGAGGGCATCTTGTGCCGTAGCGAGCGCGTGGCGGAACAATTCGACCCCGCCGGGGCTGATGAGCAGGTCGCACGGATCGAGGCCATCCGGCAAGGACGCGACCGCCAATTCGACGTCTTGGCTCACGAACAATTCGAGTGCCCGATCGACGCCGCCCATGCCGCCGGCGTCCGCGTCGTAGACGATGATGACCTTCGGCGCATACCGCCGTAACTGATTGACGTGGATTGAGGTGAGGGCCGTGCCCATGGTGGCGACCACTTGCGGGATCCCGCATTGGTGGGCCATCATGACGTCGGTGTAGCCTTCGACGACGGCCAAATACCCGGCGGCGGCACCGGCGTGGCGGGCGAGGTCGAGGCCATAAATCAATTCGCTCTTCTTGAAGAGGGGCGTCTCGGCCGAGTTGTAGTATTTGGGGGCGCGGGCCGCGAGCGGGGAATCGGGGAGAATCCGCCCGCCGAAGCCGACGGTTTGGCCGCGGGCATCGCGGATGGGGAACATCACGCGGTCGCGGAAGCGGTCGTAGTGACCGCGGTTTTCGTCGCGGGCCGCGATCAGGCCGATTTCCACGAGGACATCGGTCGGCAGACCGTCCCGCAAGGCCCATTGGACGAGCCAGTCGCCGTTGACCGGGGCGAATCCCAATCCGAATTGGCGCACGGACGGCCCGGCGAGTTTGCGCTCGCCCAAGTAGACCCGAGCATTCGACGCTTCGGCCTCGTCGACGAGGCACGTCCGATACTTTTCCTCGGCCCATTTCATCGCTCGGAGCAACCGGCTACGGACTTCGTCTTGCGGGCTGGCCACCGTGTCGAGCTTGATCCCGGCTTTGTCGGCGAGCATCCGCAGGCATTCGCCGAATTCGACCTTTTCGAACTTCATGACAAAATCGAACACGTCTCCTTTGGCATCGCAGGCCCAGCAGCGGAAGTTCTGGTACTGGCGGTCAATTTGCAGCGACGGGCGGGTATCGTTGTGGAAGGGGCAGACGGCTTTGAGCGTCTTGCCGACGTGCGTGACGGGGATGTACGTCGAAACGACATCGTAGATGTCGTTGGCGGCCTTCACCTGTTTTTTCAGATCGAGCGAGATGCGGGGCACGGGTCACCGGAATCGTTCGGGTGGGCCGAGTCTCGGCGGCGAATGCGACCGTCCATGGTCGTGTCCGCATTTTAAGCGGGGCGGGGTGAGCGTCAAGCAGAGTCGAGCAATGTTACCATCGTCCGGTCGGAGAAGACTACTGAACGGCAAGCGACGCCGCGGCCGATGGATGACCCCGGCCGAATCGGGCAACCGGCCGAATCGGCACGACGGGCGAAGTCGGGTGTGCTGCGGCGGCGAGGTTCCAACTTGCCGCCAAAGTCCGCCGATGCGACCGCTCGAACACGAATGGCCAAAAAAACTCACTCGGCGGCAAGTTGGAAACTTGCCGCCACAGCACGCTCCGCGTGTAGACTAATCCCAGTTACCGGAGGTCCACGACATGGCGACGATGACCGCGGTGGGGCCGAGTGCTCCGTACATCCGGGACGATTACGAAGAACCGACCGACCGGGGCTTCGTGCTGCCGCGCGGTTTCGAATTCGTCGACGGCCAGTTGCAGGAGCTGAACGTGAGCCAGCTTTCCAGTTACATGGCCGGTGAATGCTTCGCCCGCATCCGCGAATTCGTGCGGCCGCGCCGTCTCGGTTGGGTCTTCCCCGAGGGGACGTCCTACCAGTGCTTCGCCGACGATCCGACGCGGATTCGGCGGGCCGATGCCGCGTTCCACTTGCTCTCGAAGTTGACGCTCGAGCAATTGCGCACCGAGGGTTACTCCAAGGTCGTGCCCGATTTGGTGGTGGAGGTCGTGTCGACCCACGACGGCGCCGACGAGGTGAATCGCAAATGGATGGATTGGCTGAAGGCCGGCGTGTCGCTCGTCTGGGTGGTCCATCCGCACGATCGGACGATCCACGCCTACACGGCACCGCGGTCCGTGCAACTGTTTTCGGAATCGGACATTCTCACCGCCGAACCGGTCCTCCCGGAGTTTCGCTTGCCGATGGGCGAGTTGTTCGCCACGCCCGCCGATTGAAGAACTCGTTTCCCCAATTTCCGATTTCCTCTCCAGTTTCTCGGCTATCCGTTCGACACGGGCGGCGCTAGAGTTATAATGCCCCTGTCGCAAGGGGTTTGAACAGACCTTGCCCACGCGCATCCTGTGGGCCAGGAGGGCTTCGATGTCGCCGGCCTTCGCAGTCACCAACCTGCTCGACAGCACCGAATTCGTCGTGGGCACCGCCGCGCTCATCGCGGTGCTGCTCTCGGGGGCCGTCGTCATTTGGTACCTCGACCGCTGGCGGAAACAGCGCGAGCGCGGCGCGGCGGAATCGACCGAATCGCTGACGAACTTCCGGGCCCTCTTCGAGAACGGCGAAATCACGGAAGAAGAATACAAGCGGATTCGCGGCAAGGTCTCGACGCAGATGCGGCGCGAAGTCGGGTTGCCGATGCCCGCCACCGCGGAAGCCCCGGTCGAACCGATACCGCCGTCACCACCGCCCGATCCGACGCCGTAGCCCGAGGGGTCGAAGTCGCCGGAATCGGCTCCAGCGATAAAATCGACAAGACCGGCGAACCGATCCCCCGAAGCGCGTATTCGCAAACGAATATGAACTCCCGTAGATAATTTGTGAAGGTATAGTTGGCGTCGGTACTCCACTCGGATCGTTTCACTCAGTCCCAATCTCAATCTCTCATTTCGGGGCCCCAATGGCGGATCGTGTAACGGGCGACGGCGGGGGCCGGAAACCCCCCGGCGCGGCGGGTCGGAACCGGAATGCCTTTTGTTCTTTCTGCCGGCGCAGCCACCGCGATGTCGGACCCTTGGTCGAAGGGCCGGGGGACGTGTACATCTGCGGCGAGTGCATCGACCTCTGCCAGTCGATCATCGACCAAGAGCGCAAACGCCGGGGCGGACCGGGGGCCAAAACGGCGACCTCGAACACACCGTCGCCGCGCAGCATTAAAGAAAAGCTCGACCAGTACGTCATCGGCCAGCAGCGCGCCAAAAAGGTGCTCTCCGTCGCGGTGCACAACCACTACAAGCGACTGAGCCACGTCGACGCCAACCGCGGCGATGTCGAAATCGAAAAGAGCAACATCCTGCTCGTCGGCCCGACCGGCAGCGGCAAAACTCTGCTTGCTCGGACGTTGGCCAAGGTGCTCGATGTGCCCTTCGCCATCGGCGACGCCACGACGCTCACCGAAGCCGGGTACGTCGGCGAAGACGTCGAAAACCTTCTGCTGAAACTTCTGCACGCCGCCGACTTCGACATCGAAGCGGCCCAGCGCGGCATTATCTACATCGACGAAATCGACAAGATCGCCAAGTCCGGGAACAACGTCAGTATCACGCGGGACGTTTCGGGCGAAGGCGTCCAGCAATCGCTGTTGAAGATCTTGGAAGGCACCGTGTCAAACGTGCCGCCGCAGGGGGGCCGCAAGCACCCGGAGCAGCAATACATCCAGCTCGACACGACGAACATCCTTTTCATCGTCGGCGGGACGTTCGTCGGTCTCGACAACGTCATCAAAAAGCGCATCGGCCGCAAGTCGATCGGCTTCGGCAGCATCGCCGAAGACCGCCGGGAAACGGCGCTCGGCGAGATTCTCGCCCAAGTCACGGCCGAGGATCTCGTCGAATTCGGCCTGATCCCCGAGTTCATCGGCCGCTTGCCGGTGGTGGCCCCGCTCGACCCGCTGGACGAAGACGCCCTCGTGCGGATTCTCACCGAGCCGAAGAACGCGCTGGTTCGCCAATACCAGAAGCTCTTCGACATGGAAGGGGCCGAGTTGGTCTTCGAACCGGACGCGCTGCGCGAGATCGCCCACTTGGCCAAGAAGCGGGACACCGGCGCCCGCGGCCTGCGCAGCATCGTCGAAGAGATCATGCTCGACGTGATGTACGACCTGCCCGAGATGGATCGCAAAGGACACCACACCGTCACCGCCGATGTGGTCCGCAAGAAGATCCCGATGGTCATCCGCAAGCTCGAAAAGCTGAGCGCCTAAGCAGGTTCACCCCGCCCAAGCGGGCGGGGTGACTTGGCCGTTCACCGCGAGCGCCCGGGCGCTCACTTGTAACACCCGCAGAAACCCCTCGCTGTCGGCGTGGTCGAAGCTGCCGATGGCTTCCATGCTGGCGTTCGCTTCCGAGTACAACTGGGCCGGCACATTGGTAGCGCCCTCGTAGGTCAGCGTCCCTTTGTAGAGCTTCAGCGCGATGGTCCCCGTGGCGAGCTTCGCGATCGGCTTCATCGCCTCGCGGGCCATGTGCGTGGCGAGGTCGAAGCCATAACCCTGATAAATCTGCTTCGCCATGAAGGCGCTCAGGGTGTCGTACAATTCCCGCGACCGGCGGTCGATGATCAGTTGCAGCAAGTAGCGGTAGGCCGTGCCGAGCAATTCCAATCCCGGTGCCTCATAGACGCCCCGGCTTTTGATGCCGACGAAGCGGTTCTCCACGAGGTGCGTGCAAATGCCGATGGCGTGTTTGCCGCCGAGGACGTTGGCTTGGTGAATCGCTTGGAACGCATTCACGGCTTTCCCGTTGATCGACACCGGTCGGCCGTGGTCGAAGTGCACCGTCACCGTTTCCGGTTCATTCGGGGCGTCCATCGGCTTGACGCCCATGCCCGGCGTCACGAACCACGGGCCGACGGTGAGGTGCTCGAGCTTGCCAGCTTCGTGGGTCAGGCCGAGCAGGTTCGCGTCGGTGCTGTACGGCGATTCTTTGCTCGCCTTGATCGGCAGCTTCCGCTCGTTGCAATAGTCGATCATTTCCGTCCGGCCGCGGAAGCGGCTGAGGAAGGCGGGATCGCGCCACGGGGCGTAAATCGTCAGGCTCGGGTCGAGCATGTTCGTGCAGAGTTGGAACCGCACTTGGTCGTTCCCTCGGCCGGTCGCCCCGTGGCCCAAGACTTTGATGCCGCGCTTCTGCATCTCGGGCACCAACCCCGCGACGATGACGTGCCGGCCGATGCCGGTGGTGTTCCAATAGTCCCCTTCGTACTTCGCTTGGAATTGGATCACCTCGATGCCCGACTCGGCGATCATATCGTGGAGCCGGATCGCGATATAATCGCTGGCGCCGCAGGCTTTCATGCGTTCGCCGACTTCATCGAAGTTCGCCTCGTCCGGTTGCGCGATGTCGGCCGTGAGCGCGACGACGCGCACGTCGTGTTCGGTGAGCCACTTGGTGACGGTGCAGGAGTCGAGCCCGCCAGAGGCGGCGAAGGCGACGGTTTGGCCCTTCAAGTCGGCGACGGTCGTCATGGTGTTCTCGGGAGTAGCCGGTGTGATGCCATTCGTTTAACTTGTCGGAAAACAGCCCGGCGACAAGGTTGGAA
>JANXTU010000608.1 GCA_025352235.1 Fimbriiglobus sp.
CCCCGGAGCCGCCTCTCTTTGCGGACTGCTCGGTTCCACGGAGAATACATTTCCGCCCCGTCTCCTTTCTGCATCCCTTGCGTTCGGCGTTACCGCGGATCGGCTCACCCCGGCGGAAATGGTTTCGGCGCGAAACCACCCCCCCCCCCGCGAAACCATTTCCAATTTCGGGTAGAACCCTACTGCCGCAACGACTTGCGTCCGATTTCCGCCCGAGGGATCTCCCGCGAAACCATTTGATCGATGTTGATTACGCGATAGGCGATGTCCAAGCGTCCCCGCCGACTCAGGTGAACACCGAAAGAATGGGATGGGACTCTCACCCAACGATGCCAGAAGCAATTGACTCGATCAAGGAGATTTCGGTTGACGGGCCGGGACTATGCGACGATATTGCCGGGAATCAATCCGGCTGATCGGCCGGATAATAATATGTCATGTCGCAGAGAGCCGACCGTGGGGGAAGCGCGGGAATGGGCAGGGTTACGTTCTTTCTGACCCAAGTTGTCCTGCCGATAGCGGTCGGCGCGTGCATCTACGTGTGGTGGCGATCGACCGACTTGCTGGTGTTCCGCTGGATTGAGTTGGTCGGTGCCAGCGACCTCGTCGTGCGTCCGGAGGTTGCGCTCCCATCCTGGGTACTCTATTCGCTGCCCGATGGGTGTTGGGTATATTCGTACACAAGCTTGATGCTGCTGATTTGGCGTCGGATGGTGCCTTGGGTGTATTCCGGGGGGATCTTGGCGCTGGGGGCCGAACTCGGCCAATTGGTCGGTATTGTGCCGGGCACGTACGACAACCTCGACATGGCTTTTTACGTTGGGGCGTTCATCCTTGCTGGAGTAGTCCATGCGCAGGCACTTGTGGTCAACCGTCGCGGTGGCGGTAATGGCGATCCTCGCGGTCGGTAGCGTCCCCGCCCCGAAGGGCGGCCCGGTCGGTGGCGGTGGGGGGACGGGCCAAGATTCACAGGAGGTTGCTCCAACGCCGACTTATCGCGAGCTGACTCCATCGCGGAAGTTCGGACGGTCCTGGCGGGCCGTGGTCGTCTCCCGCTCCATCAGCCGGGCGGAACTTGTCGCTCTGGCGGAGAAGTTGCACCGCGACGATCCGAGTGCGTCGGTTCGGTTCTTCGACGACGATGCCAAGTACAAGGAGTATCGTCTCTGGGACGAGAACTACCCCGACCAGCGGTACCCTTTCCCGAAGGACTGGACGGATCGGCACCACCTCGCTCTGCTAAACTTGATTCAAGACCGAGCCGGGGAGCGGTGGGAGCTGTGGGCGATGGATGGCAGTTCCCACTTACTCCCGCCCGGATCCGACGGACAGACGATTGCCGTGATAAAGTAGAGGCGAGCAAGTCGGCCTAACCAAGCCCTGCAGGAGACGCGGCCCTCACTCCGATTCGGCTCGTCACTCGCTCAGGGTCGCCGCCCCTGCGGCGAGACCTTGGATGTTACATTGCGTGCCGCTGAGGAAGCCAAGCGGGAGTCAAGGAGACCCCGCCGCTCGATCAACGTCCGGCAGGCGACGTATGTCGATATCCGTGGCCCAGAGTTCAACCACGGTTTGCACCTCGTCCTCGACTTAGTGACATGTGGGGCTTGGCTGCCTATCCATCTACTTTGCTGGGTACTGCACTGATAGAATTGGTTCAATGGTAACTATCGGCATCCGATTCGGGTGGTAGTTGCCGGAGCCGCGATTCATCTGGCTGAGGAAGCGCATGGCCTCGGCCTCGGCCTCTCCCAGTTCGCGCAGGAGGATCTCAACACTCGGCGGTTCAACTGCGGCAGGGAATCCATTTCTATTCCCTTCAAAAATCGACGGCCCGGTACTGGAGGCGTTCGTCGCCGAGGTGCCAGTTTAGTAGCGACAGTGGTGTTTGCGGATCGCTCAGAATCCATTCGTAAAATTGGGCACGGATGACACGGATCGGAAGGGCACTGGACGTGCATCTCTTCGCGGGCCACAATGCTGGCATGAGTACGCAAATCGCCCCGCCGCCGGCGTTCGCCCGCCGCTTTCGAGCTTTGGCCTCCGAGTGGCAGTCGGCCACTCGATTCCTGGCCTCGCCGTCGGCGGCCGCCGCGCACCCGGCGTACCGTTCGGTGATCGCTCTCGGGCCGGACGCGGTCCCGCTCATCCTCGCCGAGTTGGCCGACGTCCCGGAGCCGTGGTTCGCCGCTCTGCGCGAGTTGACCGGAGCCGACCCGGTGCCGCCGGCCGACCGCGGCCACCCCGCCGACGCTGCCGCTCACTGGCTGGCTTGGGGCCGGGCGCGAGGGTTGGCGTGACCCCCGACCTGCCTGCGGTTCTGCTGGCGGCATTCCCCGCACTGAAGTCCGACGGCGCGGAGGTTCTGCGACCCGCAGACCCGCTTTTCAACTGCGTGGCGTGGGCGGCCGGCGAGTCGGATGCCGTGTGGTGGCCGGGCGACCCGGACGCTTACTGGCCGCCCGGTGCCGCCGACGAACTCACCTTGCTTGCCATAAGCGCGGCACTCGGCACGGCGGGGTATGCCCCGTGCCCGGGCGGCAGCCCGGAGACGGGGTACGAGAAGGCCGCCATCTACGTTCGTGGCGGTGTCCCGACTCACGTGGCGCGGCAACTTCCGGATGGCAGGTGGTCGAGCAAGCTCGGCCGCGACTGCCTCGTCGCTCACGCCACCCCGGGCGGCGTCGAAGGAGCAGTCTACGGTTCGGTCGCGGCCTACCTTCGGCGACCGACATCGGAGGTGGCGTGAAGACATGCCTCCCGCCGCTTAGCTCGGTCATTCGGCGACGGAACAATCCGCCCCTTCAATAGTAAATGCCGAAGACACCATAGGGTTTCTTCGGCATCCGAACGGCTTCTTCCGTCTGCATCTCGCGGAGCGAGATGCCTACAGTCTCGAACTCACCCCTTCTTCGCCAGCATCGGCAACAGCGTCCGCGAGCTCGGCCCGGGCGCCGCCTCCGCATCGCCGCAGGTCGAGGGGGCTTCCTCCACCAACTGCAGCTTGCGGCGACGGGCCATGCGCTCGTTGCCTTCCGGCATCAAGCTCGTCTTGTCGCCTTGGATCAAACCGCTGACGCCGCGCGTGCTCGTCTTGCCACTCGTGATGGGTTTATCTTCCGCCTGATAGCGGACGAGCATCCCTTCGTAGTTGCGCAGGATCACCGCGTCGTCCGACATGCTCACCATGTAGTTGGGCATGAGCGGGATCTTGCCGCCGCCGTGGGGGCTGTCCACCACGTAGGTCGGGATGCCGATGCCGGACATGTGCCCGCGTAGCCCTTCCATAATCTGCATGCCCTTCCAGATCGACGTCCGGAAGTGGCCGGCCCCAGTAACGGGGTCGCAGTGGAACAAGTAGTACGGGCGGACTTTGATTCGCATCAGGCCGCGCAGCAGTTCGCGCATCGTTTCTAGGTTATCGTTGACACCCTTCAACAGCACCGAGTGATTGTTGATCGGCATACCGTGGCGAAGCAGGGACTTACAAACGCGGGCCGCCTCGGGGGTGATTTCCCGCGGGTGGTTGAAGTGCGTCTGGATGTACACCTTCTCCGTACCGGCGAGGAGGTCCAGCAGTTCTTGATCGTACAATCGTTGCGGCAGCGTCACGGGTACTCGCGTACCGATGCGGATGACATCGACGTGGTCGATGGCCTTCAGGTTGTCGAGGTAGTAGCGCAGTTTGCTAAGCGGCAACGTGAGAGGGTCACCACCGGAAACGATCACGTCGCGAATTTGCGGATTCTTGCGAATGTAATCGATCATCCGCTCGTCGTCTTTGCTGACGCCTTCCCAGCCACCGCGAGTAAGAGTCGCGCGTTTGCGGGTGCAGTAGCGGCAATACATCGAGCAGTTCGGCGTGGTAATCATCAACACGCGGTCGGGGTAACGGTGCGTGAGGCCAGGTACCGGGGAATCCTTTTCTTCTTCGAGCGGGTCTTCGAGTTCGAAGCCCGATTCCGCTTCGAGCGGAGATGGCACCGATTGCAGTCGGATCGGATCGGCCGGGTTCAGCGGATCGATCAGCGAAAAGTAGTAGGGCGGAATGGCGAGCTTGTAATCGCTTTCCAGTTTTCCCAAGGCTTCGAGTTCGTCGGGGGAAAAGGAAATGAGGTTGCGAAGCTGACGAATGGACCGGACAGAATTTTGGGTCTGCCATCGCCAGTCGTCCCATTGGTGGTCCGGCACATCCTTCCATGCCGGATTGCGTCGCATTCGACTCGGAGGCTCGTCTTCCTCGAATCCGCTCACGACCGGAAGGGCCGTCTGATTGGCGAGCGGTTGGCGCGCTTCGGACTCGCTCATAAACACCTGGACCTCCACGGTTCTACTCGACCCGGATTGCGGTCAACAGCGACCGGCAATTCTGCGGGGAAGTAACGGAACGCGTCGGGTGAGATACGCTCGTACTTTCTTAATGGAGAATCCTAACGCCCCATTTCAGAAAAACAAGTTTGCATTTGCCCGCTCGCGCAGATTCTGACTCGCGCGCTAGGCGCTACGCCCGCGGTGCGAGTCTCTTATCCACACATCGCCGCGCGCGCTGCGAATGGAAACTCCGATTCGCAACGCAAAACGCGCCTAGAAAACAAGCGTGAGACGCGCATACCGTCGTACCGTGCTGCGTGTCAACACGAAAATCGTCGGCACCACTGTCAGTGGGGTGTCAGTGGTACGGCGCGCGGCAAAAATTTTGTGCGGAATTCTCGTTCGGCTTCGCGATCTTCGTTCCCTTTTGGCACGCCGAACGTCAATACGCCGTCCAATAACTCCGGTGTCAACACGCCGCGGATGCGCAGCCAGTGCAACAAGTCGCAGTAATTGTCGAAGTAGAACCATTCGTTCGGCGTGTAGCCGGTGTAGCCATTCACGGTCGGTACGCCAGCCTCCATCGCACCCCACATGACATCGACTTGCAGTGCATAAACCGCGAACTCATCGGTGTCGCGCGGCGGGAACGCATACACCACCTTCGCGCCGGGTTCTTTGCGGATCGCATTCGCCCACATCTCGCGCTGGTTCCGAGAGTCGGCCACGGGGTAGCGCACTTCGTTCCAACGCGGGTCGCCGGGCGGAATCATATGCAAATCCAGCACCAATGCGATGAGAAACAGCGGAACGATCGCACGATAGCGAAAGCGCAACGAGGCTTCGAGCACGCAGCCAACGAGGAATCCGAGCGGCAACAACAGCACCAGTATCACGCGGCCACTCGCACGCAGTTTGGCAACGCCGGGTACGGCTAACAGCCCTTCGTAGATCGACACGCCACCCATTTGCAAGAACAACAACGGCACCGGCAACAGCACCGCGACCATCACCACGGCGCACGTCGGCAGGTTGTTGCCGAGTGTCAGTTTCCCGCGCAATCGCCGCAACAATTGCACGACACCGTACAGCGCGCCGATGTACGCGATCGCGCCGGGGAACAGCAATTTCTCCCACACGAACGGCACCGCGTCTCGGTCCGGCAAGACCGCGCGCAGCCAGCCCCACGACTGCGATTCCACCGGCGGCCTTACCCACGCGGCCAGGTCCGGAGCGATCGTGAGAACCTCTGCGATGGGCAGCACGCGGTACGTCGTGCTCGTCCGCAAGTATGGCACCGTCACGTACGCCAATGCCAACATCGGCAGTGCGCAACCGCCGACGCGACGTAGCCACTCGGCACGACCGGGGCGAAATATCGCCTTCCATGGAAGTGCTTTTCGCGCAACCACGACCGTTGCGAGCATCACCGCCGCGAGCAGCATCGTCGAGAATAGCCCGATGTACATGTTGCAATAAATTTGCCCGACGAGGCATGCGGCCGTGCCACCGAGCCACACCCACGTGGGCGACCAAAGGAATCGCCACACGCACGCCACCGCCATCGGCACGAGGAATCGCGGCACCATTTGAATGTGCGTGACTTGCCCCATCATCGGCAACCCGAACGCGAACAGGTAACTGCCCGCCACCGCCGCCAACGCGCCCAAACCGAGCTTACGCAACCCCCAGTAACAGCCGACGTAGTTCAGCGCCGTCAGCCCGAGATACCACAACTGGAACGCGCGTTCGGGGTCCGCACCAAACTTGCGACACGCGGCATATAGCGGCAGTGTGCCGAGGTGATTCTCCGACCCTGTCGTCATCCAGCGTGAGGGGAAACAGAACCGCGAATGCCAGAAGTTGCGCTCTTGGCCATTCAGCCAGCGATAGCCATGTTCGAGGATGTAGTGGTTGAAGCGATTGTCGATATGGTCGCCCGGCAGATACTGCAATTCCGACCCGACGAGGTTCAGCGGCCCTTGCCATAACCCAACGGCCAGCAGGACCAACGCAACGAACCAGCGAATGAAGACCGCAGACATCGATCGATACTCCGGACGAATTTTGCCCGTTGTAGCCCCGATGCCGATCCGCTGTCAATCGCAGCGACCCACTCGTCTGAATTCCCCGCAGCTTCGTTAAACTCACATCTTCGTATAGCCGATAATCGTTAAGACGCGCCTTATTCGCGCGCTATTGCTAACGGATGCCATCGATGCGGGTCAGCGTGGTTGTCACATCTGGTACGTCGGCTGCGAAACAGGTCACGCTGCGCGCACTCACGCATCAAACGCATGGCAATTTCGAGCGAATCGTTGCAATTTCGGAAACCGAACTCGGTACGTTCGGACCCGATGTTCTGGAAATTCCGAACCCCAGTCGGCGAGTCGCCGTCACGCGGAATCGCTGCGTGTCCCGGGCAACGGGTGAGATCGTCGCGTTCCTCGAAGCGGGTTCGGTTCCCGATAGTCGCTGGTTGGCGCGACTCGTCGAAGGCTATCACGCGGCGTCGGTTGCCGTTGTTGGCGGCCACATTGCGGGTGAAACCGGCTATCGGGTGGTATCGCGAAAAGGCATCGTCAACTACGTTGCTGCGCCGCTGACGCCATTCCAAATTCCGACGGCGGACCCGTTCCTCTGCCCGCATCCGTCGAGCATCAGTTACCGACGTGCGACGCTTCTCGCGATCGGTGGTTTCAACGAATCGCAGGCCGATTTGGAGATCGATGCCAATGCGTGTTCGCGGCTGATCGATGCCGGGTTTCGCGTGACGGCGGTCGATGGTGCGATTGTGCATCTCGCCGAATATACGCTGGGGCAGCAGAGAGAAACGGCCGTACGGCAGGTGCCACATCAAACCGTCGGTTTCATTCTTCGCGAGTATTTTTCTGGCACCGACGACGGGAACCGGCAGTTTCGGCAGATCGCGACGGGACTGGCGGCGGCCGGCGTCGAAGTCCACGTGATTGTCGAAGCTGAATCGGGTGTACCGATCGTCGACGACGTCTGGATTCACCGCATCCCGCCGCACACGCCGTGTACGTGCGAAGAGTGGGCGAAGGCGGCGCACACGCAATTACTTGCTCTTACAGAGGCTCGCGAAATCGCGACGGTCTGGGTGCCAACCGCGAATGCGGAGGGGCTGTTCGCGTTGCTCGACGATCGCTTCCGCACGATTGCGTATATGGCGAACGAGCCACGTAGCGATCTCGAACAGTACGCGATGTCGCTCGCAAAAGTGGTCGTGTCGCCATCGCCGCGGGCGTTGCGTGCCGCGAAACGATCTGCCGACGGCCCTCCCCACGCAAAGAGTTTCGAGCGATTTCCGTTTGCCGTAACGGATCGTGCAACGGAGGAAACCGAGCCGGTGGCTGGCATTTATTTCATCGGCGAATCGAACGAAGCGGCTGCGATTCGCGTCGACTTGCTGAGTGAATTTCCGACTGTCCCCGAAGCCGATTCGCTGGCGACGGCGGCGGTCGTGTGTTGGGCCGGGCACACCGAATCGTCGGCGATCCCCCTTCTCGAAGCGATGATGTTCGGCAAACCGATCGTTGCCTGCGCGGTCGGTGTGGCGACGGATGTCATCGTCGATGGCGTGACCGGATTTCTCGGCTACCCCGGCAGCACGACATCGCGAAGTGGCTTAGTTCGTAGGCTGTTTCACGACGAACCGTTGCGTTTGCGAATGAGTCGCGCGGCCCGCGCGGAGTACGAACAACGCTACGCCCCGGCCGCAATGACCCGCGCTGCCATCGTACGGATACTACCCCGACCCCGCATCCTTGCCGCATGAGGAACACCATGAGACGGGCCAGTGGGGAACCGCTTCGCGCATCGATTATCGCCGGTTGCATCGTGTCCCGCGATGCGATTTCGAACATCGCGCGTCAGCAAGCGGATGCACTCTCGATGCCGCTTGCGGGTGGGCCGACTGCCGACGTACGTATGTTCCACATGGGCGGCAACGTTCGCGATTCGCGTATCGTCGAAGTGACATCGGCGGCGGCAATCGTCGCCGATGCGCA
>JANXTU010000342.1 GCA_025352235.1 Fimbriiglobus sp.
GCCGCGCGGCATCCAGTCTCTGGTCGCCCCGCACGCCCTCGGGATGGACGACCTCGTCAAATTGGCCAGCCGCTACAGCGACCCGAAGAACCGCTACGCCCAATCGGAACTCGCGCAACTCGCCCCGGTGAGTTTCGCCAGCGCGCCGAACCGGGCGATGACGACGAACTTCAACGTCACGCAGAGCTGGGCCGAAGTGCGGATCGCCACCAACGGCGGCTTCGCCACCCTCGGGCCGATCGACCTCAACCGCCCCTTGCCGGATTATCGCTCGAACGGGAATCCATTTTCGACCGCGAACGTGACTGTCGCCGGTGTCGGCCCCGCGACTTCCGCGCGACAACGCTTGGCAATGGATATCTTCCTCAGGCTGGCGGCGCTTTGCCCTTCCGCGATCAATGCCAATGGGAAGTTGATTGATGGAGTCATCGTTCAATATTCGGAACTGGCCCATTGCTTGACCGGCCTATTACCGGCCAACGTGGCCTACGCCATTTTCCGCAATCTGGCCCAGTACGCGGCCAACATGGTCGACGCTATCGACAACGACGACGTCAGCACGGCGTTCGTTTGGAACCCGCTGGCGCCCGCCGCCGGTGCGGACTATTCGGACATAGTCAACCAAGTGGGTGCGATTGCGAATGTTGGGGATCGGTTGGTCTTCGGTACGGAGCTTCCCCGGCTCGTGGTGAACGAAGCCTATTGCAAACTCGACAACGACCGCTCGGAGTCGAAGGACGCGGGCAACCCGATTCCGCCCGTTTTGATGAAAAGGCCCGCCAAGAAGAACATCCAGAAGAAGTATTGGCTCGAACTCCATAACCCACTTCCGCTAGAAGTAGCGGGAAGTGTGCTATCGGATCTCGGCGCCGCGCGTCTTCAAACGGCGGTCGGCCCTAACACGAACATTTACCAAGTGGTGATCGCCGATTACGACGCGACGAAACCGCTGAACGTCCCAAGCAACGTGACGGGCGATCCGGGCATGGCCGGGGCCAATTTGAAAATCCGCCTAACGATCAACGATTTCACCCGCGATCCGAGCGTGCCGATGGCCGAGCAGATCCTTGTCGGCGACGATCAATACTTGGTGAAGCCAGCGACGGGCGCGGCGCTCCCGGCCACCAACGGCGGCAACTTCGGATACTTCGTACTCGGGCCTCTCGATAAATTTCCGCCGCCGGCACCGGCCACGACGTTGATCCACTCTTCGAGCCTGCCCGACCCAGTGGCCGGCGCGCCGCTCAATACGCTCATCGCCGATGTGGGCACACCCGACACAATCCCCGCAAACTTAGCCATCAATAGCACGGTGATCCTCCGCCGCTTGGCAAATCCGTACCTCCCGGCACAACCAAATCCGGCACTGCCCAACTTCAATCCGTTCATTACCGTGGACACACTCGACAATGTGCCGACCCGGGATCGTGCCCAATACGACGACAAAGATGACCGAGGTGCCGGCGTTCCTGTCAACAACCCGTCCATCGGCCGGCGGCATCCTTACGCAAACGCTCCAATCTACGGTGCGCCATCAGCGATGGTCATCGATCAAGTCGATGCGGCTCTCACTCCCGCCCATACGTTTTTCAACTCGAACACCGGCTATAACAACACCGCGCTCATCCACTTCGACCGCGAACTCATCAACAGCGCCGAGCTGATGCATGTGTCGATTCAACCGCCGCACTTGCTCACAGCGGCTTTCGCCGACGGACTCGGAAACTACAACCTTCACACTAGAGTCAATCCCGCGAGCATCACGGCGTTGCTCGACGCTCAGTATCCGACGGTCGGCTTGGGGACGCAACTCTTCAAAGCCTTCGACCTGCTGACGACGGCGAACCGCATGCCGGGGATTCCCGTCGGCGGGCGCGAGCCGGGCCGGGTGAATATCAACACGTCCACCGACAACCGCATTTTGCAAGCGGTTCTCGATCCGGCGAACCCGCAGCAGGGGAACCCGCAGCAGGGGAATACCTTCGATGCGATCTTTGTAAATGGCGCATGGAACAGCGGCGTGCAGGGTACACCGACTTCGCGCACCCCGAACTGGCCCGCTGTACGAGCGACCTTCGATGAAACGCTCACGGCCGGGGCCGACCGGCCTTTCAAATTCGCACAGGGTACGGTGAATGCCGATGACACGCTGTTCCGCGCCCCGGCTGGCGTGGGCGGTACTCCCATGCTCTTCAATCCCGGCGTCGGCCATCCGTACCTCCAAGCCGAACCCCATCGCAAGGCGTGGAACAACCTCACGACCGTCAGCGATGGCTTCCTCGTACTCTGGACCGTCGGCTTCTTCAAAGTCGATTCGCCGGTCGGGGCGCCGGTGCTGCAATTCGGCAAGGAGTTGTTTGACAAAGTCCCCGGCGACTTGCGGGCGCAGTACTCGGCCGTCGTGGATCGCTCGATGCTGCAAGTGCCGGCCGTTCCTGGTACCAACG
>JANXTU010000343.1 GCA_025352235.1 Fimbriiglobus sp.
GCCGCGCGGCATCCAGTCTCTGGTCGCCCCGCACGCCCTCGGGATGGACGACCTCGTCAAATTGGCCAGCCGCTACAGCGACCCGAAGAACCGCTACGCCCAATCGGAACTCGCGCAACTCGCCCCGGTGAGTTTCGCCAGTGCGCCGAACCGGGCGATGACGACGAACTTCAACGTCACGCAAAGCTGGGCCGAAGTGCGGATCGCCACCAACGGCGGCCCCGCCACCCTCGGGCCGATCGACCTCAACCGCCCGCTGGGCGATTACCGCACGAACTCCGCCCAGCCCTACTCGCCGAGCAACGTCGACGCCGTCAGCGCGAACTACCTCGCGGCCCGCGCCGCCCGCCAGTACTTGGCGACCGACATCTTCCTCCGCCTCGCGGCACTGTCAGGGCTGGTGGACGGGACGAACGTGTCGTACAACCCCTCGACCCACTGCCTCAACAACGTCGCTGCCGGCGCTCCTAACTTCGACAGCCTTCGTCGGCTGGCCCAGTATTCGGCGAACATCGTCGATGCCATCGATGCGGACGACGTCAACACGAGCTTCGTTTGGAACGCCGCCGCACCGCTGGCGGGCGTCGACCCCAATAGCGATGTGAACAATTTCTCTGCGGCCCAACTGGGCAACCGGGTCGTCTACGGCACGGAACTGAACCGCCTCGTGATCAACGAAGCGTATAGCATGATCGACAACAACCGCAACGAGACACCAGGCCGCGGCCAACTGCCACCCCAGGCGAACGGCAAGCCGAGGGCGGCGAAGCAGTCCATGGAGAAGAAGTTTTGGATCGAACTGCATAATCCGCTGCCGATTGACCTGGTGAACACTGCGAATCTGGCCCGACTTCAGTACGTCAACGGGGTCAGCCCCGGCACCAGTTCGCCGACGCACACGTACCCGGTCTACTTGGTGGAGGTCGCCGAGATCACCCCTCCGGCCGTCAACCAACCTTCGCCGACGCAACCGCTTTACAACCACTTGGTGGCGAACCCTGCGAACGTGCTCGGCGACCCAAGCTTGGTCGGTGCGCCGCTAGTCACGAAGCTCCGCGTTAACAATTACACCTACGATGCGACGCCGACGACGTTTCCCGCGAAGCTGGCCGGCGACGAACTGAACATCGTGCGCCCCAACGATCCCACTCTTCCCACGGGTGCCTCGGCTGGCCCTGACCGCGAGAATCTAGGTTATTACGTTCTCGGCCCCGTGGATGAACACCCTTCAAAATCTTTTAAGAGCTCCATGCGTTTGCCCGATCCGCCCGTGAATGCCATGAATCCGGGGATACCGGAGAACGCGATGGTCTACGACACTTACATTAAACCGCCCGGTCAAGCCGATATCGACGCCGCCAAAAAGGTCACGAGTACGGTGGTGCTCCGCCGTTTGGCGAACCCGTATCTCTCGCCGCAAACGAATGTGGCTTTGGCGAATTACAACCCGTACCTCACGGTCGATTTCTTGGAGAACGTTCCGACCCGGGATCGCGTGCAGTACAACGACATGGGACCAATCCCGCCCGCCTCATTAGATACGGCACCCTCCATCGGCCGGCGCCATCCCTACGCCAACATGCCGGCGTACGACCTAACACTGCCAGATGCTAACTTGGTCGTCCAACAGACGCTTCCGGCCGGCCCCCCGAATCCACCCTCGCCCGCACACTCCTTCTTCAGCACGAACTACACGGCTGGGGTGCAGAATCCGGGCGGCATGGCCGCGTTCATCCACTTCGACCGCGAATTGATCAATAGCAGCGAATTGATGCATATCTCGATCCAACCGCCGCACATGCTGACGGCGAAGTACAGCGACGGCGTGAGCTACAACCTGCACACCCGCGAGACTCTTACGAGCATTTCGGCTCTGCTCGACGCTCAATACCCGGCTCTGGGCACGGGCACGCAGCTGTTCAAAGCCTTCGACCTGCTGACGACGGCGAATCGGATGCCGGGTATCCCCCTCGGTGGTCGCGAGCCGGGCAAAATCAATCTCAACACCGTCGCCGCTCCCGGAACCGATCCGCGGGTTCTCCGCGCCGTACTTGACCCCCAGCCAGGCAATAGCTTCGGTAATCTCGGAGACGTCGCATGGCAGAACACCATCGTCCCGACACGCACCCCCAATTGGCCTGCGGTTCGCGGCACGGCGGATGAAACCGGGGCTGCTACCGGCGATCGGCCCTTCAAACTCGCATCCGGGGCGGCGACGTTCGACGACATGCTATTCCGCTCTCAGACCGGCTTGGGAGGGGCGCCGATGCTTTTCAATACCGGGTATCCGAACAGCCTGTATCTACAGTCGGAAGCCCATCGCAAGGCGTGGAACAACGTCACGACCGTCAGCGATGGCTTCCTCGTGCTCTGGACCGTCGGCTTCTTCGAAGTCGATTCGCCGGTCGGGGCGCCGGTGCTGCAATTCGGCAAGGAGTTGTTTGACAAAGTCCCCGGCGACTTGCGGGCGCAGTACTCGGCCGTCGTGGATCGCTCGATGCTGCAAGTGCCGGCCGTTCCTGGTACCAACG
>JANXTU010000344.1 GCA_025352235.1 Fimbriiglobus sp.
CCTCGCCAAGCTCCACGAACAGTCGACGATTTCTTATGCGGCCTTCGTCGATATCGAAATCGTAGACGTAGATCCTTCGAGTCCAGGTATCGCAGAGATACATTAATTTGTTGTCGGGGCTCCATGCCATGCCGTTCGGGCATCGCAAGCCTTCTTCCATGCGATGCACGGAACGATCGGCATCGAGTCGATACAACGCGCCGGTCGCGCGTTGCGTATCGACAAAGTTGCGCGTGCCGGCCCAGAACCGTCCGCGCCGATCGACTTTGCCATCATTGAATCGGTGGTCAGGCAGATGCGCTTCAGGATCAACGATGGGCGAGATGGATCCTGAATCCACATCGAGAAAAAAGAATCCGGATTTGCACGGGGAGTGGCGGTGCCGATCACGCTGGTGATGGACAACGCCCGGTATCAGCGGTGCGCGTTGGTGCAGGACACGGCCAAAGAGCTGGGGATCGAACTGCTGTTCTTGCCGTCGTATTCGCCGAACCTGAACTGGATCGAGCGGCTGTGGAAGTTCGTGAAAAAGGAAGTGTTGAACAGCCGGCACCACCAAGATTTCAAGAAGTTTCAGGAAGCCATCGACGGCTGTCTGGCCGATATGCCGACGAAGCACCACGGGAAACTGGCGACGCTGCTGACCCACAATTTCCAAACGTGGGACAACGTGTCACTCCTGAACGCGTAAAGAATAACATCCGAGATAATGCCCTTGGGCATAGCTGATACCTAAAGGAAAGTTTCCGATTCGGCCTACCCGAGGGCAGGCCGAATCAGGTTTCCTCGGGTGGTAGCGGTGAATGGTTTCGGTTTTCCGCATGTTCGCCGTCGGTAACGGGCGGAGGCGGTTCTGCGGATACCTCCACGATGTATAGACCGGGGACATGGGTGACACTGTTCGGGGACATGGGTGACAGGTGGGTTGGTAGTGAGATTGTAGGGTCGGAACTCAGCCGCGATTCCGCAGAGGGCCGAGTTCCGACCCTACAATCTCTTTTTTTTATTTTGGCTGGGGCGTGTTGCCGGGAGGGATCGTTGGTTCGCGGCGGCGGACCAACTTCTTGGTTTGCGGGTCGAGGTCGCCCAAGCGGCGGGGGCCGAACCAGACAACGATCGGGTCGCCCGGCCCCGGTTGCGGCCGTCCGAGTCCACGGTAGAGGAAGGCGGGTGGTACGCGGTAGCGTTCGTCGCGGAATTGGAGCACGCCTCCGTTTTGCACGCGACGAATCTCCAAGCCCTCGGCGTAGACCAATGGCGGAGGTGGTTCGACGAAGGCTCGCGAGCGGAACCGGTACCGCGGGATCGGCGGTTGCAGTCCCAAGGCTTCGTGCGGCCGAACCGTGATGTCGGTGGTCTGCCAAGCGGCGAACCGCTCGGCGCACTCCTCGAAGGACGTGAACGTCTCCCGCTTCAACACTTCTTCCTTGAGGGTGCGGTGGAAGCGTTCCTCCTGGCCTTGGGTCTCCGGGTGGTAGGGTCGCCCGTGCCCGACCGCGATGCCGAGTTCCAGGAGTCAAACGGTGAGCCGGGTGAAGCTCGGATCGCCCCACGGAGGCCCATGATCCATGAGCATTTTCGCGGGGAGGCCGTGGCGGGTGAAGATTCGCCGCAACGCCTTCTGCACCGTTTCGGTGCGCTCGTCGACGCCGGGAACCAAACCCAAGGAGTAGCGGTTGTGGTCGTCGAGCACGGTGAGCGGATGGCAACGCCGGCCGTCGGCGAACGCGAAGTGGCCTTTGAAATCCATCTGCCAGAGATCGTTAGGAACGGGGTGCTCGAAGCGTTGCCAGTCGCGGGGTTGGCGGGCCCGAGGCCCGTCGAGCTGGCCGTGACGACGCAGGATCTCGGTGATGGTGCTGGCCGAGGGCGGCTTCACGCCGGGCGATTGTTTCAACAGCGCGTGGAGCTTGCGGCCGCCCCACGCCGGGTACTGTTCGCGGAGCGTCCGGACGAGCTCTTCCACCTCGGCCGAAGTCCGTCCGGGCGAGGATGTCGGTTTGCGGGAACGATTCGAGATCGACTCCCCGGCTCGGTCGCGGCCGAGCCACTTGTACGCGGTCTTGCGGGAGATGCCGAAGCGGAGAGCCAGTTGGCTCACGTTGGCGCCGGGCAGCCGGGCCAGTTCCAAAAACTCGATTCGGGCGGACATCGCAGACACTTCCTTCCAAAGCATGACCGATCCTCCAGTGGGGAACCCGCCAGCAGGATAAAGTGTCACCCATGTCCCCGAACAGTGTCACCCATGTCCCCGGTTAAAACACACGCCTATGCGGCCTTTCGCCAGTGGTTGGGCGGCTATCGGACGGGAAACCTCAATTTGATCATCTTCAAGGTCAACCCGGACTGGGCAAATCGGGAGGCATTGCACGGTCAAAGATCGTTATTCCTGGAAGGGCATGCGCCCCCTTCAGACGTACGCCCTTTTGTACCGCAACCGCGATCGGCTCGTGGTGATCGACGACGAAGATTCTTTTGATTTCGCGACGATTCTCCTCCGCCGTCGAACTCTCGTGGAGGTCATTCGGTTCCGGGACCGATCCCTAGATCACCCTGGCTGAATCCATGTGCCACCAATCAAGCAAGGTGCCAGACTCCATCAGATCCACAACCCGATTCAGACTGGATACTACCGAACAGCGCCGGAAGTTGAGACAGAATCGGGGCTATTGACGGTAAGCTGGGCAGTTTATCCACCCTTGTGGCATCGGCTTTCAGCCAAGGTGATCTAGTCCGATCGATGTCGGGGTACGATGCGCCGTGCTCCCAAACGGGGAGATAACACATCGGCGTTCCATCGCAATTCGGAATACTCCTCGACTTTCGTCATTCCATTTATCGCGAATCGCCCCGCGATACCTCCACCTCCAAGCCGAACGCTCCGGACGAACTTTCGTGCGGTTACACCATGAGACCTCCGTGTGACCGGTTCGCCTTAGGCTCCAGTTGTTTCAGCCACATTTAGGAGCACCGGTCATGAACGGACAGAAATCGCAACTCAGCCCCCGGAACGGCGGCAAGCTCGTGGTGCTGGTCGTCGCGCGCATCAGTGGAGGGCCCACCCAGAAAGAGCAGTCGCTCGCGGACCAAGCCGATCACGGCCGAGCGGTCATCGAAGAGCTGTACCCGGGGCCGGTGAACTACATCGTCGTCGCCACGACGGGCAAGGGCGAACGCATCGATCGTCCGGAACTCGACGAAGTGCGGGCCCACCTCCGCAGCGGAAAGATCGATGTCCTGTTCGCCGAAGACGCCGGCCGGATTGTCCGCGGCACGGCGGCGAAGGACATCGCTTGCCTCGCGGTCGATCATAAAGTCCGGATCCTCATTCCCAACGACGACATCGACTCGGACGATCCGAACTGGGAAACGGACATGATCGACGCATGCAAGCAACACGTCGGCGCGAACGAGAGCACATCGAAAAGACTCAAAAAGAAACTGATGAATCGCTTCATGAAGGGCCTCGGCGCGATCCCCCGCGAAACGTCCGGCGAATCCGGCGAATTGACGCAGCTTGGTTTGGCATTCGGACGGTCGGCGTTGGTCTGGAATATCAGGAGGCGGCGGGGAGATGGCGTTTGGCCCAGGCGTCGGGCAAGAGGTGGAGTACGTCGGCCGGTTTGGCGGCGAGTTGGTCGAGCAGGTCGGTGAGGTAGGCCCAGGGATTGATCGCGTGCCGTTTGGCGCTGGCGCAGAGGCTCATCAGGACCGAGGCGGTTCGGAGCCCGCCGTCGCCCGCGACGAAGAGCCAATTCTTTCGTCCAACTGCAAGAGGCCGCACGGCGCGTTCGGCGACGTTGTTGTCGATGGTGAAGCGGGCGTCGTCGAGGTAGCGGCCGAGCGTGGGCCACTGGTTCCGCGCGTACGCGACCGCTTGCCCGAAGGGGCTTTTGGGCAACGCCGTCCGATGCTCGCTTTCCAGCCAGTCGCCGAACCGCTTCAAGATCGGCCCGGCCCGCGTCCGCCGCAGGGACACCGCCGTGTCACCGG
>JANXTU010000610.1 GCA_025352235.1 Fimbriiglobus sp.
TCGATGCCCACGCGCCCACCACGCTACCGCGATGTGCTGGACGACTTGGTCGAGCACCTGAGGCAACCGACGCAACCCCCGATAGCGCATGAACCTGTATCATAAGGCTCAATTGGAAAGCACTGAACTTGTCGACAAACGGCATTCCAGATGCCGAATCCACCAGGGGTTCGATTCGTCGACAAGTTGGAAACTTGTCGCCACGCCGGATCCGCCTGCCCCTCACGCCCAAACTTCGCCCACGGCTTTCCCCCGGCTAATCGGCAACGGCCGGTTCAGCGCGTCGCGGATCTCGGTCTCCGGGTCGATGCCGAGCGCCTCGAACATCGTCGCGGCCAGGTCTTCGGGCGTCACGCGGCCTTCGGTCGGTTGCCCGCCGATTTTGTCCGACTTGCCGAGCACGAAGCCGCCTTTGGTGCCGCCGCCGGCGAGCACCGCGTTGTAGCACGCGGGCCAGTGATCTCGGCCCCCGTTCGAACTGATTTTGGGCGTCCGACCGAATTCGCCGACCCACACGACGAGCGTGGAGTCGAGCAGGCCCCGTTCGCTCAGGTCGTTCACGAGCGCCGGCAGGGTGCGATCCGTCATCGGCATCAATTCCTTCAGCCGATCCGGGACGCTCTCTTTGTTGAAGCCGTGGTAATCCCAGCCGTTGCCGGCGCCGCCGATGGCGCGCGCGAAGTAGACGTTGACGAACTTCGCCCCGGCTTCGACCATCCGCCGGGCGAGCAGGCACGACTGCCCGTAGGTCGTCCGGCCGTAGCGGTCGCGCGTCTCGGGCTTCTCCTTGGTCAGGTCGAAGGCCTCCTTGAACTTCGGCGAAGTCAGCATCGCCACGGCGTTCTGGTACGATTCGTCGATCCCCTTCGCCACGGCCGATTGTTCGAGCAAATCGGACTGTTGATCGATCAACTTCAGCATCTCGGTGCGGCTGTGCAACCGCGCCGGCGTGATGCCGTCCGGGAGGCTGAGTTCGGGGAGTTTGAAGTTTTCCCGGTTCGGGTCGTCGGCGACGAAGAGCGGGTTGTGCGACTTGCCCAAAAAGCTCGCCTGCTGACCGGGCGTGATGGAGCCGTCGGCGATGACATGCGGAAACGACACGAACGTCGCGGCCCCCTTCGGCGCCGGGGCGAACTTGCTGACGATGCTGCCGTAGGCGGGGAACAGATCCGACGAATCGCGCAGGCGCTGGTCGTCGGTCGGCGGGGCCATCCCCGTGAGGGCGTAGTACCCGGCCGAGTTGTGGTTGTTCATTTTCGTCGTGTGCTGCATGCAGCGGATCACCGTCAACTTGTCGGTGATTTTCGCGATCTCGGGCAGCTTTTCGGCGATGAACAGCCCGGGCGTCTTGGTGGCGATCGGCTTGCCGAACCAACCGCGGACGTTGTCCGGGGCGTCCGGTTTGGGATCGAAGGTTTCGTGTTGCCCCGGCCCGCCCCATTGATGCAGGAAGATGACCGCCTTCGCCCGCGCCTTGGGTTTGGCCCGCTCGGCCGATTGCAAAAACTGCGGGAAGCCCATGCCGAGCAGACCGACCCCGCCGATGCGGAGCGCGACCCGGCGCGACGGAGCGAGTGGGATGGGCATGGCGCGGGGTCCGGGGGTGTACGATAAATACAGTTTACCGGAACATCAGCCGAAGAGCGCCCGCAGTGGCGTTCCTTCCGTCCGGGCGATTTCCCGGCCCAAGCGATCGGTGACGATCCCCTGCGGGTCGATTCCGAGCGCGTGATACATCGTCGCCGTGAGGTCGGCCGGGGACACCGGGTTCTCGGCCGGGGCGGCGGCGGTCTTGTCGCTGGAGCCGAAGATGCTACCGCCGCGGATGCCCGCCCCGGCGAGGACGGCGGAATAGCACTTCGGCCAGTGATCGCGGCCGGCGCTGCCGTTGACTTTGGGCGCCCGGCCGAATTCGCCGACCCAAACGACGAGCGTCTCGTCCAGCAGCCCGCGGGTCGACAAATCGTCGAGCAGAGCCGCGAAGCCGCGGTCGGCCGGGGGCATCAGGCGGTCTTTCAAACTCGGAAAATTGTTGCCGTGCGTGTCCCAAAAATTCTGGCCGTCGTCGGGCCAGTTCACCGCGACGAACTTCGTCCCCGCTTCGATCAACCGCCGGGCGAGCAGGCAACTTTGCCCGTGCGCGTGCCGGCCGTAGGCGTCGCGCATCTTCGGAGATTCGGCGTTCAAGTCGAAGGCTTTCGCCACCGCCGGGGCCATCAGCAGATCGAGGGCCTTCTGCCGCAGGCCCGAGGCGCCGTCGTTCCCGCCTCCGGTGCGGTCGAGTTTCCGGCACAAGTCGGCCCGCGAATGCAAACGTTCCATCGGCACGTCGGACGCGGGGTTCAAACCGGCCACGGCGAAGTTCGGTGAATTCGGGTTCCCCGTGATCAAGAACGGATCGTAGCCGGTGCCGAGCCAACCGCCGTTTTGTCCGGGCGCCGTCCCTCCCGGCGCCGCCGGGTGCGACACCGCCCACGGCAACGTCACAGCATTCGGCAGCGCCCCGGCGGGAAAGTGTTTCTGCACCATCGCCCCGATGCAGGGCGCGTCCGAGCGATTCGGGCCGTCGGCGTCCGAATTCAATTTCGCGGCTTTGCGGCCCGTCATCAGGTGGTGCGTCGGCGAAAGGTGCGCCGGGTCGGTGTGCGTCATCGAGCGGACGACGGCGTAGTGCTTCGCCCGCTTGGCCAACTCCGGGAAGTGTTCGCCGATCTGCAATCCGGGGACGGTCGTCGCGATCGGCTTGAACGAACCGCGGACTTCGACGGGGGCGTTGGGTTTCGGATCCCACGTTTCGAGTTGGCTCGGCCCGCCCCACATGTAGAGGAGAATCACCGACTTGGCCCGCGCCGTGTCGTGCGGGGGAGAGCCCGCCCACAGCGACGACAAACTCAACCCCAAGGGGGCCAAGCTCCCGGCTCGGATCATCTCCCGGCGGCTCGGCCCACGGCACGTTCGGAGCATCGGTACTATCCACGGACAACGGGATACTGGCAGGATTATTAGCGTAACCGATCGTCGGGTGCGGGGCAAGCCGATCGCAGTGGGGGGGTAGACCTGGGTCTGGCAAATCTTTCTGGCACTCAAAAAAAGCTGCACTTTATGCGGCTGGTGAGACCTCACCCCCCGGCCCCCTCTCCGAAGCGGAGAGGTGGAGCCAGACCAGCGAAACCCGATTGAGTTTCGGGCAGAAACAGTCACCCCCTCTCCGCTTCGGAGAGGGGGC
>JANXTU010000352.1 GCA_025352235.1 Fimbriiglobus sp.
ATCGTTGGCCGACCCGGCGAGCGATGCGGCCCTGCTGCTCCGGTACGCCGAGGAGTGCGACTCGGCCGCGTTTGAGTGCCTGTTGTGGCGGCACGGCGGGTTGGTGCTGGGCACTTGCAAACGGATGCTGCGCGACCGGCACTTGGCCGAGGACGCCTACCAAGCGACGTTTCTGATTCTCGCCCGCAAGGCCGGTACGGTTCGCGGCTTGCTCCCCGCATGGCTCCACCAAGTCGCCCGGCGGGTCTGCCTGCGGATTCGGACGGGGTGAAGTTGCCGGTCGAAGTGCCGAAGTGAGAGAGTGAAATCGAAAAGCCGGCCGACTCCGGGGGCGCTGCTTACCCCGTTGCCGACCGGCTTCTCTACCTACCCGATGCGCGACCCCGGCGGATTATTGTCCGCTCCGGGGATTTTTTACTTCTTCGACGCGATCAGCTTGATCAACGCCTTGTGCGGGTCGGCGAACTTGCTGATCCCTTCGCGCATCAAGGTCTCTTCGAGGTGGCCCATGTTCACCTTCGACTGAATCTCGTTCAGCACTTCCAGCGGCGGCATTTCGTCGATGTGCCGGGTGAGCAACCGGCCGCTCGCCTCCACGGCTTTGTTGGTCGCGGGCGGGTTCGTTTCGATGTCGCTGCCGGCGAACGCCTCGACGTACTTCCACGCCGGGTCTTCCTTCTTCTTGGTGCCGGTGCTGGCGAAGATCATCTCCTGCTGCAGCGCGAAGCCTTTGCCGGCCCAGAACTGCTGGTTCAGCTTCCAGATTTTCTTGGCGTTGACGATGCCGACCATCCCCTGCGCGGCGGCGCTGAGGTCGGGTGTGGCCTTCTCGGTGTACACATCGACCCGGCTGACGAAGATGCTGTAGACGGTTTTGACGTTCTGTTTGTCGGTGCGGCGCATCGCCCCGCGGAAGCAAGCGTCCCGCGCGGCGATGTACTGGCGCTCGCTGAAAATCAGCGTGACGTTGACCGCGATCCCGGAGGCCACGAGTTCTTCGAGGGCTAGCAAACCGCCGTCGGTCGCGGGGACTTTGATCATGCGGTTGCAATGCCCTGCGGCCCACTTCTGCCCCAGCGGGATGTACTGCTTCGCTTTTTCCGCGGCGGACAAACTCCGGGCCGGGTCTTCGAGCAGCGGATCGAGTTCGAAACTCACCCAGCCGTCGTTGCCCTTGGTTTCTTTCCAAACGGGTTCGAAGACGTCTTGGGCCATCTTCACGAGCTTGTCGGTCATGGCCCAGGCGATGGCTTCGTCGTCGTGCCCGGCTTGAGCGAAGGCTTGGATGTCGGCGTCGAAGCGGCCGGTGTTGAGCAGATCCGAGATGATGATGGGGTTGGAGGTCGCCCCGGTGGCGCCGAGGGCGCGGTTGCTCGCGATCAAATCCGGATCGACCGAATCGAGCCAGACCTTGGTGCCGGAGGCGGCGAGCGATTGCAGCGGAGTCATGGGCGGAACCTCGAATCGAACTGGTCTGTTGGGTGCAGTTTATCAAACGGCCGGTGAAATTCGATTCGTCGATTCCCCGGGCCCCGGCGTTCCATCTGGTAGCGATGCGCGAATCCTCCTCCGAAACCGATGGCGATCGCATGCGGCTTTCCGGCTTTGAAGAAGTAGGACAACCGAGCTTGTAACCCGGCGCCCGAAACTCGAAACTAACGGAATGGACCTCCTCAGCGGCATCCGCGCGAATCACCGCCAGTCGGCCCGGCCGTTGGCTGCGCGGATGCGCCCGCGCACCCTCGACGAATACGTCGGCCAAGAGCATTTCTTGGGCGAAGGCAAATTGCTGCGCCGGATGCTGCTCGCGGATCGCTTGAACTCTCTGATCTTTTATGGGCCGCCGGGGTGCGGGAAGACGGCCCTGGCCCACGTCATCGCGAATCAGACCAAGAGCAAGTTCAAACCGCTGAACGCGGTCTCGGCGAATTTGAAAGAAGTCCGCGAGGTGTTGACGGAAGCCCGCGAACGGCTCGAAGACGACGGCGTGCGGACGATCTTGTTCCTCGACGAAATCCACCGCTTCAACCGCAGCCAGCAGGACGTGTTGCTGCCCGATGTCGAAGACGGCGTGGTGATCCTGATCGGCGCCACGACGCAGAATCCATTCTTCTCGATCAACTCGCCGCTGTTGTCGCGCAGCCAGATTTTCACTTTCGAGTCATTGACGCGCGAACATACGAAACGGGTGCTGCTGAATGCCCTGTCGGACCGCGAGCGCGGTTTCGGTGACATCCCGGTGTCACTGAGCGACGACGCCATGGCGTTCCTTTGCGAAGTCTGCGACGGCGACGCCCGCCGGGCGCTCACGGCCCTCGAAATCGGCGTGAAATCGAGCCCCGATCCGACGCCGGCCGCGCCGTTGATGTTCGACTTGGCCCTCGCGCAAGACAGCATCCAACGGAAGGTGATGGACTTCGACCCGACCGGCGACACGCACTACGACCTCGCTTCGGCGTTCATCAAATCGCTGCGCGGCAGCGATCCGCAGGCCGGGGTTTACTGGTTGGCCCGGATGCTCGAATCGGGGGAGGATCCGCGCTTCGTCGCCCGGCGGTTGGTGATCTTCGCGTCCGAAGACATCGGCAACGCCGACCCGCAAGCGGTGCTGATGGCCAACGCGGCGTGGGACGCCGTGGAGCGCGTCGGCTTGCCCGAGTGCCAATTGAGCCTGGCCCACGCCGTCTGCTATTTGGCGACCGCGCCGAAATCGAACGCGACGACCGTGGCCATCGGCATGGCGATCAAAGA
>JANXTU010000129.1 GCA_025352235.1 Fimbriiglobus sp.
GTCCCTTCGAGGCCGCTCGAAAAGAATTCGATCTTCTCGTGGCCATAGGCGTGTTCCGGATCGGCGGGTTTGTGCGAATACTTCAAACTGAAATACGCCGCCGTCGCCGCGAGGAGGTTCACGAACGATTCGAGCGCATCGGAAAACAGCCCGACGGACCCGGTGAGGAAGTAGGCCGTCCCCTTCAAACCGATGGTGAGCACGGCCGCGAGGAGCGACAACAACAGGGGTCCGCGCAGCGCTTGGTAAGACATGAGGCCGTAATCGAGGAGGAGTGGTCGGCGGTCGGACGCGATTCGCAGTTTGTCTTACAAAACGTCGATCAGGAATGCAAAAAGCCCGACGGGCCGCACACCGGGGGTGGTGGGCGGCCCGTCGGGTTGTGGGCCGGAGTCCGGTGGGGTGGACTTCGGCTCGGGGGTCTTCCGGCTCCGAGGCCTGGGGGGTTAGGCTGCTGATCGTCGGGGGGTTGACGATCCGCGAGAAGCCGGGGCGATTAGGTCTTTGGGGGATCACCTCGCCGGGATGTCGGAGCCGGTTGGGGTCGGCCGCGACGATCTAAGACTAATGCACGGCCCGTGCCAAACGAGAAAATGGCAACGAACGCCTAGAAATGCTGGGATTGCGCTGCACAAGCGTGGGACGATTGTAAAAGGGTTTGTAGGAGTTGCAAGTTTTACCGGGTCGGGCTCGGCAAAAGTTGCAATCCGCGTCAAATGCACCAATCCGCGGTCGCGGCGCCGGAGGGCGCCGCCAGCCGCTCAAACTGCCGGAGCCGTTCGACCATCGCCACCTCATCGGTGACCTCGCGGGCGGCGGCGAAGATGATGCCCTCGCTCGGGAGCGATTTCGAGGCCCACTCGAACCAGCGGTATTGCCCCTGGCGATCCCGGTATCGGTTCCGGAAGTGGACGACCGAAATCCCCTCGGCCAATTGCCCCATCACGGCGATCGTCCGCGCGTGATCGTCCGGATGGACAAAATGCAAGAAGGGGTTGGTCATCAGATCGGCCGAAGGGTAGCCGAGAACGCGCGAGAAGTTTTCGTTGATCCGGTGGAAGTGGCCGTCGAATCCGGCGATGCAGAACAAGTCGAGGCTCAGATCGAAGAAGCGCACGAGGTCCCATTCCGCTTGGCGGAGGGCCATCTCGAAGTAGTGGCCGAGGTGATCGACCACCGCGCCCGCATCGCGCGGTCGCCGGGCGATGTCCCCGGATAAGCACGATTTGGCCAAGGCGATCAAACACGGATCGGCCCACGACTGATCCAAGCGGGCGAACGCCCCGTCGAGATCGCCCCCGGTGGCGGAGCGGAGCAACTCCATACCGTCGGTCGAGATGTACGGCGGCAGCCCCGTGAGGATTTCGCAGAGGATCGCCCCGAGCCCGAAGACATCGCACCGTTCATCCAACCGGTGGATGTCGCCTTGGGCCTGCTCCGGGGGCATGTAGGCCAGGGTGCCCATCACGCTGCCGAATTGGGTATGGGCGGTACTCGACGGCGCAGCCGGTTCGCCCAGCCCGCGCCCCTCGCATCCCCCGGGATCTTCGCGAGCGGGATCGCTCTCCTCCAGCGACTTGGCCAACCCCCAATCCATCACTTTCACCTGCCCGAATACGCCCACCATGATGTTCGTCGGGTTCAAATCGCGGTGGATGATCCGCTGGGCGTGGGCGTAGGCCATCGTGTGGCAAACTTGCTCGAAGACCTTGAGTAAACGGGTCCGGCCCTCACCCGGTTCCGGCCGTTCGTCCAAGATCTGCCGGAGGGTCAATCCCCAGACACGCTGCATCACGAAAAAGGGCCGTCCGTCCGGCAGTACGCCCGCTTCGTAGATCGGCACCACGCCCGGGTGTTCGAGCCGGCCGGTGATCCGGATCTCATCGCGAAAGCGGGCGACCACCACGGGCCGCTCCAAGTATTTCGCGTGGAGGATCTTGGCGACCACTTCCCGGCCGAGGTGGTGATCGGCGCACGCGTGGACTTCGCCCATGCCGCCGCGCCCGACTTCGCCGTTGAGTTCGAAACGGGTCGACTGCCGGGCGGGATCCGCCGGATCGGCCGCGAGATTCGGGCCGCGGCCACCGGCTTCCCGCTCGCCCGACCGGATATCGACGGTCTTACTGGGATCGTGGAGCGTATGCGGGTCGAAGTGGGAACGCGCACCCGGAGCGATCACCGGCGGAAAGTGGGGAAGCGACATGGTGCAGTCTCTTCGTGGGTACGAACACCGTCCTGGAGTGAGATTGCGCGGGTGACGGGAGCGTCGGGCGAAGTTCTGTGTGCGACACACGCGGATAGTATAGACTTTACTCCGAAGGCCGCGCATCAACTAATGAGAAATCGGTAAACTGCAAACGGTTTCCTCCGAATCACCATGTTGGTCCCTTCAACATTCGGAGACTCTTGGGTTCGGATCAGGGTTCACATAGTCGATTTCCTAAGATGGCCGGAGCCAACCCACCTCCAGGCGTCGAAC
>JANXTU010000157.1 GCA_025352235.1 Fimbriiglobus sp.
GTCGATGCCCACGCGCCCACCACGCTACCGCGATGTGCTGGACGACTTGGTCGAGCACCTGAGGCAACCGACGCAACCCCCGATAGCGCATGAACCTGTATCATAAGGCTCAATTGGAAAGCACTGAACTTGTCGACAAGAAAACCCGAGGTTGCACCGCATCAACGGAAATTCCTGTCAGATCTCTTGTCGACAAGTTGGAAACTTGTCGCCACGTCAGAAGGGCTTTGTACAACACTCGCAATGCAATTTTGAGATCCGCTCAAATAACTCGGGCTCGATCCGTCGACCCCTTCGGCTAAAATCCACAGAGCCCCCGCGATGATCGGCGTCCGCATCGAACGGCAGTCGGTCACTTGGTTCGACGAGGCCATCGACCCTGCCGTCGCGCGAGTTTGGCCCCGGTGCGAAGCGAGCGAAAGCGACTTCTTCCGCGTCGGCTTCGAGGTCGCCCACGGCGCGGATACCGTCTTCCGTATTTCCATCGGCGATATCCTCGTCGCCAGCACCGACCCGCACGACCGCGACCGGCCCCTCATCCCCGGCGTCACTTCGACCGCGTTCGACTGCCAAGGCCGCTTCCTCCTCGACTGGGTCGGTATCACCGAGTTCACCATCTCCCAGCGCGGCGGTGACGCCGATTGGCGCGTGCTCCTGGTTCTCCCGCTCGCGGTGACGGCGGGGAAAATGTTGCACGAAGAATTCGAACAACTCTTCGCCGATCTCGAACGGGAAGCGGCCGAGTTGCTGCTCGACATCCACGGCAAGACGCAGATCGGGCTGAAGCGGATCCACGGCATGACCTCGGCCTCGCCGATCGCGGCGCTCGCGCGGTTGCGCGACACCGTCCGCGAACTGCGCGAAGCGTGGCCGGCACTGGCCCGCCGCCCCGCGTCGCGCATGCGTCTGACGGCGACCCGCGAACTGGCGATGGCCGGGCAGGCCGTGTCCGAGGGAACCCTCGCCGAGATCGCCCGCGACCCCGGAATGGTGCGTTACTCCGGCGGCGAATACACCCTGCACGAACACCTGCGCGAAGATCCCCGGCCCGATTTCCGTATCCCCGAACACCGCACTCTCGCCGATTTCTTGCTGCATTTGCAGGGGCAACTCGCGGAGTTGCGGCCGAAGCTCGAAACCGAAATCCGCTGGCGCGAGGGGCGGAAATCGTGGCGGAACCACGCCCACGCCGACGGCCAAGCGACTTGGTGGCAGACCGACGACGAACCCCGCATCGAAGAATTGAAACGCAACCTGTCGGAGACCAAAGTCCTCGCGGACACGCTCCGCCGTTTGAGCGCGGCCCCATTTCTGCCCGCGCCCCGGCCGCTCGTCGCGCAGCCGGCGACGACCCCGCGCTTCCAACATATCCCCCACTACCGCCGGTTGTTCCAAGCCATCGACCGGCATTTTCAGTCGTTCCAAATCACGTTCGAGACGCAGACGCTGCTCAGCCGGGTGCGCTCGTTGCCGGTGCTGTACGAACTCTGGTGTACGGTCAGGGTGCTGCGGATTCTGTCGCGGGGATTGCGGCGGATCGGTGCGACCGTGCCCGGGGCCAACCTCGTGCGCACCACGACGCTGTCGACGAACACGCAGTTCTCGCTCGACCTCAGCGCGGACCGCGCCGTCGATTTCGAGGACGCCCTCGGCAACCGCGTCCGCTTCCGGTACCAGCCGGAGTACAAGGCCGTGCTCTCGGGCGTTGGCCTGCTCGATGGCGCGACGTTGCGGACGCCGGACATGGCCCTCGAAATCTTCGCGGCGACGAACCGCGGCCCGATTCCGGACGGGATTCTGATTCTCGATGCGAAGTACACGCACATCGGCCACCTCCAGAAACTGAACGAGATGGGGCAGAAGTACGGTCGCATCGGCAACCCGCGCACGGGCCGCGTGCTCTCCCGGCACGTCTGGGCACTGACGCCGTCGGAAACCGGGCACCGGGGCGACCGTACGCACTTGAAAGGCTTCGCCACCACCGACAACGTCGGATTCTGGTCGGCCGATTTCGACTCGAACAGCCCCGTGAACGGCGCCCTCGAAACGCGCCCGACCCGCCCGGGAGCCTACGACCCGCTCAAGCAATTCTTGGTGAAGCTGCTCGGCCACGCCGGCGTGGCGTGGTACGAAGAATAATCGTCTGGACAACCGTTGTTCCAACAACTATAGTGGTATTATGGCCGCATCGGAATCGAAGCGGAAGAAAGCGAGTCGCTTCGATTCCGCCGAACAGGAAGCGTACCTCGGCCTGTGGCGGACCTACGACCGCCTCCGGGAACTCGAAGACGCCCTGTTCGCGGGGTGGGACATCACGAACCAGCAATACAACGTGCTGCGGTTGCTGGAAGCGGCCCATCCAAAAGCGATTTCGACGCAGGATGTGCTGAAACGGCTGGTGTCGCGGGCTCCCGATGCGACCAGGGTGCTCGATAAACTCGCCGAGCGACTCTGGATCCGGCGTGAGCGTTCACCCGATGATAGACGGGCGTATTTGCTAGGTATCACCGCTGCCGGACTCGCGGCGCTCGCGGAAATGGACGAGCCTCTGCGGGCCTGCCACAAAGTGCAATTGGGCCACTTGGCCCCGTCGCAGTTGAAAGAATTGGCCGCGCTGTTGCAGGTTGCTCGTACGCCGCACGAACCGGACGACAGCCCTTGGAAGTAGATTCCTAACTCGAGGAGTTCGCCGTGACCTTGAACCAACCCTCCGACCCGGATGTGATCGTCATCGGCGGCGGCCCTTCGGGCAGCGCCACCGCGACCCTGCTCGCCCAAAAGGGCTTCAAGGTCGAACTGTTCGAGCGAGATCACTTCCCGCGCTTCCACATCGGCGAATCGCTGATCCCGCACACCTACCACGTCATCAAGCGTCTCGGCCTGTTGCCGAAAATGCAACAGAGCCACTTCACGCACAAGCACAGCGTGCAGTTCGTCACCGAACACGGCAAACTCTCCGAACCGTTCTACTTCCACGACCACGAAGAAGAGGAATGGTCGCAGACGTGGCAGGTCCGCCGGGCCGAGTTCGACCAAATGCTGATGACGAACGCCCGCGAACACGGCGTGATCGTCCACGAAGGTGCCCGTGTGCTCGAGGTGCTCTTCGAAGGGACCCAAGCCGTTGGCATCCGCGTGAAGCCGGAGGGGCAACCGGAACGCGTTGTTAAGGCGAAGGTCATTGTCGACGCCAGCGGGCAATCGTCGCTCATCATCGACAAACTCAACCTGCGCGAATGGGACCCCGAACTGAAGAAAGCGGCCGTCTGGACGTATTGGAAAGGGGCCTACCGCGACGAGGGCAAAGACGCCGGGGCTACGATTGTCCTGCAAACCAAGGGGAAAGCCGGCTGGTTCTGGTACATCCCGCTGCACGACGATATTATCAGCGTCGGGGTCGTCGCTTCGAACGAGTACCTCTTCCAGAACCGGACCAAAGATCTCGAAGCGCTCTATTTCGAAGAAGTTGAGCGCTGCCCCGGCTTGAAGCCGCGTCTCGAAAATGCCACCCGCTGCGACGGCTTCCGCGCCCAAAAAGAATACTCGTACCGCGCCAAGCAAGCCGCCGGCGATGGCTGGGTTCTCGTGGGCGACGCCTTCGGATTTCTCGATCCGCTCTATTCTTCCGGGGTGCTGCTCGCGCTGACCTCGGCTGGCATGGCCGCCGACGCCATCGGTGATGCGCTCGCCGCGAACGACCCGAGCGAAACGCGCCTCCGCAGTTGGGAGAAGGGTTACGTCGCGGGGATGGACCGCATGCGCCGCCTAGTTGTGGAGTTCTACGACGGTTTGAACTTCGGCCGGTTGGTGCGCCGCAATCCGGACAAAAAAGGCTTGATCACCGATGTTCTCATCGGCAACCTGTTCAAGGACGAAGTCGATGAACTCTGGCCGTTGATCGACGCGTTGAAGGCCGAGGACGTTGCGAAGAACGCCGCGACGGCCGAACTCGCTGGGGCCGCCGCGTGAAACTCGGTGCGGTCGGATATCTGCTGATGCTGGCCCTCGGCATCGGCATTTTTCTCTTGATCCGCCAATTCGGCGAAGGGTTGACTGCCCCGCCGGCTCCGCCCGACGCAAAACGCGTCGGAGCAATGGCAGCGGGTCATGTCAACTTGGTCCTCCACGTTCTTGCCACTCTCGGAACCGTAATCGCGTTGGGGTTCGCACTCGGTCGCCTCTGCCGGAGTGTCGGTCAGCCCCCCGTGATCGGCGAGGTGATCGCAGGGATTCTCCTCGGCCCTTCCCTGCTCGGCGCGATTTCGCCCGAGGCGATGCACCTGCTGATTCCTTCCGAATCGGAAGACCCCAAACGGCAGGTTTCCTCGGCGCTCAAAGCCATCTCGCAGCTCGGCGTGATCCTCTACATGTTCCTCGTCGGGTTGGAACTCAACGGGGCACGCCTGAAAACCCAAGCGAAATCGTTCATCGCGATCTCGCACGCCAGCATCGTCGTGCCGTTCGTCCTCGGGGCCGCGCTCGCGCTGTGGCTCTATCCGACCCTCTCGCACGACGGCGTGCCGTTCACCAGCTTCGCCATGTTTCTCGGGGTCGCACTTTCCGTCACAGCGTTCCCCGTGCTCGCCCGCATCCTCGCCGATTCAAAACTCGATCGCACCGATTTGGGGATCGTCGCGCTCGGTTGCGCCGCCGCGGACGACGTCACCGCGTGGTGCCTCCTCGCACTGGTCGTCGGCGTCGCCGAGGCCAAACTCGGTTCGGCGCTGATCGTCGGCGCCGCGGCGGGCCTGTTCATTCTCGGCATGTTCACCGTCGCCCGGCCGCTGCTCAAAAAACTGACGCAACACCTCGATGCGCGTCCGGGGCCGTTACCGCCCTACGCGGTGTCGGGCACGTTCTTCCTCGTGCTCGCCTGCGCGTTCGGCACCGAGTGGATCGGCGTCCACGCCGTGTTCGGGGCGTTCCTACTCGGCGCCGTCATCCCGCACGAGAGCCGCATCGCCAAGGAATTCACGGCGAAACTGCACGATCCCGTGACGGTGCTGTTGCTGCCGGCCTTCTTCGCCATGACGGGGATGCGCACGGAACTCGGCCTCTTGACGGACTGGCGCGATTGGCTCTTCGTGGTCGCGATCATTTTCGTGGCGACTCTCGGCAAGTTCGGTGGCACCTTCGCCGCGGCGCGCGTCACGGGTCAATCGTGGCGCGATTCCGCCGCGCTCGGGGCCTTGATGAACACCCGCGGATTGATGGGCCTGATCGTGCTCGACATCGGTTTGGAAATGGGCGTCATCTCGAAAACATTGTTCGCGATGATGGTGTTGATGGCCTTGGCCACGACGTTGTCCACGGCACCCGCGCTGAAACTGTTGCAGCTGAAACCGCAGAGGGAATTATAATTCCGCGTCGTCGCCGTCTTCGGGGGCATCGGCCGCTTCGAGCTGGTACTTGCGGATCAATTTGCGCACCGTGGCGCGGGCCAAGCCCAGCCACTTCCCGGCCGCGAGGCGGTTGCCGTCGAGTTGGCCCAGGACCTCACGCAGCAGGGGCGGTTCGATTTCGGCCAACAGCGATTGGTGCAGTTCCACCGGCTCCCCGCCGGCTTCGCGGATGCGTTGGCGAACCCATTCGGTCACGAGCGCCGCGAGTTTGTTCTTGGGCGATTCTTGCGGGCCGGCCGCGATCGGCTCCGGCAAATGCTCGGCGAGAATCGCGCCGCCGCGGGCTTGGATCGCCGCGTGTTCGAGGGCGTTCTTCAACTCGCGGACGTTCCCCGGCCACGGGCGCGATCGGATCGCTCGCAACGCCTCGGCGCTGAGTGACAGCGACTTGTCACCAAACTGGCGAAGGAAGTGTTCCGCGAGGATCGGCAGGTCGTCCGGGCGGTCCCGTAGCGCCGGCAGGTGGATCGGATAAACGTTGAGCCGATAAAACAGGTCCGCGCGGAAACGACCCTCCGCGACGGCATCGGTGAGGTTGGCATTGGTCGCCGACACGATTCGCACATTCACCCGCTGGCTTTCGACCGCGCCCACCGGCAGGATTTCTTGGCGTTCCAGCACGCGCAGCAACTTCACCTGCACGCTCAACGGGATGTCGCCGAGTTCGTCGAGGAACACCGTGCCGCCGTCGGCGAGGGCGAGCAACCCCGGCCGCGAGCGGTCGGCCCCGGTGAAGGCGCCTTTGACGTGGCCGAAGAGTTCGCTTTCGACGAGGTTCGGGTTCAACGCCGCGACGTGGACCGGCAGAAACGGCTTGTCCCGCCGGGGGCTGTTGGCGTGGATCGCTCGGGCGACGAGTTCCTTGCCGGTGCCGCTCTCGCCAGTGATTAGCACGCACGCCGTCGTCGGGGCGACGAGCGCGATCCGCTTGAAGACGTTTTGAATCGCCAAGCTCGCGCCGATGATTTCGTCGTCGGCCACGATCGCCCCGGAGACTTCGACCCGCTTCGTGCCGCGCTGCACGGCCCGTTCGACGGCGCCCATCGCGGCATCCAGGTCGAACGGCTTCGCCAAATAATCGAAGGCTCCGCCCTCCACAGCCTTCACCGCCGTGGACAGATTGCCGTGGGCGGTCATCACCAAAATCGCGGCGTCCGGGTTCAACCGGCGGAGTTGGCCGAGGGCGGTGAGGCCGTCCATGCCGGGGAGGCGGACATCCAAAAAGATCGCGGCGGGGCGTTCGCTTTTGGCCTTGGCCAACCCTTCCTCGGCCGACGGGGCCACGACGGCCCGATAGCCCTGCTGCTCGCACGCCTTTCTCAAGGCCCACGCGATGGCCTCTTCGTCGTCGATGATCAGCACGGTCGGTTTCATGGGAATATCTTACGCGACGGGGCCGGGAGACTTTTGACTTCGGAAAATGATTTCGGCGCGAAGCGCCCCACCCCCCGGCGAAATCATTTCCGATTTCGGGTAGAACCCATGCGCGGCAATGCTTTGCGTTCGATTCCGATGGGTGCGAGGCCCGCCGAAACCATTTTGCCTTCGGAAGGAAGCGCGCTCCGCCGTGCACCGACCGGCGATCCGCTTGCGACGGGTTCCGCGAACTCCACCTGACCTACGGGGGCGGTCACATTCCAATAACCTCCAAGAATCGTTGTGACACCCACCCGGCATTCCTGCGGGTGTCACAACGATTCTTGGAGGTTATTGCCTGAGCGGGGGACGTCATTCCCCCGTGGGATCGAATCGCAGTGAGTTTCGCAGACACGGCGGGCTGACGCCGCCCCGCTCCGAAGGCCATCTCCAAGAATGGTTGCTGGCAGGAATGACGGGTGGCTGGCCGGGAAAAGGCTTGCGGGGGGTTGACGGCGGGGTTACACTCGCGGGAGCAACCGAGTGCTGCACTCGGGCTTGCGGGGCGGCATAACCTGCTGTCCGCATCCTCCCGGAAGTGGTTGGGCCGGTCGTCATTCTGCCTAACTCTTCGCCGTTGCAGCAGAATCGGTGTCACTGGGAAATCGACGGAATCGAAAGAGGTCCGGACACTCCGGACCCGATTCCGCTGAACGCCTCATTCGGCGGCAGAGGGCGCACCGATGCTCGTGCAGATCGACGGGAGCGGCAACGCCCGCATCATCGACTACTTGCCACATCCGGGCGACTACGCCCAGTGGCGGGCCGGCCTGACCGACGCCGAGCACGCGGCGATCGTGGCCGAGATCGACCGCCGGATGGGCGACAAGGAGATCGAGGCGTCCAGCTTCCTGCCCGGCCAGGACTGGACCGGCACCCCGTTCTGGCCCATCTACGAGTCGGCCTGCAACCGGGACTTCGACGCGGCCCGCAAGTTCTTCGGGCTGCTGGTGTGGGAGTACATGCGGGGCCGGCCGGACTGCTGGTGCTTCGGCCGGTACGACGTGCGCAACGTCGCCGTCGAGGGGCTGATCTACTTCCGGGTCCGGTGCCCGGAGTAAAGGCACGCCCAAGGAACACAGAATTTGCCGGGCGGTTCGAATGGTGGCTAAAGCTCTAGCGGTGAATGGCTTAGGATAAATGAGCGATGTGGCCTCGCGGCCAGTTTCTTGGCTTGCGCTGCGGGTGGAGCTGTAAATTCGGCCTTCGGGGCGCACCCGGACGCAGCCCCGTTCGACGGCGAGGCGGGGTGCTTGTGCTCCTGAGGGGGAGCGAAAAAAAGGCGTCCGGCGGGGGAGTCGGCAAAGGGAACCAGCCGTCCAAACGGGATCGACACGCGGTCGGTGAAGACCATCGGTCGTCGCCAACGAATGGGCCGAAAACGCTCCCCGCCCAATCGAACCACCGGGCCGAGTCAAACTCGATGCACCAGAAACAGTACGGGC